>NZ_LBJU01000130.1:0-327563 GCF_028128835.1 Bradyrhizobium sp. CCBAU 65884 | reverse complement strand
GCCTTCCGGGCCGCGCCGACGATCGCCGCACCCTTGCCGCCTCCGCCGCGCCCGCAGCAGCGCGACCTGACCCCGCTCGCGATCGGTGCAGGCGTGGTGGCCGGCGCCGTGATCGGCGCCACCATTGCCGACATGCACAGCCAGCGACGTGAGGTCGTCGAAGGTGGCCGCACCATCTACACCGAGCCGGACCGCATCATCATCCGCGATCCGGGCGGGCAGGCTTACGTCCGCGGCAACGACCTTTATCGCTTCCGCTATGGCGCCCGTGACATCCGCACCGACACCGTCGGCGGTGAAACCCGCACCGTCGTGGTCCGTCCCGACGGCAGCGAGATCATCACCGTGGTCGGTGCGGACGGTTCGCTGCGGCGGCGAATCCGCAGGGACCCCCGCGGGGGCGAGCTCGTCATCATCGACAACACCTACCGCGATCCGCGGGCGGTCGGCGGCTTCTATGTCGACGTGCCGCCGCCGGTCGTGAACATTCCCTATGATCGCTACATCGTCGACGCCCAGGAAGCGTCGCCGGACGTGATCTACCAAACGATGGTTGCGCCGCCGGTGCAGCGGATCGATCGGCGTTACTCGCTCGACGAGATCCGCTACAGCCCCAATGTTCGCATGCAGATGCCGAGCATCGACGTCAACTCGATCAACTTCGAGACGGGATCGTGGACCATCCCGCCGGACCAGGCGGCTCGGCTGCAGGTGATCGCCGACGGCCTCAACCAGGCGATTCAGCAGAACCCGCGCGCGGTGTTCCTGATCGAGGGACACACCGACGCGGTCGGCAACGAGGTCGACAATCTGTCATTGTCGGACCGTCGTGCGCAGTCCGCGGCCGAGTTGCTGACGCAGCAATTCAACGTGCCCGCGGAGAACCTGACGTCGCAGGGCTATGGCGAGCAGTATCTGAAGGAGCAGTCGCAGGGTCCGAGCCTGATAAACCGGCGCGTGACCATCCGCAACATCACGCCGCTGCTCAACGGTGGCCAGGCTTCGCTGCCGCCGCCTCCGGCCGGCACCGCGCCGCCGCGGTAACGGCAAGCACAAATGCAAATGGCCGGGAGCAATCCCGGCCATTTTTGTTTGGACCGCATCGCTGCTACTGCCGAGCGGCCAGCCCCAACGCGTCGACCATGAGGCGAAAGACTTCGGTATTGTCCATCGAGCCGCGCACACCATCGCTGCCCGGCCCGGTCGCGGTGAGGATGACGTCCTCACCCGAATGCACGCTGGCGCCGATCATTGCCGACAGATTGCCCGGGCGCAGCACCGCGCCTGGGACGTCCTTGTATTTGTCGTTGGCCTTGAAGGTCCCGTCGTCGCCCGCCTTGACGGTGGGCTCGTTGGGATTATCGAGCTTCGGGCGGAACGTCTCGTAGTGGTCCGGCAGGCTGGCCGAGAAGATCGCGAGCCGGCGGCTGACATCGACGCGTGACGGATAGCCATCCGCATCGGGCGCCGGATAATTGGGAAATCCGGCCTGCTCGTAGACGCCGACGCGCTCGCGCAGGGAAACGTTAGGCGTGGCGCTCATGTCGTCGTTGATCGTGCCGACAAGGCCGTTGGGATGATTGTGGTCCGCGAGCACCAGGATGAGGGTATCATCGCCCCGCGCACGCGCCCATTCGCGGGTCTGGCGCACCGCATTGTCGAGCATGATCGTGTCGTAGACGGCCCGTTCCATGTCGAGGACATGCGCATATTTGTCGATCAGTCCGGATTCGACCATCAGGAAGAAGCCGGCCTCGCTCTTCGCAAGGATGTCCAGCGCTGCCTGCACCTGCTCGGTCAAGTCAGGCTGCTCGGGAAACTTCTTCACGCCGCCACCTCTCAGGAATTTGCGGTCAAGCGCACCGTCCATGTTGCCCGTGGCGAACAGGCCGAGCAGCTTGCCCGTCTCCGGCTTTGCGGCAGAAGCGCTGAGCTCGCTCGCGGTGGTCGCCACCTGGTAGCCTGCGTCACGAAACTTCGCGATGTAGTCGGTCTCGTCCTTGCGCTTGGAGCCGGCGGCAGATTTCGGCAGGAAATTCGCGCTGCCGCCGCCCATCACCACATCCGGCCTGGCCGCGAACAACTGCTCAACGATCTCGTCATAGGCCGCGCGCCGGCGCGTATGCGCGACCATCGCCGCCGGCGTTGCGTCTTCGATCTCGGTGTTGGTGACGATGCCGATCGCCATGCCGAGCCGCCTCCTGGCGAGGCTCGTGATGGTTTCGACCCGGGGATCGTCGAACGGGCTTGCAGTGCGGTCCGCATAGACGCCGAGAGCGTTGACGGCACTCTTGTGCCCGGTCGCATAGGCGCTGGCCGAGTTCGCGGAGTCCGTGATGATCGAGTCCGAGCCCGCGGTCGCCACCAGGGCCATATGAGGCATGTCGTCGATGGCGAGCTTCCCGCGGCTCTTGCCCTCCGCAATGCCCTTGGACAGGATTCGGGCCGCGACCCGATGCGCCGGCGACATGCCATCACCGATGAACAGGATGACGTTCTTCGCCTTGCGCGGACCCGTGTCGTAGACCATCCACGTGACGCTGCGCTGGCGCGTGCCGTCGCTCACATCCACGGCAATGCTGCCCGGCGTGGTCAGCGTGACGTCGCGCAGAATCAGCGCCGACTGCTCCTTGCCGTCCTCGCGCTCGATGAAGGTCGCCGAACGGCCGAACGCGGTCGCATAATCCGCGCCGTTCACCGTCACCTTCAACTTGGCCGGATCGACCGGCCCGGGAAACTCGACCTTGAAGTCGAACTGCGCGCCGGTCAGGATCTCGGCACGATCGATCGGATAGATCGTCTGAGCCGACAATGACGATGTCCCAACGAGGACGATGAGAGAGGCGAGTGCCGATCTCTTGACCATACGCGATGCTCCGCGATTCCGTTTCCAACAGGAGCGGAATCGTAACGGTCGAGCATGACATCGTCATTAAGCGCGTAGCTCCATCCGGGCTACGCGCAATCGTCCGGTGGGCAAAGGCGCGTGAGCGCCGTGCCCACCACTATCTCGGTCGCGGAAAGATGGTGGGCACGCTTTCGCTTTGCCCACCCTGCGGCAGCGAGGGCATTAGCCCTTGTCGTTCTCGAGCTTGAATATCTGCGAGCCTTCGCTGCCCGACAGCAAACCGGTCTTCGAATAGAGACCGAGCTTGGTCCGGGTATCGGCGATGTCGAGATTGCGCATGGTCAGTTGGCCGATGCGGTCGGCGGGCGAGAACGCGGCATCCTCGACCTTCTCCATGCTGAGCCTTTCAGGCGCATAAGTGAGGTTCGGGCTCTCGGTGTTGAGGATCGAATAATCGTTGCCGCGGCGCAGCTCCAGCGTCACCTCGCCGGTGACGGCGCGCGCGACCCAGCGCTGCGCGGTCTCACGCAGCATCAACGCTTGCGAGTCGAACCAGCGGCCCTGATAGAGCAGACGACCGAGACGCATGCCGCTGATGCGGTACTGCTCGATGGTGTCCTCGTTGTGGATGCCGGTGACGAGGCGCTCATAGGCGATGTGCAAGAGCGCCATGCCCGGCGCTTCATAGATGCCGCGGCTCTTGGCCTCGATGATGCGGTTCTCGATCTGGTCGCTCATGCCGAGGCCGTGGCGGCCGCCGATGACGTTGGCCTCCAGGAACAGCGCGACAGGATCAGCGAAGGTCTGGCCGTTGAGCGCGGTCGGCTGCCCTTCCTCGAAACGCACCGCGACCTTCTCGGCCTTGACGTTGCAGTCGTCGCGCCAGAACGGCACGCCCATGATCGGGTTGACGATCTTGATGCCGCTGTCGAGGCTCTCGAGGTCCTTGGCTTCGTGCGTGGCGCCGAGCAGATTGCTGTCGGTCGAATACGCTTTTTCGGCGCTCATCTTGTAGGCAAAGCCCTGGGCGGTCATGAACGCCGACATCTCGGCGCGACCGCCGAGCTCGTCGATGAACTGCTGGTCGAGCCAGGGCTTGTAGATCTTCAGGCCGGGATTGGTGAGCAGTCCGTAGCGATAGAAGCGCTCGATGTCGTTGCCCTTGAAGGTCGAGCCGTCGCCCCAGATGTTGACGCCGTCTTCCTTCATCGCCGCGACCAGCATCGTGCCGGTGACGGCGCGGCCGAGCGGGGTGGTATTGAAATAGGTGATGCCGCCGGTCGAGATATGGAAGGCGCCCGACTGGATCGCGGCGATACCTTCATGGACCAACTGCGTGCGGCAATCGACGAGCCGGGCCTTCTCGGCACCGAACTCCATCGCCTTGCGCGGGATCTCGTTGTAGTCGGCCTCGTCGGGCTGGCCGAGATTGGCGGTGTAGGCGTAGCAGCGCGCGCCCTTCTGCTTCATCCAGAGCAGCGCCGCAGAGGTATCGAGGCCGCCCGAAAAAGCGATGCCGACTTTCTCACCCTTGGGCAGGCTTTTCAGGATCGTGGTCATGGCGCTTCCAATCGGGTCTCAAGGGGCTGATGTCATGGACGGGTTGACCGCGCGAATATCAAATTTCGCGGGGCTCGGCACCCATTTAATGGCTTAAACCGAGGGTTCGGGACCGGTCTTGCCGCTGAACAGGCGCCGGCGGAGCCGGTAGGCGGGCATGTTCAGCCGGGTCAGGGCGGCATCGACCGCCTCGTCCGAAAACCGGGTCCGTGGCCAGCGGTAGATCAGCGCGTAGGCAAACCAGATCACGACGAAACTGACGAGACCGGCGATCGCCACATCCGTGAAGAAATGGCCACCAAACGCCATGCGCAGCCCGCTGGTGACGGCGCCGAATACCACCGCGCCGGCATAGGCGAGCGGGCGCCATGCCGGCGGCGCCAGCGCGGCCGGCGCCAGCGTCCAGAACGCGGTCGCGCCCTCGCCCGAGAAGAACGAGCAGTTGCGCACGCAATCGCCCCGCGGATCCCACCACGCCACGAACTGCTGGTCGCCGGCGAACTGCGTCACCACCACCGGGCGCGGGCGGCCCCAATAGGTCTTGAAGGTGAGGTTGGTGAGGATGCCGGCCGACATGATGATGGTGACCAGCAGAAATACGATCGCGCGCCCCGACACCATCAAGGGACGGTCGGGCCGGATCATCTTGACCACGAGCGCCACAAGCGACGGCAGCACGAAGGCCCAGGCGACCCACATCGCGGCGTCCCGCGCAAAGCCCGCCCAGTCGTTCAGCTTGAGCGGAAAGGTTTTGGTTTGGGGGTCGAAGAACAGCGACGCGAGCTTGAGATCGAGCTCGGGATAGAGGCCGAAAACAACGCCGATCACGAGCCACAGCGCCAGGGCGATGAAGAGTCCAGTCCGGTTCATGGCGCGCGGTTTAGCGGAGTGGGACGGGGATGGAAACCCCGGAAGCGGCACGACTCATCGCGCGTCCGGCCTTGAATTCGACGGCAGCGGCGGAGGTGGCTGGCGCGGGGGCGGCGGGATGCGCCAGGCGCCGGCGTTGCGGCCGGCGATCAGCCAGTAGACCACGCCGGCGACGATGCCGGCGCCGGTCATGATCTCCAGATGGCGCCGCACGATGCCTTCGAACTGAAATGTGTCGGAGTGAAAGGGAACGAGGCCGAGATAGCAGCCAAGCCCGACGAGGCCGCCGCCAACGGCATAAGCGAGCGCGCTGCGGATGTAGAGCGCCTCAGTGATCGCAACGATCACCGCCGCCGGCACCAGCGCAAAGCCGGAGACGAAGATGAAGCCGAAGCCCAGCAAAATGTCGATCGTGCCCTGATCGACGGGGCCGGCACCGAGATCGGCGAACTCCGGAAACAGCAGGGCGACGACGACGATCATGCCGCCGACGAAGCAGGCGGCAAGGAAGCCGATGAAGATGACGATGAGGCGGCCGATCAGGGACATCTGATGGACCTGTTGCGTATCATCGTCATTCCGGAGCGGTGCGCAGCGCCGAATCCGGAATCTCGAGATTCCGGGTTCGCGCTACGCGCGCCCCGGAATGACAGCTCATAAATGCAGATGGCCGGGTCAAGCCCGGCCATGACGAACGTCGAGTACGGTGTCATCCTCAATCCGTCATCGCCATGGCGCGCAGCGCCTGGCGTTCGCGTGCGCTGAGCTTCTCGGTCTCCGACTTGAGCTGGCCGCAGGCAGCGAGGATGTCGCGGCCGCGCGGCGTGCGCACCGGCGAGGAATAGCCGGCGTTGAAGATGTATTCGGAGAATTTTTCGATCTGGTCCCAGTCCGAACACTCGTACGCGGTGCCGGGCCAGGGATTGAACGGGATCAGGTTGATCTTGGCGTGTATGCCCTTGAGCAGCTTCACCAGCAATTTTGCATCGTCGAGCGAATCGTTGACGCCCTTGAGCATCACATATTCGAAGGTGATGCGGCGCGCATTCGAGGCGCCGGGATAATCGCGACAGGCCTGCAGCAGCTCCTTGATCGGATATTTGCGGTTGAGCGGCACCAGCTCGTTGCGCAGCTCGTCGCGCACCGCGTGCAGCGAGATCGCGAGCATGACGCCGATCTCCTCGCCGGCGCGCACGATGTTCGGCACCACGCCCGAGGTCGACAGCGTGATGCGGCGGCGGGAGATGCCGATGCCTTCATTGTCGCCGACGATCAGCAGCGCGTCGCGCACCGCGTCGAAATTGTAGAGCGGCTCGCCCATCCCCATCATCACGATGTTGGTGACGCGGCGCGTGCCGTCCTCGCGATCGGCCCAATCATTCAATCGATCCCGCGCCACCATGATCTGTCCGACGATCTCACCCGCGGTGAGATTGCGCACCAGCCGCTGGGTGCCGGTGTGGCAGAACGAGCAGTTCAGCGTGCAGCCGACCTGCGAGGAGACGCAGAGCGTGCCGCGATCGGTCTCGGGAATGTAGACGCACTCGACTTCATGGGCGCGCTCGACATTGTCGCCGCTCGGCAGACGCAGCAGCCATTTGCGGGTGCCATCGTTGGAGATCTGCTCGGCCACGACTTCGGGCCGGTCGACCGTAAAATGCTGCGCGAGTTCGGCGCGAATGCCCTTCGAGATCGAGGTCATGTCGTCGAAGCTCTGAGCGCCGCGGAAATAGAGCCAGTGCCAGAGCTGCTGCACGCGCATCTTGCGCTGCGCCGGCGCGACGCCGATCTCGCCGAGGCGATCGGCAAGCTCCGTCCGCGACAGACCGATCAGCGAGGGCCTCGCCGGCGGCACATAGGTCTCGAGTGGCGTCTTCTCCACCAGGATTGCGTTATGCGGCTCGGTCGTCGTCGGTTGCATTGAATGGACCTGACTAGGTGGTCGTTCCGGGGCGGCGCGAAGCGTCGAACCCGGAACCTCGAGATTCCGGGTCTGGTCCTTCGGACCATCCCGGAAAGACGGAAAAACTTGGAACCGGCCCTATATAGCAACCGGAACAGCCGATTGCGACCGTGGTTGTCACTTAGCCTAAAAGGACTAAGCCGAGAGGCTTACCGCCGGCAATCCTGGGCGATCTTGTCCAGGGCCTGGGCGAGGCCTTTCAGCGAGAACGTGTCGGTCGTCTCGGTGCCCTTGGCCGACACCCCCTTGACGACCAGCTCGGCGGATTTGCGCATCGCTTCGACCATCCGCTCCTCCTCGGCCGCGTTCTTGATCCAGAGGCCGTCGCCCTGCGTGTACATGGCGAAGGCGGCGCCGCCGACCTCGACCGACGATTCCGAGCCCGGCTTCAGCGCGTAGCCGATCATGACCGAGACTTCGTTGTTCACCTTCTCGGCCGGACGGGTCGAGACGAAAGCATAAGCGGGATCGCGCGGCCGATTCGGCGGATTGGTCTTCGACGACGAGGGTTTTGCCAGCGCGAAGCAGACCTTCTTGCCGTTGGGCGTCGCCGAATAAGCGCCCCAGGTGCCGAACTGGCCGATCAGGGTCGGCTCCGCGCCACCCGCAACCGCCGCGGGCGGGGCCGCAGGCTTGCTCTCGGGCTTTGCCGCGCTCTTTGCAGTCGTATTGGCCGGCGGAGCCGCCGACTTCGGTGCGGCTTTCGGCGCCGGTTGCGCCGTCTGCGCCCGCGCAAGATCGGCGATCCCGCACGTCATCATGCCGATCATCAAAGCTAAAGATAGCACCCGCCACATGCTGGAGTGGTTCCCTCAATATTGTGACTGGAAGATGGCCCGGCCGCGCTTTGTCCCCGCGGCAGGGATAGCCGGGAAAGTCCAATTTGGGAAGGCAGTTAGCGGTATCAGCGCCGCCTTAAGCTTTGGATCGGGCGGCGCGCTGGTCGGCCCATTGCGTCTCGGTCCAACGCAACAAATCCTCGGCGCCGGAACTGCGCAAATGCGCGCCACCGTCGATGACGACCATCTCGCCATTGATGTAAGCAGCGCGGTCCGAGACCAGGAAGCTGGCGAGATCGGCAAGCTCGCCATGCTCTCCGGTCCGGCCAAGCGGATTGCGCGCGGTCCAGCCCTCGTCACGGCCTTCGGGGCGGAGCTGCCCCGACGCGCCCGCGGTCGGAAACGGACCCGGCGCGATGGCGACGGTGCGGATGCCTTTCGGCCCCCATTCCACCGCAAGACTTCTGGTCATCGCCAGCAGCGCCGATTTCGCCATTGCCGACGGCACGGTGAAGGCACGGCCGGTGATGGTCGAGGTCGAGAGGATCGAGAGCACGACGCCGCCATGCTTGTCCTCGATCCAGCGCCTGCCGGCGGCGAGCGTGCAGTACATTGCGCCATGCAGCGTCGGCGCCAGGATCGCATCGGCCGCTCGGAACGACAGATGCTCGCTCTGCGCGATGAAGGTCGCGGCGGCGTTGTTGACGAGGATGTCGAGCGGCGCCTCGCGCCAGATCTGCTCTATCATGCTGTCGACGGCGGCGCCGTCGCGGATGTCGCAGGCGATGGTGGTGACCTTGCCACTGGTCTGCGCGCGCATCTCGCTCGCTGCTGCGTCCAGCCGGTCGAGCTTGCGGCCGCAGATCACGAGCTCGGCGCCGAGCGTGAGGAAACGACGCCCCATCGCGGCGCCAAGGCCCGAGCCGCCGCCGGTGACGAGGATGCGCTTGTTCCTGAGCAGGCCTGTTTCAAACATCGTTTGAATCCTCCATTTTCTTCTTGCTCCGTCATTGCGAGCGCAGCGAAGCAATCCAGAGTCCGTCCCGCGGAAATAGTCTGGATTGCTTCGCGGAGCCTGTCATCGGGCCGCGCTTCACGCGGACCCGTTGGCTCGCAATGACGGAGGATAGGCCTTCGTGCTGACGTAGACAAAGAATCCGGATTGTCGGCCGTGCCTAAATCCGGCAAAACCGGACCAACTATAATTCCACTCGAAACGCTTCAGGTGCCGTCATGAAAGCCATTCTCTGCTCGCAATATTGCCAGCCCGACGATCTCGTGCTGGCCGAGGTGCCGGATCCGGTGGCCGGTCCCGGCGAAGCGGTGATCGCGATCAAGGCGGCGGCGCTGAACTTCTTCGACATCCTGATGATTCAGGGCAAGTACCAGATCAAGCCGCCGTTCCCGTTCTCGCCGGCCGCGGAAGTCGCGGGCGTGATCGAGAGCATCGGCGCCGGCGTCACCGATCTGAAAGTCGGCGATCGCGTCGTCGCCTCCTGCGGCCACAACGGCGCGCGCGAGAAGATCGCGCTGCCGGCGGCGTCGATCGTGAAGATCCCCGACAATCTCGATTACGACCGCGCGGCCGGCATCATCATCATCTACGGCACCGCGCTGCATGCGCTGGAAGATCGCGCCAGCCCGAAGCCGGGCGAGACCCTTGCGGTGTTAGGCGCGGCCGGCGGCACCGGCCTTGCCGCCTGCGAGCTCGGCAAGCTGATGGGCCTGAAGGTGATCGCCTGCGCCTCGTCGGACGAGAAGCTCGAATTCGCCAAAGCGCATGGCGCCGAGCTGACGCTGAACTACGCCAAGGAAGATCTCAAGGAAGGCTTGCGAAAACTCACCGGCGGCAAGGGCGTCGACATCATCTTCGATCCCGTGGGCGGTGCCTACGCCGAGCAGGCCCTGCGCTCGATCGCGTGGGAGGGCCGCTTCCTCGTGATCGGCTTTGCCGCGGGCGACATTCCGAAGATGCCGCTGAACCTCGCGCTGCTGAAGGGCTGCGACATCCGCGGCGTGTTCTGGGGCGCCTGGACCCGGCTCAACCCGGAGAAGAACCGCGCCAATCTCGAGAAGCTCGTGAAGTGGACCGCAGAAGGCAAGATCTCATCGCATGTCGACCGCACCTTCCCGCTGGCGCAGACCGCGGACGCACTGAAGGTGCTCGCGGGACGTCAGGCCATGGGCAAGGTGATCCTGCATCCGTGAGGATGCAGGCGTCGCCATCGCCACATACACAACTGTCACCGCTCGAATCGCCGGCGACGCTGAAGCTGCGCCGGCTTTTTCGTGCGGCGCCGTCTGGTTGAACCTTCCTCAACCATCACCGCCAGAATTGCGGTGCATTCCTCCGCCTCGCCGCAATCAAACCTAACTATTTCCCGATTCGCGCAAACCGCCGTCGTTTTTTAGGCTGATTCAAACGGCGTTTTACCGGTTCCATTTGCGGGACACTTCTGGACAAAAGCAAGAAGACTGAAGCCGGGAATGCCCCTGCGTTGCGTTAGTATGGGGAGCATCACCATGGAGACGACGGCGCATCGCCCGTCGACGGAGTCGAGTGCGCTCGACTTCCATCGAGCCGCATCACATCCGCCGACCGCGTCCTTTGTCCGTGCGCGCGCCGCACGGGCCGATCTTTCGCAGGACGATCCGATTCCGCTGTTCCTGTCCGATCCGCTCGGCGCGCCGGACCCAAGCGAATATACGCCGGTGGAGTTGCGTTCCAGAATTGTGCCGCGTGTTCTCGCCGCTGTTCTGGCAGCGTCCACCCTGGCAGTTCTGGCCGTACTGTATCAATCCGACTTTCGCGGCTTCTTGACCGCCAATGCCGGTAGCTGGGTGGGGGTCGCGCCGGACATGGCCATGGCGTCGGCCAGTGCGCCGGCGACACCGCAGACCCCGCTCAAGGATCCGGCCCGCGTGTCCAACACGACGCTGGCGAGCGCCGACTCACGGGACCTCCCTGCACCGCTGGTGCCAAGCCGCGAAGCGATAGCGACCGCCTATCAGGTTGCGCTGCAAGCGCAAGGACCGGTGCAAGCACCAGTGCAGGCACCGGAGCCCGTCGCGGCACAGCCTGCACCGCCTGAGCCGGTCAGGACGCTCGACGCCGACACGCTGGCAGGGTTGATGACGCGCGCGAAGAGCCTGTTGAGGATCGGTGACATCGCCGCAGCGCGGCTGCTGCTCGAACGCGCGGCCAATGCGCAAGATGCAACGGCCGCGCTTCTGCTGGCGCAGACCTATGATCCCACGGTGCTCGGCACCAGCGATGCGCGAAGTGTCATTGCCGACGCATCCGCCGCACGTGACTGGTACCAGCGGGCTGCATCACTCGGATCGGCGGAGGCGCGCCAGCGCCTCGTCCGGTTTCAGAATTAGAACTCTTCAGGGGACATCATGCGTAACGCTTTTGGAATGGCACTTGCCGCCATCATGACGATCTATGCCTCCACCGCCGGCGCCGAGCAGACCGAATACGATCCGGCCAAGGTCTCGGACGGCCTGAAGGCCATCTTCCAGTTCGGCTCGACCTCGACCAAGCAGGCGCTGAATGCCAACACCGTCACGCTGATCACCGGCACGATCGGCGGCACCTACGTGCAGTTCGGCGCCGACCTCGCCTCGGTGCTCGACGACGGCAACAAGATCCGCGTGCTGCCGATCGTCGGCCGCGGCTCGGTGCAGAGCGTTGCCGACATCCTGTTCCTGCAAGGCGTCGATCTCGGCATCGTGCGGGCCGACACGCTCGACTATCTCGAGCGCAAGGGTTTTGCCAAGGACATCAAGAAGCAGTTCACCTATGTGACAAAGCTCTACAACGAAGAGATGCAGGTGATCGCGCCGAAATCGATCGCGACATTGAAAGACCTCGAAGGCAAGAAGGTCAGCGTCGACCTGCCCAATGGCGGCACCTTCGTCACCGCGCTCACGGTGTTCGAGCGGCTCGGGATCAAGGCGAACTTCGTCTATGTCGAGCAGCGCATCGCGATGGAGAAATTGAAGGCTGGCGAGATCGACGCCGTCATCGTGGTCGGCGGCAAGCCGTACAAATCGGTCTCGACCTTCAACAATGACGGCCGCTTCCATCTTGCCAAGGTTGACTATGCAAAGCCGCTCCAGAGCGACTATCTGCCGGCGACGCTGACGACCAAGGACTATCCGAACCTGATCAAGGAGGGCGAGAGCGTGGACACCATCGCGGTGCCGGCGGTGCTCGCGGCCTATAGCTGGGCGCCAAACACCGAGCGCTATCGCAAGCTCGCGCTGTTCGTGGACGCGTTCTTCACGAAATTCCCGGCGCTCCAAAACGCGCCTTTCCATCCCAAATGGAAGGAGGTCTCGCTCGCGGCACCCCTGTCGGGGTGGAACAGATTGCCGGTGGCGCAGCAATGGCTCGACAAGCACGGCGTCGAGCCGGTGACACGGCAACGATTCGAGGCGTTCCTGAAGCAGAGCCCCACGGCCGCAAACGTGTCCGACGCGGACAGGGAAACGCTGTTCAAGCAATTCCAGGCATGGGACGCGGAGAAGGCGCGGGTGGAGGCGGGGAAGAAGTAGCGAGCTTCTTCCTCACGCTCGCTGTCATCGCCCCCCTTGTACGCACTTGCGCGCTGGGGCGGGCGATCCAGTCTTCCAGAGGCAGTCACGATTGAACCGAGGAGCCGCGGCGTACTGGATTCCCCGCCTGCCGCCTTCGCTAAAGCTTCGGCGCCCCTGGACCTCAACCCCGGCGAAGCCTTGGCGTAGCCGGGTCGCGGGGAATGACAGCGTTGGCAGACCGCGCCTACTGCGCAGCGCCTTCTTCCATCTCACCCACCCCGCGCTTCAGCACAGCGCGCGCGGCTTCGCGATGCTCATTCGTGATGTGGCCGGAAACCATGCGGATGGCGGTGGCGAGCACGGCGGCGTCGTCGGCGAAGCCGAGGACCGGCATCACGTCGGCGACGAAATCGAACGGCAGGATGAAATAGGCGATCGCACCTAACAGCGCGGCCTGGACGTGGCGCGGGGTCTGCCGGTCGAACGCGCAGTAATAAGCAGCAAGCAGGTCTTCCGCGAACGGCAGCTGCGCGGCGACACGCTTCAGCTTGCGCCAGAAGCGGCGGCGCACGCTCTCGCGATCTTCCGCGAGCCGATCGGCCGGCTCGAAACCGACGCTGTGTTCGGCAGCCATGTTCGACAAACTCCCGTTCAGCCCGGGCGGCGGACCGCCGCATCCCGACTGATCACAAGATGGGGATGTGGCCGATCACTGCAAGACGTCGGCCGGTCTCAGCCTGCGATCGCGTTCATCGTCTTGGCCAGCGCGATGTCGAGCGCCGTGACGCCGCCGGCGTCGTGGGTCGACAGCACCACCTCCACCGTCTTGTAGACGTTGCGCCATTCGGGGTGGTGATCCATCTTCTCGGCGGCCAGCGCGGCGCGGGTCATGAAGCCGAACGCCTCGTTGAAATCCTTGAAGATAAAGGTTTTACCGATGGCATCCCGGCCCTGAACCTCGCCCCAACCGGGTAGTCCGCCCAGCGCCTGCCTGCGCGCCTCCGCCGAGAGCCGTTCTGCCATGGTCCTATCTCCGTCCTTCAGGGGAACTTTACCCTAACACCCCGCTGACGCCCGGGTTCATACGGGATTTCCGCCATCCGCTAACCATGACGGAGATGTAACCCCGCCGGACAAGAAATTTGCTACAATTACGGGCGTAAATCGCCGGCCAAGATGAAACTGAGCCTGAAGCGCCTGTTTGGGAGATCGATGACCGGGGGATTGGACCTGGCCGAAACGCCCTCTCCGCCTTCGCCGCGATCCGCGGCGCGGAAGACCGCGCTCGTGTCTCTTGCGCTCGTGCTTGCCATCATCGGCGCACTCGTCGGCGGCTACTACTTCGCCATGCGGCCCGTGACGTTGAAGATCGCGGTCGGTCCCGCCAACAGCGACGACGTCAAGGTCGTGCAGGCGCTGACGCAGGCCTTCACGCAGAGCAAGGGCCAGGTGCGGCTGCGACCGATCCAGACCGACGGCGCCACCGCCAGCGCCAATGCGCTTGCGGAAGGCAAGGTCGATCTCGCCATCGTGCGCGGCGACCTCGACGTGCCCAAGAACGCGCAAGCGGTCGCGACCCTGCGCAAGAACGTCGTGGTGCTGTGGTCCGTACCGGGCAAAGGCAAGAAGCGGGGCGCGAAGATTACCAAGATCTCGCAGCTCGCCGGCCATCGCGTCGGCGTGGTCGGCCGCACCCAGGCCAACGTCAATCTGCTCAAGGTGATCCTCCAGCAATACAACGTCGATCCCGCCAAGGTCGAGATCGTGCAATTCCCGGCCAACGAGGTCGCCGAAGCGATCAAGGCCCAGAAGGCCGACGTCTATCTCGCGGCCGGCCCGGTCAACAGCAAAATCACGGCAGATGCGATCGCCGCCTCCACCAAGGATTTCGGCGCGCCCAGCTTCCTCGCGATCGAGTCCGCGGATGCGATCGCGCAGAACCACCCGGTCTACGAAGCGTCCGAGATTCCCGCCGGCACCTATGGCGGCTCGCCCGCCCGCCCGGATGACGAGGTCAAGACCATCAGCTTCTCGCACCACGTCGTGGCGCGCAAAGGCGTGTCCGAAACCACCATCGCAGCGTTCACGCGCCAGCTCTTCGCCGTGCGCCAGCAACTGGTGACGGAATTCCCGCTGGCGGCGAAGATCGAAACGCCCGACACCGACAAGGATGCGGTGATCCCGGTGCATCCGGGCGCTGCCGCCTTCGTCGACGGCGAGGAAAAGACCTTCCTCGACAAATACAGCGATTACATCTGGTGGAGCCTGATGGCGTTGTCCGCCATGGGCTCGATCGGCGCCTGGTTCGCCGGCTATCTGAAGAAGGACGAGCGCGACAACAACAACCATCAGCGCGAACGGCTGCTCGACATGATCGCCGCCGCACGCAGATGCGAGACGACCGAAGAGCTCGACCAGATGCAGACCGAGGCTGACGAGATCCTGCGCGACACGCTGCGCTGCTTCGATCACGGCGCGATCGAGGAAGCCGCGCTCACCGCCTTCAACATCGCGCTGGATCAGTTCCACGCCGCCGTCGCCGACCGCAAGGCGGTGCTGTTCAGCCTGCCGCAGAACCTGCAGCGCGCCGGCGCCCAGTTCAGGGCCGCCGGCAACGCGTAACGCTTGCGCGCGTTATCGCTGCGTCACATTGTCTCAATATAGCTCCCACGGTCATTCCGGGATGGTCCGAAGGACCAGACCGCAGGTGCGCAATTGCGTACCGGGGATTCTCGAGATTCCGGATTCGCGCTTCGCGCGCTCCGGAATGACAGCGCAAGACAGTAGCCAGCGGACGCGTCCCATGAACATCAAATTCTCCCGCCGCCGCCTCCTTGCCACCGGCGCCGGTGCGCTCGGCACGATGGCGATGCCCTATCTCTCGCGCGCGGCCGATCGGCCGATGGTCACTCATGGCGTGCAGTCGGGCGACGTCACTGTCGACGGCGGCGTGGTGTGGGCGCGCACCGATCGGCCCGCGCAGATGCTGGTCGAGGTGGCAACGACGGAGTCATTCAGGGATGCCCGCGCGCTACCGCCGATCGCAGCGCTCCCCGAGAGCGACTTCACCGCGAAGATGCTGATCGAGAACCTGCCTGCTAGCCAGGACATCTTTTACCGCGTCCGCTTCCGCGACCTCTCCCACAGCGCCATCGAGGGCGAGCCGGTGGTCGGCCGCTTCCGCACCGCGCCGGCCGACCGCCGCGACGTCAGCTTCGTCTGGGGCGGAGACGTCGCCGGCCAGGGCTGGGGCATCAATCCCGACGACGGCGGCATGTTCACCTTCTCGGCGATGCGCAAGCACCGTCCGGATTTCTTCCTGCACTCGGGCGACACCATCTACGCGGACGGCCCGATTCAATCCGAGGTGAAGCTCGCCGACGGCAAGATCTGGAAGAACGTCACCATCCCCGAGAAGGCCAAGGTCGCCGAGACGCTGGACGAGTACCGCGCCGCGCACAAATACAATCTCTCCGACGAAAACCTCCGCGCCTTCAATGCCGAGGTGCCGATCTTCGTGCAATGGGACGACCACGAGGTGACCAACAACTGGTCGCTGTCGAAGGAATTGCCGGCCGCCTACAAGGAGCGCGACATCGGCTTGCTCGCCGCCCGCGCGGGCCGCGCCTTCCACGAGATGTATCCGATGCGCGAGAGCATCGTTGAGCCGGGCCGGGTCTATCGCCAGATCTCCTACGGCCCGCATCTCGACTTGTTCGTGCTCGACGAGCGCAGCTATCGCGGTCCGAACGGCGCCAATCTGGACACCGCTTACGGCCCCGCCAGCTACTTCCTCGGCCCGGACCAGATCGCCTGGCTCAAGCGCGGCCTGCTCAATTCGCGCGCGACCTGGAAGGTGATCGCCTCCGACATGCCGCTCAGCCTCGTCGTGTCGGACACGCCGAAGGGCGGTTCGGAAGCGATCGCGCAGGGTGACGGCCCGGTGCGCGGCCGCGAGCTCGAGATTGCCGACATCCTGCGTTTCATCAAGATGGCGCCGATCAGCAACACGGTGTGGCTGACGGCGGACGTGCACTACGCTGCCGCGCATTATTACGATCCGAACAAGGCGCAATTCCAGGAGTTCGAGCCGTTCTGGGAATTCGTGTCGGGTCCGCTGCATGCCGGCACGTTCGGTCCGAACGCGCTCGACAACACGTTTGGGCCCGAGGTGCGCTTCGTCAAGGCGCCGGGCAAGGACAGCCAGAACCTGCCGCCCTCCGCCGGCATGCAGTTCTTCGGTCACGTCAAGATCGACGGCGCCTCGGGCCAAATGACGGTGACCTTGCGCGACCGCGCCGACGTCGCGCTATGGTCGACCACGCTCGATCCGAAGCAGGCCTGATCGCTAATCGAGGGCGCGCACCTTCAGCGCCGCCTCCAGCGCGTCGCTCGAGCACGGCTTCTGCAACCGCGGCTGGCCGGAGAATTCAGGCGGAATGCGCGCCTCGGCGCCATAGCCGGTGACGAAGACGAACGGGATCTTCAGCGCGGCCAGCCGCGCGGCGACCGCAAAGCTCGTCTCGCGGATCAACTCGACGTCGAGCAGCGCGAAGTCGGGCGCACGCTTGGCGATGGCGCCGAGCGCCTGCGTCACCGAGCCGACGGTCCGCACGCCCGTCACCCCAAACCCGAGCAGACGGTCCTCGAAATCGATCGCGATGATCGGGTCGTCTTCGACGATCAGAACATCGGCCGGCCAGCTTGAGCCATTGGAAAGTGCGGGTGTCATGATCGCATCTTGTGTGTGGGGGTTCGGATCAGGACTGCCGCGACACGATGCCTGCGCACAGCGCATCGGAGGGTTCCCGGAACGAAACCCACCACATTGTCGTTCTCCAGTCTGTCCACTTGTGCACACAGGGAATGCACGGAACTCGTTAAGGTGGGAGGAGGATGGGAGTTCACGATGGATGCGCGTATCAGCAAGATGACCGAGGTCGAGAGCCGTCCGGCCAACAATTTGTTGCGGCGTTTGAACCAGGCAGACTACGCCCTGCTCGCACCGCACGTGACCGTCGAAAACTCCGCCGCCGGCCAGCTGCTCTACAGCCCCGGTGACGATGTCCAGGTCGTCCACTTCCCCTGTGGACCCGCGCTCGCGACCTTTCTCGTCCCTAACGAGGATGGCCGAGACGTCGAGACCATCCTGGTCGGTCGCGAAGGCGCGGTGGGCGGCATCGTCAGCGAAGGATTCCTGCCGGCCTATACCCGGATCTGCGTGAAATTCGGCGGCCCGTTTGCGCGCGTTCATGTCGCCAAGCTGGAAGCGGCCAAGCTGCGCTCGGCGTCGCTGCGCAACATCTTTGCCCGCTACGCCGATTGCATGCTGGCGCAGATCTTCCAGTCGACCGCCTGCAATGCGATCCATTCGATCGAACAGCGGACCGCCAAATGGATCTTGGCGGCGATGGAGCGCACCGGCGACGAGGATAGCGTGCCGCTGACCCACGAACAGCTTGCGACGCTGCTGGGCGTTGGTCGCAGCTATGCCAGCCGCGTGCTTCAATCGTTCAAGGCGGAACGGATTCTCGACACGAGGCGCGGATCGATCCTGGTTCGCAACCGCGACGGCCTGAGGCTTCGCGCCTGCCTGTGCAACGACGCGGTGAAAATGCACTTCGAGGAGGTGCTGCGCGGCGTCTATCCGACCGAGGAGCGGGAGGCCAGCTAGCGATCCGCCTCGCTTCCCCGGCGTGGAGAACGAGCAGGCGCACTATCCCTCACGGACGAAACCTGGGCTAATATCCCCCGCATGAGCGGGGCTTTCCTACACACCATCTTCGACGTCTTGGCGTGGCTGGCGGCGGCGGCGGCCGTCTACTGGCTGTCGCGGCAGTGCCTGCAGTTTCCGGCGCAATCCTTTGAGCTGCCCTATATCGCCGCGCTGGTGTTCGGCGCGGGCCTCGGGGCCTACCTGTTCGGCTCCGCCAATCTGTGGCTGTCGGGCGAGAGCGGCATTGCGCGCTCGGTGGAGGGCGCGATTGCCGGCGGCATCGTGGCGATCGAGCTCTACAAATGGTCCGCGGGGATCGCCGCGCGAACCGGTGCCCGTTTTGCGCTGCCGCTGGCGCTCGGCATCGCGATCGGCCGGCTCGGCTGCTACTTCGCGGGTCTCGACGACTTCACTTATGGCACGCCGACGGCGCTGCCATGGGCCCATGATTTCGGCGACGGCATGCTGCGCCATCCCGTGCAGCTCTATGAGAGCGCGGCCATGGCCGTATTCGCGCTGCTCTATGTGCTCGCCGTCGTGAACCGGAACGCCTTTGTGATCACCAATGGTTTCTACCTGGTTCTCGCCTATTATGGAGCGCAACGCTTCGCGTGGGAATTCCTCAAGCCCTACGGCACGCTGATCGGCCCCTTCACCCTGTTTCACCTGCTGTCGCTGTCCATTTTGCTCTACGCCGGCGTCATGCTGGCGACGGCGCCCAAAGCGAGACCCATGCATGAACGCGCCGTTGCGTAAGTCGCGTCCCTATATTTTCTGGGGCCAGACCCAATCTCTTTGCGAGACCTGCCTGAAGCTGGTGCCGACCAAGATCCAGATCCTGGACAACGAGGTCTGGTACGAAAAGCGCTGCAGGGAGCACGGCGTCCAGTCGACGCTGGTGTCGACGGATGCCGCCTATTGGCGCCTGTGCAAGGATTTCATCAAGCCCGGCGACCGACCGCTGCAATTCCAGCAGCGCACCGAATTCGGCTGTCCCTATGATTGCGGTCTCTGTTCCGACCACGAGCAGCATTCCTGCCTGGCGCTGATCGAGATCACCGAGCACTGCAACCTAACCTGCCCGGTCTGCTTTGCGGAATCCTCGCCGGCACGAACGAAATTCACCCCGCTCGCGACAGTCGAGAAGATGCTGGACGCGCTGGTCGCAAGCGAGGGCGAGCCCGATCTCGTGCAGATCTCCGGCGGTGAGCCGACGCTGCATCCTGATTTCTTCGAGATTCTGGACGCGGTGCGCGCCCGCCCGATCCGGCACGTCATGATCAACACCAACGGCCTGCGCATCGCCCGCGAAAAGGATTTCGTGGCGCGGCTCGCCGAGAACAGGCGCGGGCTGGAGGTCTATCTCCAGTTCGATTCGCTGCAGCGCGACGCGCTGATCGACTTGCGCGGCGCGGATTTGCGAAAAATCCGCCAGCAGGCGCTGGAAAATCTCGAGCATTACGGCGTGTCGACCACGCTGGTCGCGACCATCAAGCGCGGCGTCAACGATGCCGAGATCGGCGACATCGTCCGCCACGCGCTGACCTGGACATGCGTGCGCGGCGTCACGCTGCAGCCGGTGCAGGACGCCGGCCGCAACGAGAATTTCGACAAAAATACCGACCGCATCATGCTGTCGGAGATCCGCAAGCGCGTGATCGAAACCGGCGTGTTCGGTGACAAGGACATGATCCCGCTGCCCTGCAACCCCGAGAGCATCTCGATCGGCTACGGCCTGCGCAACGGCGAGAGGGTGCTGCCGCTGACCTCGCTGATTCCGCAGGAGCAGCTTGTCGCCGTGATGCCCAACACCATCAGCCCGGAGAAATATCCGGTGCTGCGGGAGAAATTCGTCGATCTGTTCTCGCTGTCGTCGGGCCCGCTCAACACGTCCGAGCGCGTCTGCGAATTGCTGTGCTGCCTGCCGAGCTTTCAGGTGCCGGAAGGGCTTTCTTACGAGAACGTGTTCCGCGTCACCATCGTGCAGTTTCTCGATCGCTTCAATTTCTGCGTCGGCAACGTCAAGCGCAGCTGCATCCATTTCGTGACCGAGCAAGGCGCGATCATTCCGTTCGACACCTACAATCTGTTCTACCGCAACGGCAAGATCGACGGCATTCGCGCGGCGCTGCGCGGCGACACTTATCGGGAAGCTACGCAGCGCGAGGAGATGCCTCGTTGAGCGAGACGCCTCCACTTCCACCGTCGCGAAGCGGATACGTCACCGCGCTCATGGTGATGTTTGGGGTTATCCTGCTGCTGCCCGGCATCTGCGCTTTGATCTTTGCCTTCGACCAGACCCAGTCGTCCCACTTCGACACCCGCTTTACCCCCATCCTCGCCCTCGCACTGCTGGTGGCATTTGCCGGCGTGATGCTGATCAGGGCAGCGAGAAAGAGACCATGAGCGATTCCAGCCCCAACCCACCGGCAGTGCCTCCGCAGAACCAGCAACAGCGCAGCGGCTGCCTGACCGCGCTGATGGCGATCGCCGGCATCTTCATGCTGCTGCCAGGGCTCTGCGCGCTCTTGTTCGGCGGAATGTCGGTGGTCGAGGGTGGCCAGATCCCCTCCGACATCGCGTCGCTGGTGTTTTTGGGACTAGTCATCGGCATCGGAGGCGTCGTCTTGATCTGGGCGGCCATCATGGGGCGAAAGGCCCCGCCGGCCCGGAACGGCAGCTAAGCCCCGGGAATTCCCGGGCAAAATTCAGTCAACCAAGGCCCAAAGAACGCATTGTTTTTTGGCGGTTTTTGCATATATTGCGCCGCAACGCGTAGGCTGCCCGGTCGATATGGCCGGGCTTCCTTTTTGGGCGGAAAGCGCCCCGTTTCCAGTCTTCCAGCGTTGTTTCGAGAAGAGGTCCCGGTCCGACCGGCGAGATCGCGCTTAACCCATTGTTCGAACCAAAGAAGCTCACTCATGAACCTCCGTAACGTCGCCATCATCGCTCACGTCGACCACGGCAAGACGACCCTGGTCGACAAACTCCTCCAGCAGTCCGGCACGTTCCGCGAGAACCAGAAGGTGACCGATCGCGCCATGGACTCCAACGACCTGGAGCGCGAGCGCGGCATCACCATCCTGGCCAAGGCGGCCTCGGTGCAGTGGAAGGACACCCGCATCAACATCGTCGACACCCCCGGCCACGCCGATTTCGGCGGCGAGGTCGAGCGCATCCTGAACATGGTGGACGGCGCCCTGGTGCTGGTCGACGCCGCCGAAGGCCCGCTGCCGCAGACCAAGTTCGTGGTCTCCAAGGCGCTCAAGGTCGGCCTCAAGCCGATCGTCGTCATCAACAAGGTCGATCGCCCCGACGCGCGCCCGACCGAAGTCATCAACGAGGTGTTCGACCTGTTCGCCGCGCTCGACGCCAGCGAGGAGCAGCTCGACTTCCCGATCCTCTACGGGTCGGCCAAGCAGGGCTGGATGGCCGACAGCCCGGAGGGTCCGAAGGACAAGGGCATGGAGCCGCTGTTCGACCTGATCCTGCGTCACGTCGCGCCGCCGAAGGTCGAGGAAGGTCCGTTCCGGATGATCGGCACCATCCTGGAGGCCAACCCCTATCTCGGCCGCATCATCACCGGCCGGATCTCCTCCGGCATCCTCAAGCCGAACCAGCAGGTCAAGGTGCTGAACGCCGAGGGCAAGCTGGTCGAATCCGGGCGCATCACCAAGATCCTGGCGTTCCGCGGTCTCGAGCGCACGCCGCTCGATGAAGCCGAAGCCGGCGACATCGTCGCCATTGCCGGCCTGACCAAGGGCACCGTCGCCGACACCTTCTGCGATCCGACCGTCGAAGTGCCGCTGCCGGCACAGCCGATCGATCCGCCGACCGTGTCGATGTCGTTCATCGTCAACAACTCCCCGCTCGCCGGCACCGAAGGCGACAAGGTGACGAGTCGCATGATCCGCGACCGTCTGCTCCGCGAGGCCGAAGGCAACGTCGCGCTGCGCGTCGTCGAAGCCTCCGACAAGGACGCGATGGAAGTCTCGGGCCGCGGCGAATTGCAGCTCGCGATCCTGATCGAGACCATGCGCCGCGAGGGCTTTGAGCTCTCGGTGTCGCGCCCGCGCGTCGTGTTCCAGAAGGACGAAGCCACCGGCGCCACCCTGGAGCCGATCGAGGAAGTCGTGATCGACGTCGACGAGGAGCATTCCGGCGTCGTCGTGCAGAAGATGAGCGAGCGCAAGTCCGAGCTGATCGAGATGAAGCCCTCGGGCGGCAATCGTCAGCGCCTGGTGTTCTACGCGCCGACCCGTGGCCTGATCGGCTACCAGGGCGAGCTGCTCACCGACACCCGCGGCACCGCGATCATGAACCGCCTGTTCCACGGCTACGCCCCGTACAAGGGCGAGATCCAGGGCCGCCGCAACGGCGTCCTGATCTCAAACGACCAGGGCGACGCGGTGGCCTACGCCATGTTCAAGCTGGAAGACCGCGGCCCGATGATGATCGAGCCCGGCTGGAAGGTCTACAAGGGCATGATCGTCGGCGAGCACACCCGCGACAACGATCTCGAGATCAACGTGCTCAAGGGCAAGCAGCTCACCAACATCCGCACGACCTCGAAGGACGAAGCCGTGCGCCTGACCCCGCCGATCCGCATGACGCTGGAAAAGGCGCTCGCCTATATCGAGGACGACGAGCTCGTCGAGGTCACGCCGAAGTCGATCCGCCTGCGCAAGAAGCACCTCGACCCGAACGAGCGCAAGCGCGCGGAGAAGGCCAAGGAAGCGGTGGCGTAAGGCCACCGTTCTCCGTAGTGCCGTAGGGTGGGCAAAGCGCAAGCGTGCCCACCTATGGACGATGGTGGGCACGGCGCAAGAGCGCCTTTGCCCGCCCTACAAAAGCGTTTACCCGTCCGGCTTCAGCACACCCAACGAACGTGCTAGAGCCCGCCCATGACCTCCCTCCCCTCCTCCGTCGACGTCGCGATCGTCGGCGCCGGTGCCGCCGGCCTCGGCGCTGCACACGCTCTTGCGGGCTCCGGTCTCTCCGCGATCGTGCTGGAGGCACGGAACAGGCTCGGCGGCCGCGCCTGGACCGTACAGGCCTCACCTGACGTCACCTTCGACGTCGGCTGCGGCTGGCTGCACTCGGCGGACAAGAACTCCTTCGTTTCGATCGCGCAGCGACTCGGTTTCGAGCTCAACAAGGACCTGCCGCCCTGGCGCGAGCGCGCCTATGGCAACGCGTTTCCGCAAGGCGAGCGCGACGATTTCATGGGCGCGATGGACGCGTTCTACGAGCGCCTCTGGGAAGCAGCGCAGAAGGGCAAGGACGAGCCTGCGAGCCGGAGCCTCGAGGTGGGCAATCGCTGGAATCCCATGATCGATGCGATCTCGACCTACATCAACGGCTGCGAACTCAAGGACATGTCGACGCTGGACTGGGACGCCTATGAGGACTCTGGTCTCAACTGGCGCGTCCGCCGCGGCTATGGCGCGCTTGTTGCGGCCTATGGCGCGCCCTGCCCGGTGGCGCTGAACTGCAACGTCGCGCTGATCGATCATTCCGGCCGACGCATCCGACTCGAGACTTCGCAGGGCACGCTGACCGCGGACAAGGTGATCATCACCGTGCCGACCAACCTGATCGCCGATGAGACGATCCGCTTTTCGCCGCCGTTACCGTCCAAGGTCGACGCAGCGGCCGGCCTCCCGCTCGGCGTCGACGACAAGGTGACGCTCGCGCTCGAGGACGCCGAAGCCTTTCCCAAGGAAGCAAACTTGCGCGGCGCCACCATGCGCACCGCGATGGGCACCTACCACATCCGCCCATTCGGCCAGCCCTGCATCGAAGGCTTCTTCGGCGGCAGCTTCGCCCGCGCGCTGGAGGATTCCGGCGACGGCGCCATCGCCGCGCATAGCATCGACGAGATCGCCGGCTTTCTCGGCAACGACATCCGCCGCAAGCTGAAGCCGCTGTACGAGTCGCGCTGGGCACATGATCCGTTCGCGCGCGGCTCCTATTCGCATGCGCTGCCCGGCCACGCCGGGGATCGCGCCGTGCTGGCCGCGCCGGTCGATGGCCGGCTATTTTTTGCGGGCGAGGCGACGTCGCCAACCTTCTTCACGACTGCGCATGGGGCGCGGGACAGCGGGGAACGGGCGGCGACGGAAGTGCTGGCGGCAATCGGGAAGCGCTAACCTCCCCACCAATGTCGTCCCGGCGAACGCCGGGACCCATACCGCGTGATCTTTCAGTCACGCGTGGTGCGCGTACCGCGGATTGACCCTACTTCCAGTCTTCGCCAAACTTCGTCCTGTGGTTATGGGTCCCGGCGTTCGCCGGGACGACACCAATCTTGTGGCGCCGCTGTCGCGTCACTCGATCACTCGCGCCCGCAAATCTGCATCAGGCACGAAACACGCGTCATACTTGCCGAAGATGCGATAGCGGTTGCGCGCGATGAGGTTGTACACTGGGTCCCGCAGCGGCTTCGGTACGGCGAACAACATGCTCACCCAACCCCAGCGGGGAAGCAGAGACAATACCGTCAGTGCAGCGTCGGACTTCAGAAACGCCTCGCCGCCATGAACCACGGCATTGGTGTCGGGATCGTCGGGATCGATGCCGAATGTCCGCGCGAGCCGGGCTCCATAGTCCGACTGGATCGGCGTGAAGCGAAACCGCTTCGCCGCGTCGCGCTGCGCGACGAAGCGGACCCAGCGCGAGCAGAAGACGCAGACGCCGTCGAACAGGATCACGTCGTCATCGGGCCATTTGCTCATCAGCGATTATCCAGCGTCAAGAGCGCCACCAACATCAGCACGATCGCCGGCCCCGTCTTCACCAGCGCGCCGAGCGGTTCGATCCAGAGATCGGGCGTCAGCACCGCCGCGCCGAACATATAGCCGAGCGAGGCGACGATGCCAGCAACGAGCCCAGTCGCCGCGGTGCGGCGGAAGGCAATCAGCACGCCAATGCTCATGTCCATCAGGCTGGTGCCGATGGTGATGGGATCGACCAGCGCGGCCGGGAAGTTGTGCGCGATCAAAATGCCGGCGGCGGCGCGATAGGACACGAACAGCGCGATGAAGCCGGAGATCAGCCAGAACGCGACCAGGCTCGCGAAGATCAGCGCCTTGATCAGGAACAGGCGCGCGAACCATTTGTCCTGAACGGTCGCGGGATGACGACCAATCATATCGACCAACGTCTTCGGCGTGATGCCCGTGGCGGCGATCCATGCCGAGGGATCACCGCTCACGCCGCGGCGCAGCTCGGCGATGGCCGTGGAGCGCATCGGCGGCATCCAGCCGAGATAATTGGCGAGATCGCCGATCTTGGCGCCGAGATCGAGCATGAACGACGGCATCGCGACATGCGGCCACCCGGCCGTGCCGAACGCAAGGCGGAATTGCCTGATGACGCCGGCCATGGTGACCGGCTCAGCCTGCATCAGATCCCAGCTCAGCGCGTTTACAGAGGCATCGTCGATGTCGCGCGCCGCGAGCCAGGCGATGGTGCCCGAAATATCCTCGATGGCTATTGGCTGGAACGACGTCGCCATCACCTTGTCCGGCAGGTTGAGTGGGAAGGCAGCGAGCGCGCGGAGCATGGCGCTGCCGCCATAAGCGGACGGTGCGATTACGAAGCCGGGCCGCAGGATGGCGTGCGTAATGCCTGAGGCCGCGATCAGGCGCTCGGCCTCGCGCTTGGTCGTTGCGAAGGCGGTGCGATCGGCTTCAGCCGCTCCGGGGATCGAGATGTGCACCAGCCGGATCGCGCGGCCGCTGTCGGTGATCGCCGCAAGCAGGCGCGCGACGAAATCGCGATGCACGGCACCTGTGTCGCTGCCGGGGCCGTCCTGGAGCACGCCGAGACAGTTTACGACGACATCCACCGCATGCTCGCGCAATAGCCGTGTGAACGCAGGCGCGTCGAACGAGAGGATCGGCAGCTCGATATCTAGCGCGCTCGTCTTCTGCGCCGGCGACAGGCTGCGCGCCACGCCAAGCGCGCGAAAGCCACGCGAGCGAAGATCGTCCGTAACGAAGCGGCCGATCAGGCCGGAGGCGCCGAGCACCAGAATGGTTCGCTGGTTCATCACGGCTCTCAAAACGGCTTTGCAATCATCAGCCAGAGGATCAGCATCGTCGCGCCGAAGCCGGGGAAGCCGAACGCGAACCAGCGGCGAAACAGGACGAAGTATCGTTGTGGCAACGCCTTGTGCTGCTCCGCGGCCTTTCGCGCGAGATCGCGCATCTCGATCTGCATCAAGACGACAGGGATCCAGAACAGGCCGGCGACGGCATACAACACGAGCGAGGCGAGCAGCCAGCGCTCGGTGATCGACGTCGCCGAGAGCATCATCAGCAAGCCGCCCGTGATCGGCTGGAGGAGCACGGCCGACAGTGTGAAGATTGCGTCCGCGATGACGACGACCGAAGCGGTGCGCGCGATGAACTCCGCATCGTCGGTGCGATGCGCCATCAGCATGAAGAAGGCGATGCCGGTTCCGGTGCCGAGGATGACGATGGCGCCGAGCACATGGAGAAATTTGACCAGGAAATACAGCGTCATGGCTTCTTGGTCGCGGTTGGCCTGCCCTTATTCAGCGCACCCACGAGCTCCCCGCTCGCGGCTTTGACGCCGGCCTCACTTTCGATCATCCAGTGCCCCTCGCTGCTGGCGGCCGGCAAGGTGTGGAAGTCGACTTTGCCGCCGCTGCCGCGAAATGCGTCGGCCAGGCCCTTTGAAAACGCCGGCGAAAAATAGCTGTCATTGGTTGCAACGAGCCATGTGACAGGAATGCGCGCGCCCTTGCCGAACTCTGCAGCGGCGGCAAGAAGCGTGTGTGGCGCGCAGATCCGGTTCGGCTCATCATTGGCATGGCCGCCGCGCCCTGGCGCAAATACTGTGATCGCGGCGATCGCCTTCGGATCGGCATTGGCGAGCGCCAGCGCCCCCCAGCCGCCGGCGGAATGGCCGATCACGATGGCGGCGTCCTTGCGGATAAAATCCTGCTTTCGCAAGAACTCCATCGCGAGCCGGATTTCCTCGGCCGTTGCACGGCCCGAGCGCGCATAGTCCGCCTCGTCACATCCGCCCTGGTCCTCGACATAGCGGCCGCCGGTCGCGCCATGGCCGAGCCGCTCCGGCACCAGCACGGCAAAACCGCGCCCGACGAGATAGGCGGCGAGCGCACGATATTCCGGCTGCGGCATTTGCGCTCGACGCAAGCCATTCTGCGTCGAGGCGTGTGCGACGACCGCCAGCCGGAACGGACCTGCCCCGGCAGGGCGAAACAGCAGGGCACGCGCAGCAATGTCGGTATCCGGCGACGGCACCCGCCACTCTTGTCGGCGAAACGGTTCGCCCTCCTCGCCCGATGGGCCAAACGTGACCTGAGCGCACAGAGGCGGCGCAGTCAGCAAGGCCAGCAGAGTCATAAGCGCGAAGATGTTGAGAAGCCGCATGAATGGCCGAGGGCGAGCACGAACAGCGACAGCCACACTAGTAGGAACGAATCACTATGGGCGGACTTTCTGCGTGGCCCTCGCCCTTCATTCGTTGCCGTAGAGGGAGTTTTGCACCGACACACGGCACGCCGGTGCCATTCGAGTCGGCGTCCTGTCTTTTTTCGGTACAACATGGTTCAGATACTGATGCACAAAGTCCACACGTTAACCGATAATTAACGATAGGTCTTGCCGCCGGCGCGGCGACTTGGTTTGATTGCGCCCATGAGCACAACCCTGATCGAGGTCCGGCCGGCCAAAGCTGCAGATGCAACTGCGGTGGCGTCTACTCATGACGAAGCCTGGCGCTCCGCCTATCAGGGCATCATTCCCGGCGCCGAGCTGGAAAAGCTCATCAACCGCCGCGGCCCGCAATGGTGGGACAGCGCGATCCGCAAGGGCAGCCGCGTCAGCGTGCTGGTGTTCGGCGACAAGATCGCGGGCTACGCCAATTACGGCCGCAACCGCGCCCGCAGCCTGCATTTCGACGGCGAGATCTACGAGCTGTACCTGCGCCCAGAATTCCAGGGCCTCGGCTTCGGCCGCCGCCTGTTCGCCTCCGCCCGCCGCGACCTGATGCAAAGCGGGCTGAAGAGCATGGTGGTCTGGGCGCTCTCGGACAACGATCCTGCGACCGAGTTCTACCGGGCGCTGGGGGGCCGTATGGTGGCCCGCTCCTCGGAGCGGTTCGGGCCGAAGTCGCTCGACAAGGTTGCCTTCGCTTGGACCAATTGAGCTGCTGAAAGCTCAGCGGCAGCGTTTCCCTTCCGTCGATACCGTTGCCTTTGAGCCGGTGATTTCCGGATTCATTATTTCACAAAAACGCGATGGATCAGCGGGCCAAGCCCGCGTATGACAGCGCCAAATCGCTGCCGGGCGCGATTTATCCTCGGCAATAACGGAGCCTTGAATGCGTATCGATGCGATCTCGATCGGGAAGAACGTACCTCACGAAGTCAACGTCCTCATCGAAGTCCCCGTGGGCGGCGAACCGATCAAATACGAGATGGACAAGGAGGCCGGCACGCTGGTGGTCGACCGCTTCCTCTACACGCCGATGCGTTACCCCGGTAACTACGGCTTCATCCCGCACACCTTGTCGGATGACGGCGACCCCTGCGACGTCCTGATCATCAACACCCGCGCTATCATTCCCGGCGCGGTCATGAGCGTGCGCCCGGTCGGCGTGCTGTTCATGGAAGACGAAGCCGGCGGCGACGAGAAGATTCTGGCGGTGCCGTCGTCGAAGCTGACGCAGCGCTACGACAAGGTGAAGTCGTACTCCGACCTGCCCGACATCACGCTGCAGCAGATCCAGCACTTCTTCGAGCACTACAAGGATCTCGAGAAGGGCAAATGGGTCAAGATCCTGCGCTGGGGCGGTCCGGAGGACGCGCACAAGCTGATCCTCGAAGGCATGGATCGCGAGAAGAAGAAGAAGGGCTGAGCTTTGGTGTCCCGGACGCGATGCGGCATGTCCCGGCGATGCGTAGCATCGTCCGGTGTGACGCGTCGCAGGGCCGGGACCCATGCTGCCGCTAGGCCCCGGCTCTGCAGCGCATCGTTTCACGCTGCGCTGCAGAGCCGGGGCACGAGAGTTTGGCTACACCGCCGGCTTCGGTAGCTCGGCGATCGCACAGGCCGCGCGCAGCGTGTTGACCAGCAGGCACGCCACCGTCATCTGACCGACGCCGCCCGGCACCGGCGTAATCGCGCCAGCAACCCCAAGCGCTTCCTGATAGGCGACGTCGCCGACGAGGCGCGTCTTGCCGTCTTCTTTGGGTATGCGGTTGATGCCAACGTCGATCACGGTCGCACCCGGCTTGAGCCAGTCGCCGCGCACCATCTCAGGTCTTCCGACCGCGGCATAGACGAGATCGGCCTGCTTCACGAGGCCGGGCAGGTCGCGCGAGCGCGAATGCGCGATCGTCACCGTGGCGTTCTCGTTCAGCAGCAATTGCACCAGCGGGCGGCCGACCAGATTGGAGCGGCCGATGACGATGGCGTTCATGCCTTCCAGCGAGGCGTGCACGCTCTTGGTCAGGATGATGCAGCCGAGCGGCGTGCAGGGCGACAGCGCTTCGAAACCACCGGCGAGCCGGCCGGCATTGTTCGGATGCAGCCCGTCGACGTCCTTGGCAGGGTCGATGGCGTTGACGACCGCTTCGGTGTTCAGCCCCTTCGGCAGCGGCAGTTGCACCAGAATGCCGTGCACGGCCGGATCGCGGTTGAGCTTTGCGACCAGCGCCAGAAGCTCCGCCTGCGAGACGTCGGCCGGCAGCTTGTGCTCGAACGAGGCCATGCCAGCGGCCTGGGTCTGGGTGTGCTTGGAGCGGACATAAACCTCGCTGGCGGGGTCGCTGCCGACCAGCACGACCGCCAGTCCCGGCACCAGATTGTGCTCGCGCCTGACGCGGGCGACCTCGTCGGCGACGCGGGCCCGAAGTTCCGCGGCGATGACTTTTCCATCGATAATCTTGGCGGTCATGTCAGTTCCCTCAGTCTTTCGATTGGGCCGAGACGAGCTGGCGCAGGGCTTCGCCGAGCCGTGCCGGATCGCCGTCGACCGCGATCTGCTTCAGCCGCGAGGTAGCTCCGGACAGGAGCTTTACGCCGGCCTTGGGGACGCCCAGCGATTTCGCCAGCAGGACCAAAACGGCCTTGTTGGCCTCGCCGCCATCGGCGATGGCGCGCACCCGCACCTTGAGCACGCTGCGGCCGTCGGCCAGCTGCTCGATTCCGTCGATGCCGTCGCGACCGCCGCGCGGCGTCACCCGCAGCGCGATGCTGATTCCTGCGGCCGAGTAACGCCAGGGTTCCTTACAACCTTCGTTCGCAACCAAGGGCTCCAGCCCGCTCAGATCACGTTCGGGTAGATGTAGTACAGGATCACCCGCTCGATGAACATGATGAGCAGGATCAGGATGATCGGCGAGATGTCGAGACCGCCGAGACTGGGCAGGAAGTTGCGAATCGGCGCCAGCACCGGCTCGGTGATCCGGTACAGGAACTCGGCCACCGCCGACACGAACTGGTTGCGCGTGTTCACGACGTTGAAGGCGATCAGCCAGGACAGGATCGCGGAGGCGATCAGCAGCCAGACGTAGAGGTCGAGCACGATGATGACGATGTCGAGAACGGCACGCATGGCTTTTGAAGCCTCTGGCTTTTGAAAACGTTGGCTGCGGTCGGGATTGACGCCTTTTGCTAGATATCGGTTCCCCCCCGCCCAAACAAGGGAAGTCCGCGCCCCGAATGGCTAAAACCGGGTGACACCCGTCCTTGACTTGACCTTGGCGGGGACTTAAATGGCGCCCGGTTGTCGGTCGCGTTTACCAGAGCGGCCAACAAAGGGGCCATAGCTCAGCTGGGAGAGCGCGTCGTTCGCAATGACGAGGTCGGCGGTTCGATCCCGCCTGGCTCCACCAGCCTTCGTTCGCTTCGCGAGCTACGGCTAGGCAAGCCTTGGGAAGTCTCTCGCAGCGAAGTGAGCGAAGGCTGCCTCGCCGAAGCCCGCAGGGCGAAGGCGGGCTCCCTCCGAAATCCCCCTACCTCCCCGTAAACCTCGGCGGCCGCTTTTCCATGAAGCTCGCCACGCCTTCCCGGAAATCGCTGCCGGCGAGCGCCACCATCATCTCCCGGTTGGCTTCGATCGTTGCCTCCGCCAGCGTCTGGAACGGCACCTCGTAGAGCTGGCGCTTGATCACGGCCATCGCGCTCGGCGAGACGAAATCGGCGAGATCGCGCGCATAGGCATAGGTCTCCTCGCGGAGCTTGTCAGGCGGGCAGAGCCGGTTCACCAGGCCGATCCGCAACGCCTCGTCGCTCGGCACGCGCCTCGCCGAGAGCAGCAGATCCATCGCGTTGGCGTGGCCGACGATGCGCGGCAGCATCCAGCTGATGCCGTGCTCGGCAATCAGGCCGCGCCGCGCGAAGGCCGTCGTGAACACCGTGTTGTCGGCGGCAAAGCGCAGGTCGCAATAGAGCGCGTGCACCAGCCCAATGCCGGCCGTGGCGCCGTTGAGCATGGCGATCACAGGCTTCTTGATCGACGGATAGAACCCGTAGCGCGTCTGCCAGTCCGGACGCCGGTTCATGTCGAACGGCGGCAGGTTCGACGCGCGCCGGACGTCATCGGGGTCGAGCCCCTTCAGCGCATCCATGTCGGCGCCGGCGCAGAAGGCGCGGCCCGCGCCGGTCAGCACGATGACGCGGACATCGTCATCGGCGTTTGACGCTTCCATCGCATGGCGCACGTCGCGCTCCATGGTCGGCGTCCACGCATTCATGCGATCGGGACGGTTGAGGGTGATGGTCGCGATCTTGTCGCTCACCTCATAGAGAATGTGCTCGTAGGCCATGACGCTCTCCCTTTGCTTTCCGGCGCGTTCGCGCGCTCGTTGGCGGTGAGCCTAGCATATCCAGGAAAGAGGCAGAGACTTGCGCCAAGGACCTGCGCCAAGAACCTGCGCGAGCACGCGATTACTCGGCGGCTTGCGCCAGCACCGGCCGGCGCGTCAGCCAGCCGTCGATGAAATGGTCGAGCCAGGCACGCTCTGCGACATCGTATACGGCACGATCGGCGAAATGATGATGTCGCTGCCGCGCACCGGGCGCACTGAAGCCGTCATAGCCGCGCGTGGTCCAGCGATGCATCATCGCGTAGGTCACGTCAGGATGAAACTGCACGCCGAAGGCATTGCCGGCGCGGAACGCCTGCACCGGAAAATCGTCGCCTTCTGCGAGCAGCTCGGCGCCGACAGGCAGCTCGAATCCCTCGCGATGCCAGTGATAGACCTGGGCCGGCCAGGCCGGGCAGAGCGCGTGGCCCGCGGCTGTGGGCCGGATCGGGTAGTAGCCGATCTGGGTCAGCGCATCGGCATGCGGCGCGACGCGGGCGCCGAGCTGCATCGCCAGCATCTGGGCACCAAGGCAGATGCCGAGGAACGGCCGCTGCTCGCGGAGCGGAATTTCGATCCAGTCGATCTCGCGGCGAATATAGTCGTCGGAATCATTGGCGCTCATCGGACCGCCGAAGACCACGGCGCCGGCATGCTGATCGAGCGTCTCGGGCAGGGGATCGCCGAAGCGGGGACGGCGGATGTCGAGACGATGGCCCAGCGCACGCAGCGCATTGCCGACACGGCCCGGCGTCGAGGATTCCTGGTGCAGGATGATCAGAACCGGCAATTGGGTTTCGGAGGCGACGGCGCCTGGCGTCCTCCTCGGGAAGGGCACCACCTCTGCGCTACCAAACCTGTCCGTCCGGAACGACATGGCCTTTGCGAATGCTATCGGTTCAGACCGCCAGCATAACTAAGCGATCGTTAATTTCGTGTGAGTTCGCGCACACAACGAAACCGAAGCAAGCTCCGGGCCAATACGGGAGCTTCGAGATCTAATGCCTCTGCCTCTGGAATCGGCTGGTGGCGGCCAGGATGAAGCCCCGCGGGAAGAAGCGCAGGGCAAATGGCACAATCTTGATGCCCAGACCAGGCAGCACTGCCCGTTTGTTGGCCATCAGGCCACGATAGGCCTCCTGCGCGACATCGGCGGCTGAAACATTGAGAAGGGCCGTATCATGTCCGGAGCCGACGCCGGCGCGCGCCTGGAATTCGGTGGGCACGGGACCCGGGCAAAGCACGGTGACCCGAACGCCGCGCGGCGCGAGCTCGGCCCGCAGCGCTTCGGTGAAGGAAATCACGTAGGCCTTGGACGCGTAATAGACGGCCATGCCGGGGCCGGGCAGGAAGCCCGCGACCGAGCCGACATTGAGAAGACCGCCCTTGTTCCTGATGAGTTGATCGGCGAAGCGCAGCGACAAATCGGTCAGAGCCCGCACGTTGACATCGACAATCCCGATCTGCTCGTCGCGATCGCGCTCGATGGCGTCGCCGAACACGCCGAAACCGGCATTGTTGACGAGGTGGTCGAGCTCGACGCCTTCAGCGGCCAGCGCCGCCGCGATCGTCTCGCCGGCGTCCAGGTCCTGGAGATCGCAGGCGATCACGATCGGCTTCTTGCCGCCTTTGGCGGCGAGCTCGTTCGCGAGCGCCTCCAATCGATCCGCGCGCCGCGCCGTCAATGCGAGGCGATGTCCATTGGCGGCAAACACGCGCGCCAGCTCCGCACCTATGCCCGCCGAAGCACCGGTGATCAACGTTACCCGCTCAGCCACGATCGAAGTCTCTTGAATTGAAGTTTTTGGCCCCGCAATGATGGAACGAGAGCATAAGCCGTGCGCGACAGGCAAGCGGCGTCGGCCGCATGGCCGCCTGAGCGGGCGTCAAGAGGAGCAGGAAAGCCGGGTTTTTACGGACGAATCCGGAGCCGGACGGCCGGCAGCTACATTAAAGTTTCGTCATGTGATCCGCACAACCGGCCATCCGACGGTTTGCGCGGATCAGCCGCCGACGGCGCTGTCCGTCACCTGACCACCGGCGCGCTCGGCCACCGTATGCTTCAGGTCGATCCTGTCGCGCTGGGAAATCCCGAGCAGGTCGGAGGCGCGCCAGACGACGTTGTCTTCGAATTCGGAGACCTGGCCGTCGGCATAGACCAGCTCCCACATCATCCGGACGATGCGCTTGCGGCCCTCCTCGTCGAGCGAGCGCATGATGACGCTGGTGAAGTGATAGAGGTCCACCGCCTCGCCCTCGACCTGGGTGGCGTCCGCAATCAGACGATCCGCAGTGCCGCGATCGAGCTTAAAATGGCTTTCGATCAGGCTGTGCAGCTTGCGCTGCTCGGCCGCGCTCGGCTGGCCGTCGAGCGAGATTACGTGGACCAGCAGCGCGGTGGCCGCCAACCGATAATCGCTGTCGCCGAACGTGCGGTTCTGGTCATTGGGGGCGACAATGTCGGCGATGAATTGGCGCAGGCCGTCGAGCATAAGATCCTACCGAAATCGATACAGCCGCGAGGCGCGGCCGTTACCAGCATTATATGAGCAGGAAACTCAACCGGCGCAACGTGCGTCAGTTCCGCGCGCTGCATTACGTTTCGGCAATCTGTTCACGGTCATTCCGTGTGCGCGCAGAGCACGAACCCGGAATCTCGAGATTCCGGGTTCGACGCTGCGCATCGCCCCGGAATGACCGCCTGAGGCTCACGGGATCTCGTACACCACCATCTTGTCGGCGATGCCGCGCAGCGCCGCCTGTTTCTGGATCGGCTTGATCGCGCGCTGCTCCAGCACCTCCGCAACTGCGGGCGCATCGAGCACCGGGCCGGTGATGTGGATCTCCTGCGCGGTCGACAGGCTCTGCACGCGGGCGGCGATGTTGACCGTTTGGCCAAAATAATCCTGCCGCTCGTTGAGCATCACCGCGAGGCAGGGACCTTCATGGATGCCGATCTTGACGATGAGATCATCGGTGCCGCGCCGCTTGTTGAGCTGGTCCATCGCCGCACGCATCCGCAGGCCCGCGACGATGGCATGCTCGGGGCGGACGAAGGTCGCCATCACGGCATCGCCGATCGTCTTCACCACCGCGCCCTTCTCGGAGGAGATGATCTCGAGCAGCGCATGGAAATGCGCCCGCACCAGATCGAAGGCGGCGAGGTCGCCGACGCGCTCGTAGAGCGCCGTCGAGCCCTTCAGATCGGTGAACAGGAAGGTCAGCGACGTGATCTGGAGCCGCTGGTCGAGACTGAGATTGTCCGCCTTGAACACATCCCGAAAGGTCTGGTTCGACAGCATCCGCTTGGCGGTGAGGAACGGCTTGCGCTTGCCGATTAGATGATGGAGCGCCTCGGCCGCGATGAACACCGACGGCAGCACGCGCACGCCGGCCTGGTTCTCCAGCGATAGCCGCAGCGGACCCGGCCGCATGGTCGTGGTCCCCGTCGGGGCCTGCACCTTGTTGTACATGATGGCGAGCTGCTGGCGATCCCTGGTCGGCTCGCCCTGGACGTCGATGAAATGGGCGGCGTGCGTGACCGGTTCGAAGATGATGACGAAGTCACCAGGCAGCTGCAGCGACATGGTCGCCTTCTCCCCGGCCGGCAACTCCATCGTATCCAGCGTCACCTCGTTCGCCAGCGTCGCAAACGATTCCTTGTTGAAGTCGACGCCGGAGCTCCAGAACACCTGCTTGAAATACTCCCACACCGGCAGTGTGTCGGGGTCGTGCGCCGCGATGCGCCGCACGCGCGGATTCACGGTGAAGGACACCTCGACCTGATCGTCGACGGAGGCCTTGTAGCCGCAAGCGCAGAGCGCGCAGTGATAGTCGTCTGGCTTGAGCGCCTTCAACGTCGTGTGCGCGCCGAGCACGCCGCCGCAGCCCGGACACAGCACGTTCCAGCCGAGATCGAACAACCCGAGCCGCGCCGCGTGCAGGAAGGCCGAGATCGCGTGCTCTTCGTCGACGGCATGTTGCGTGGCGAAATCGAGGACATTGACGCGGTTGAGCTCGTGATCTTCGCCGTCCTCGATCAGACGCGCAATCGCATCGACCACCTTCGTGTCAGCGGTCTGCTTCAGAACGGAGAACTGGGCCTGGATGTCGCTCATGGCGGGACTCTGCTGGTTGAATCACGCCATCGGCCAGGCAATCGCCTGTCACCGACGGGTGATACGGAACATAGGTGAGTGGTCCGGCTGGGTCGTGACGACGCCGAGCGGGATCACGGGATTCGCCTGATCGGCGAGCTCGACACGGAACGCGCCGATCAACCGAGCCAGCGCCAGCACGGATTCGGCTTGCGCAAACGGCGCGCCAATGCAGACGCGCGGACCTGCGCCGAACGGCAGATAGGCGAAGCGATCGGGCGCCTCCGTCGACATGAAGCGCTTTGGAATGAACGCGTTCGGCTGATCCCACAGCTTCTCGTGACGGTGCAGAAGCCAGGGCGCGATCATGATGATGTCGCCCTTGCTGATCTCGACGCCTGCCGCATTGTCCTTTTCGCGTGCGGCGCGCGCGACCAGGAAGGCGGGAGGATAGAGCCGCATGGTCTCGTCGATCACCGCGCGGGTGAATTTCTGACGATCGATGTCGGCCATGCTGTCGAGATGCTCGCCGCTTGTCTCGGACGCCACCTCTTCCTGCGTCTCCGGATCGAGTGCGAGCAAATATAGCGCCCAGAACAACGCCGTTGCGGTGGTCTCGTGACCCGCCAAGATCATGGTCGCGACCTCGTCGACGAGCTGCTCGTCGGAAAAGCCCTTGCCGGTTTCCGGATCGCGCGCCGCGTCCATGAGATCGAACAGATCGCGCGGCGGCGCGCCGTCCTTCTTGCCGGCAGCGCGCCGCTCGGCGATCAGCATCGCGACGAACTCGGTCCAGCGCTTGCGGAAACGGGCGCGGGCAAAATCCATCGGGCTCGGCCACGACACCGGCAGCAGCATGTCGAGGAAGTAGGGCCGTCCCAGCCGGGACGCATACTCCATAATGAAATTGCGCAGGGTCGCGCCATGCCGGTCCATGCCGAACGAGAACATCGTGCGCCCCGCGATCTCCAGCGTCATGCGCTGCATGATTTCGCGCAGATCGACCGGCGCGCCCGTCTGCGTATCGAGCTTCGCGATGGTCTCGTCGAGCACCGCCGTCATGTGCGGCACGAGGTTGGCGGTGGCGCGCGGCGTGAAGGCCGGCGCGAGCGTCCGGCGCTGGAACGTCCAGGAGTGTCCTTCCGCGATCAGAAGCCCGTCGCCGAGCACCGGGCGCAGCATGCGGATGCCCGCCGGCGTGCGCGTATAGTTCTCGTAATTGTTGAGCAGGACGTGCCGGATCGCATCCGGCTGATTCAGGATGAAGCTGTTGCGAAGGAAGAAGCGGCCCTTGATGACCTCTTCCTCGTAAGCAGGCTGCCCCCACGTCGCGATCATGTTGCGCCGGATCACGGCAAGCCGGCCGAAGAACGACATGTCGTCGGGCGCACGCGGGGGAGCCGGGGGGATGATGGGCCTACGCACGCTGGCGATATTCATGGCTCTCTCCCGAGAGATGTGACGCAGGCAAAATAGCTAATAAGTCAGCTCGGCGACCGCAATCCTGTTCTCCTGGGCCGGCCAGGCGCGCGCCACAATTCGTTCTTCGCCGAACTCGGCCACGATGTTACGCCCAACCTCGCTGGCGGGAAGCCGCAGGGTTGCTGCCGCATCCGTGGGCACGCCCGGCTTGACGTCGGCCGGCTCCTTGCCGTCGAACAGCACCACGTCCCGCGGCAGGCCGAAATAGCCCCTCGGCCGCGACATGATCACGACAGCTCCTGCGTCCTTGTCGGCCGGCCCCAGCGGGCGCGCGGCGCGCAAATGCACGACGTCGGATGAGCGTGGGAACGGCGAGCGGTAGATATGCGTCGTCGGCATCTCGGGCGATGCCAGGACGAATTCGAGCGACCAGGCGGGATCGACCTGCGCTGGCCCCCAGCGGCCGTCGGCGCCGGTCTTCGCGCTGTGCAGCGCACCGCCCTTGCGCTCTCCGGTTTCAGGGTCGACGCGGAAGACATCGACGGTTGCGCCCGCCACCGGGCGATTGGTCGGCACGCCGCCGGGCGTCCCCGTGATGAGGCCGCTGAGCCGGACGCTTGGCTCCGGGACGATCGCAATTCGCGCGGGCTCGCGTCCCGCGATGAATTTGTAGATCTCGCGGAAGGCGCGCGGATGGAACGCCACTTCGCGATGATCGAGTGCGCCGAGCACGAGATTGGTGGCGCCCTTCAGCTCCGGCCCTTCATTGGTGACGCCGGTCGGCGTGCCCGGCTTGCCGATAAAGCGACCGTCGGCCTGGGCGTATTTGTCCATGCCGTCGCTGCGCAAGGTGAGGAAGGCGACACCCGGCGTCACCTCGCTCTCGCCCTCGTTCAGGCCGCGCAGGAATACGCCACGGCCGTTGAACTCGTTGTTGGGCTGGTCGTCGGTCGCGAACACGCCGTGATTGGGTGTGCCGCACAGGACGGCATGGCTGACATCGCCGGCACCACCGTTCTTGATGACATTGCGGATCGCATAGCCGCCGCGCGAGCTGCCGACCAGCGCCACGCGCGAGGCGCCCGTGCGGCGCTTCAACTCGGCAATGGCAGCGGCGAGCTCGCGGCGCTGGTCCTCGGTCGAGGAACGGTTCGCCTGCTCGACCGTGTCGTCGCTGCGCGCATTGGGATCGGTGAAGTTGATCGCCATCATGCGATCGCGCGCGATGCCGTTGGATTCCATCCGCCACAAGGTCGTCATCCAGAGCGCGTCGTAGTCGCCATTGCCGTGGACGAACAGGATCGGCGGCACCTCGGTGCCAGGCGCCGCGGCGGGCGCGGTCTGGGCCCATGCGCCCGTCCGCAAGCTCGCAACTGCGAAAGGCAAGCTGCCTGCCCCCTGCAGGATCGTCCGTCGCGACAGCTTCATATGTTCCTCCCGGCAACCCAACTCTTTGCACCGCTTATAGCGGCCTAACCACTGGACAGCGAAGGACTTTCGCAGGCATCACTGAATTTGCCGGAATCGCCCAAGATCACTCCAAGACCATTCTGCCAGCACGTTTGGAAGGGGATATGACCGAGCAGACGAACCGCCAGAGAATCGCCGCCGACGGCATCACCGCGCCTCTGCGGTACACCGTGTTCCGGCGCATCTGGCTCGCCAGCCTGCTCTCCAATCTCGGCCTCCTGATCCAGGGCGTGGGTGCAGCCTGGGCGATGACGCAGATGGCGGCCTCGGCGGACAAGGTGGCGCTGGTGCAGACCGCCTTGATGCTGCCGATCATGCTGATCTCGATGCCGGCCGGCGCCATCGCCGACATGTATGACCGCCGCATCGTCACCCTGGTCTCGTTGATGATTGCACTTACCGGCGCAACCGCGCTGACGGTGCTGGCCGGGTTCAATCTCATCAGCCCGGAGACGCTGCTCGCCTTCTGCTTCGTGGTGGGCAGCGGCAACGCGCTGTTCGGCCCGGCGTGGCAGTCTTCGGTCAACGAACAGGTGCCGCCCGATGCGCTGCCTTCGGCTGTCGCGCTGAACGGCATCAGCTACAACATCGCCCGCAGTTTTGGGCCCGCAGTCGGCGGCGTCATCGTCGCGGCGCTCGGCGCGGTAGCGGCGTTTGCCTGCAACGCGATCCTCTATCTGCCGCTGCTGGTGGTGCTGCTGCTGTGGCGGCGCAGCACAGAGCCATCGCGCCTGCCGCGGGAAAAGCTCAACCGCGCCATGGTCTCCGGCTTCCGCTACATCACCAATTCGCCGCCGATCAAGATCGTGCTGTTGCGCACGCTGGTGATGGGCCTGATCGGCGGTGCCATCATGGCGCTGATGCCGCTGGTCGCGCGCGACCTGCTGCATGGCGGTGCGCAGACCTACGGCATCATGCTGGGTGCCTTCGGCATGGGCGCCGTGGTCGGCGCGCTCAACATCCACGAATTGCGCAAGCGCATGAGCGGCGAGGCCGCGATCCGCGCCTGCACCATCTCGATGGCGTTCGCGATGGCTGCCCTTGCCCTGAGCACGGAGCCGGTGCTGACGGCAACTGCGCTGGTGCTGGCCGGCGCGGTCTGGATGGCCGCGATCGCGCTGTTCAATATCGGCGTTCAGCTCTCGGCGCCGCGCTGGGTCGCCGGTCGCTCGCTCGCCGCATTCCAGGCCTCGATCTCCGGCGGCATCGCCATCGGCGCCTGGGGCTGGGGCCATCTCACCGACTATGCCGGCGTCGAGGTCGCATTGTTGACCGCCGCCGGCCTGATGCTGATCTCGCCCCTGCTCGGGATCTGGCTGACGATGCCGCGCGTCGGTGCCCGCAACGAGGATGCCGACGTGCTGGCCGATCCCGAGGTGAAACTGTCCCTGACGGGGCGCAGCGGACCTCTGGTGGTCGAGATCGAATACCGCGTGTCACAGGAGAACGCGCGCGCGTTCCACAACGTGATGCAGGACGTGCAGCTCTCACGGCAACGTAACGGCGCCTATGGCTGGTCGATCGCCCGCGACATCGCCGACCCCGAATTGTGGACCGAGCGCTATCATTGCCCGACCTGGTTCGACTATCTGCGCCAGCGCAACCGCTCGACGCAGTCCGAACGCGCGCTGCATCAGCAGGCGATCGATTTCCATATCGGTCCCGAGCCGGTGCGGATCCGCCGCATGCTGGAGCGTCCGTTCGGCTCGGTGCGCTGGAAGGATGAGACGCCAGATCGTGCGAGCGCCGAGGTGCTGCCGGTGGTCGCGACCGCGGCGGGGAGCAGCACGTAGGTTTCTTCGCTCCATCCGGGCCACGGGAATCACTACTGCCCGTGCTCGGTCAGCACCTTGTCGCAGCCTTTGCTCAGCTTGGTGCGGTTCTGCTTGAGGCAGGCGAGCACAGCGCCATCGCCATTGTTCATCACGGCGCGGCAGAAGCGGGTGACATCGCGCGCGCAGGCATCGTGGCCCGGCTGCTGCTGCGCGGATGCGACCGACGCGCCGAGCAGCAAGAGAAGAATGAAAAGAAATCTGGTCATCGCGTAATGCCTCTTACCCGGAAGAATGTGCGGGCGAAGCTAGTGCGACGATCCCTCAGCCGCAACGGCTTTATTGGCGGCCGCATGACGCCGCCGCGTCGCCCCGGCTTGACGCCGGGGCGTATTCGCGAGGGGAGCTAACCGACGCAACGATGACGGTGTTGCGTGCTCTTACTGCTTGTCCTGGGCGTCAGCGACCTTGCGCGACGCGCCCTTGGCGAGATCCTTGTCCATCACCGCGCGGCAGCCGACGCTCAGGTCCGAGCGATGCTTCATCATACAGGCCGTGATCTTCGGGATGTTGGGGATTTCCGACGAGCACAGGCGGAAGGCGTCGCCGGTGCACTGCTGCTGCGCCTCGGCCGAGAAGGCGAAGCTCGAGGTCGTCGAGACGAGCGAGACAATGGCGGCAAGGCCGAGCGCCAGGCTGATGTCGCGGAGACTGGCAGAGAAGGACTTGGTGTTAAGAGACTTGGTGTCAGGAGAGTTGGTCATTTGAAGCTCCCATTGGCGCCGTGGCAACGGTGCCCGTTGTTGATGGGAGCTACGATGCTCCAGCAAAACAGTTTCCACTGTGATGATGGTCACGGGCCGCACCCCGACTGTGACGTCGGTCACTTTGGCGCACCGCCCTGAAATTCCTCCACAACCGCCGTCGTGTTGGTGTCACGTTAACTGTTACTTCGCATTAATGGCTCGTCGCGCGGGAAATTCCGCCGGTTTGGTTGCGTAATTGGAAAGAATAGCGATGCGTAATGCGTTGGGCCTGATGTTGGCCAGTGTAGTTGCGGCGGTCGTGATCGCCGCCGGCGGTTGGTTTTATTATTCCTCGCGCGCCGATCAGGCCGCTCCCAAGACAATTGCCGCCCGTGCCGCCGATCAATTGCCGGCACCGGCGAAGCTCGCCGCCAGGGATGACGTCGAGACCACCGCAACGATCGCGGCCAAGCCGACGACAGTTGCTCAGGCACCCGCGCCCGCCCCGGCCATGCCGGTTCAGCAGAAATCGACCTGCGCCAATCCGAACGCGCTGGGCGTCGCCCGCGTGGTCGAGATCGACACCACCGGCGGCCCCGGCTTCGGATTCGATCATTTCAAGCAATTCGACTTCCTCACCGACAAGGAAGTCGTGCTGACCTTCGACGACGGTCCCTGGCCGGTGAACACGCCGAATGTGCTGAAGGCGCTGGCGGATGAATGCACCAAGGGTCTGTTCTTCTCGGTCGGCAAGCATGCGACCTATCATCCGGAGATCCTGCGCCAGGTGCTGGCCCAGGGCCATACGGTCGGCACGCATACCTGGTCGCACGTCAATCTGAACGGCAAGAAGATGACGGAGCAGATGGCCAAGGACGAGGTCGAAAAGGGCATCAGCGCGGTGAGGTTCGCGCTGGGTGCCAACCCCGCGCCGTTCTTCCGCTTTCCGCAGCTCCAGCATAATCCGGCGATCGTGGGCTATTTCGGCACCCGCAACGTCGCGATGTTCTCGACCGACGTCGACTCCTTCGACTTCCGCAAGGGCGCCACGCCGGAGAAGATCATCGAGACGGTGATGACCCGGCTGGACAAGCTCGGCAAGGGCATCATCCTGATGCACGATTTCCAGAAGAATACCGGACTGGCCCTGCCGACGCTGCTCGCGCGGTTGAAGGCCGGCGGCTACAAGGTCGTGCAGATGAAGGCCAAGTCGACGCTGCAGACGCTGCCGGAGTATGACGAAGCCATCATGAAGGACATGAAGGTGCCGACCGCGAGCACGAACACGCGTCCGATCGGAAGCGTGGTGCAGACGGTGTCGCAGTAAACGCCAGCGATCCGATCCAAAGTCTAGCGTCATGGCCGGGCTTTTTGCCCGGCCATTTGCTTTTGGCGAACGGCTTACCAATAGATGCCGTGGCGGTGCAGCTCGCTGATGATGCGGCGCTCGGTCCAGCGCTTGGACTTCGGCTGGTCCGCCCTTGCCGTTTTCTTGGTGGCGGGCTTGGTTGTCGCGACCGGCGCCGGGGTGGTCGTGGGCGTGGTCACCGCGGGAGCCGCCGGCGTGACCGTGGCGGCCGGCGCAGAGAGCGACACTGCCGGCGGGCGATCGGAATATTTCGGCGCCTCCGCGGCTGGCGCGACTTCGCTCACCTGCGCCGTGGCGGCGGTCGGCGTCGTTTGTGGAGCAGGGGCCTGAGCGCCCGCCGCGGACAGTGACAGGCTGCGGGAGCCGTCTGCCTGGGCAGAGGCAGAAGCCAGGACCATGGCGGCAACCAGAATGATCTTGCGCATGTGAAATCTCCCCGTGTTGGCGTACCCGGGACATTACGGGGAAGGTGTCCTGGGTTAAGTGATTGGCCTCACACAATCGCGGAGCAATTTCGAACCGGCCGGCCGCGATCAACACCCCCGCCGATAGACCCGCAGCGTCACATCCGGAAAGCTCATGCTGTCGAGCAGGCAGACGCCCTTTTCCGCGTCCATGCGGGCGATGAGATCATCGCCGACCCGCGGTCCGACCAGCGTGTGCTGGATCGAGCTCGAGACGACGAGGATGTTCGACTGCAGAAGCGCGTCTGCGGTGGCCGCTGCCGTTCGATGCAGCATCTCGCCGCGGACGACGAGATTCATCCGCGCCTGCGCCGCATACAACTGAATGGTCGCGGGCGTGACCGGGTAGGGACTCGAAAAGCCGACATAAAGCGGGCCCGACGGCGGTGGCTTGACGTCGCGCAGAAGCGACCAGAGACGATCGGTCGATGCGCGGATGCTGTCCTGCTGCTGTGCGCTCAGCGGCGTCGCCACGCTGAGCTGACCGATCACGACGTGCTTGACGAACAGCGCGAACGCCATTGCGAGCGCAAGCACCCGGCCCGCCGTCAGCAGATGGCGACGGATGGCTGTCGCAAGGGCCGTGCGCGCAAGCAGCGATTCAATGGACGCCATGATGGCGCAGCCATTGAGGACCATCGCGACGATGAACACGCCGTAGAACATTGCGCCGAAAAAGTAGGTCTTGATCTCGGCAACGGACGGAATGGCGTAGGCAATCAGCACGGTCGCGAGCAGAACGACCGCATCCAGCACCGCAGCCCGGCCCCGGATCGCAGCGAGCACGAAGCGCAGCAGCATCAAGGCCAACCCGATGGCGAGCCAATAGTGCAGGCCGAACTGTCCCTCTCCACCGATGGAGAAACGTAGCAGCCCGGGCCAGAAACCTTCGCCCGTCGTCCAGAGGTCGCGCTGGCCGACGAACACCATAAGAATGTAGGTGACGGTCTCGACCAATGCGGGCCCGATCAGCGCGGCCGTGGTCGCGATCAACGGCAGCACGAACCACACGAGCGCGCCGAGCGCAGTCCTGATCGACAAGCGCAATCCGCCGGCCTGGATGCAATCGACGACCAGCCGGATCGCGAACGCGCTGCCGAGCAGAGCGAGCGCAGCCGGGAACGACGTCGGCTTGATGCAGGCGGCGAGTGCACAGGCGAGCCCGAGGCCAGCCAGCGACCGGGCGCTGCGCCGGAGCACGCCGCGGTAGACGATGGCACCGGCGGCAAGACCGATGGCAAGTCCCGAGGGCAGATCGGGACGCGCTTCCGTGATCGTGTGCCACAGCACCGGCACGCACACCGCTGCGATCAGACACGATGCGATCTCGAGGACCGGCCGTCGCCGAACCAGCCAGATGATCCCGAGCAGGAAACCGAAGACGATCACGGCATGAACGAGATAAGGACCGAGATAGCTTCCGGGAAACGACCAAAAACCGGTGGCCGCCACCAGCGTCGAAAACGGCGCATGGTGATGCAGCAAGTCCCAGACGCTGCCGGCGACGCCGCGGCTTCCGAAGGCATTCACCCATCTGACCGCGTCGCCGAAATAGGCGACGTCGTCATAGAGCGGCGGAACGGACAACCGGCTGTGCAGCCGCGACGCGTCGAGCGATTTGGAGGCGACGATGGCGGTGATCAACGCCGCAAGGATGACGAGGCCGGGCAGCCGGACCCAGTCGCTCCGATCCGCGGACCCCGTTCCGTTCGCCATGCCCCTGCCTGCCCCATTGCCCACACCCGGCCGGCACGAGGTTGTCAGCCATCTCTTAGATACGATGCGTTACCCATCTCTTCCGGCTGGACAACCTGAGGCGCTGGTGCCGCAAGAGGGATTCGAACCCCCGACCCCGTCATTACGAATGACGTGCTCTACCAACTGAGCTATTGCGGCGAACCCTGCCGGGGCCAAGGCGATGCCGGCCCCGATACGCGCGCTCCTGATATCGGGCATGGCCCGAATTGGCAAGGACAAGCCGGATTCGAAATGCGGCTCACGCGCCCCAGCGGGACCAGAATCCGCGCCAGCCGCCGGCCTGGGCCTTGGGTGTACCGATTTGTTCCGTAAATTCATCGCTCGGACCCTCGTCATCGATCCCGGGATCGTCGGGGGCCCGGACGATCGGGATGACCGCAGGAATCGGCGCTGGCGCGGGTTTGCCGAGGTCGGCGCGGCTCCGGAACACGGGGGGCGCCGCCGGGGGCGGTGATTCGGCGGGCTCGGGGGCCGGCTGGACCGGTTCGGCGGTCGCAACGGCCGGCTCGTCCTTGGCCATCGGGGGCAAATTGTCCTGCGCGGCCGGCACTGACGCCGGTGCCGATGCTGGTGCCGCCACGGGCGGTTCCGCCGGGCCTTCGTTGGGAGCCACCGTCACCCGCTTCGGCGGCGGGGCCGCCAGCATGGCCTCCTCGAAGGCCGAGGATTCGATCGTGGTCCCCTTGTCCGAAGGCAGGCTCGCGACCGGGGTCTGCCACTGGAACGCATCGAGCCGGCCGGTGACCGGGGAGACCGGGCGCCAACGGTCGCTGACGTAGCCGTCCGCAGTCCAGGCCGGATCGTGACGGGCGCGCACCGCGCGCAGGGTCCAGGCGCGGGCGCGACCGCCATCGCCGTGCTCGGTGCGCTCGATCTCGGCCATCAGCAGCGCGACGCGCTGGGTCGGATCCTTGACATAAGGCGCGAGCACCTCGCGCGCGCGAGCGAACTCGGAGGCATCGATCGCGGCGCGCGCGATCGCGAGCTGGCCCTCGACATGACCGGGCTTGTCGGCCGACGTCTTGGCCGCAAGCGTCTCGACCCGCTGCAAGCGGTGCCACGCGGTATCGCCTAGCTTCACGTGGGCATAGGCATCGGCGAGATCGGGATGCGGATTCGCGATCCAGGCGGCCTCGACCAGCTTCATGGCGCGGCGCACCTGATGCGCCTCGCTCTCGAATTTTGCGGCGAGCACCGCCGCCGGCACCAGCGTCGGCGCCAGCTTGATCGCCTCCATCACGCTCTCGCGCGCGACGTCGCGGTCCATGGTTGCCAATTCCAGCGCGCGTGCAGTGAGCAGGACGCCGCGCTGCCGGCGATAGGTCTGCTTGTCGATCTGCCCCGCAGACAGATTCGAATCGAGGATCGCAAGCGCACCGCTCCAGTCGCCACGCGCGCAGCGGAAGCCGAGCACCGCATGCGAGGCCCAGGTCGAGGACGGCGACAGCTTGATCGCTTCCTCCGCGATCATCACGGCGCCGACCGCATCGTCGGCGCGCTGCGCTTCGATGAACAGGCCGCGCAGGCCAAGCAGGCGCGTGTCCTCGCGCCCGGCCATGGCGCGGAAGACGCGCTGCGCCTCGTCGCGATTGCCTTCGAGCTGCGCTGACTGCGCATGCAGGAGCAGCGCGAGCGGATCATTCGGGGCATGTCGCCGCGCCGTTTCCGCGTGCCGGCGGGCAAGCGCGGTGTCACCATGACCGATCGCAAGCAGGCCGTGGGTGATGGCGTGGCGGCCCCGCGCGTGGCGCTTGTCATGGCGGCGGCGGCGCAGACGCCCCGGCGTGCGCCAGATCGTCGTCACGATGCTCCAGACCAGCACGACGGCCGCGGCAAACAGGCCGAGCAGGAACACGAATTTGGGAAGCGTGGTCGAGGCGCGGAAACTGCCCGCGGTCAGGACGAGATCGCCGGGCTGGTCGGCAACCCAGGCCGCGCCGGCCGCCGCCAGCGCGATCAGGACAAGGAAGAGGACGATGCGAAGCATGGCGATCCCTATACGCGCTGATTGTTGCGCGAAGCTTTATTGAGCAGGCTTGACGAGATCCGCCATGGCATCGTCGGCGAACTTGCGGGAAGCGGCGAGCGCAGCGTCGCGGGCATCGGCCTTGTCGAGCCAGGCCTGCGCCGGCGCACGATCCGCCTCGGCCAGCGTCTTGAGCTCGCGCCGCGCTTCCACGAAATCATTGCGCAGCGCCGCTGCCGTCACCCGTGCGACGATGGCGCCGCGATCGTTGCCGACCCCGTCGGTGCGCTCGATGCGGACGAGCTTTGACGCTCCTGCCTGGAGACGCTCGACGATGCCCGTGCCGCTGGTCTGGGCTTCCGCCGGCGGCGACAGCTTCGGCACGATATTGAGCAGCTCGCGGCTCAGCGCCACCGGCGTCGGAATGCCTGACGCGGCAAAGGTGTCGAGCGGCTTCAGCGCATCGGGCTTTGCCGCCATCGCCCGCGCTGCGGCCAATTGCGACTCGTAAGCATCGCCGTGACGAACGGCGACGTCGAGCAGGGCCGCCGCCACCACATGACGCAGCGGCTTGTCGTCCATCCTCTTCGCATCGGCGATCTTCTCGCCCTGCTGCGCAAGCTCGGCACGTTCGGTCTTGCTGGCGCGCTCGAGCTGGGTGATGCGGTCGCTCAGAGCGGCAAGGTCGGGCGCGGCAGTTTGCGGCGCCGATTTCGCATCGTTCAATGTGCTCGCGGTCTTGTCGGACTGCGCACGCAGATTGGCGACGTCGCTGCGCAAGCCGGCTGCGGATTTCTCCAGCGCGTCGATCCGCGCCGCCATGGCGGGATCGGCGGCGGGCTTGCCGGCCTTGGCTTCGACTGCCGCAACGCGACCGCTCAGCGCATCGACCGTCGCGCTCGTGACTTGCGGGGCGGCCGGCGGCGCCTGTACGGCGGGCCAGCCCAGCAACCAACCGACCGCGATCACGACCGCCGCTGCGACAGCGCCGGAGAACGGCGCGATGACCCAGGGCGACATCGGCGCGGACGCGACGGAAGGCTGTTCCTCAGCGCGTTCAGGCTGCGGCTGGGACTTGGTCTCTTCGGACTCGATCTCTTCGGACTTGGCTTCCTCGACCCTGGTCTGCTCGTGCGCGGCCCGCTCGGGCTCCAGGTGAGCCTCCGGCTCGACCGCCGCCTCCTGCGGCTGGGTCGAGACTTCGGTGGCTTCGAGGTCGATGGTGGGCGGAGTGCGCTTGGCACGGCCGGACTCAGGAGCCAATCCTGCGTCTTCAGGCTTGTGGTCGGCCATCGTGACGGTTCCTCACACTTCCATACGCGGGACGGACCCGATTACGTCGGATTCGGCTCGACCTCTTACGCCAAACGGGTGCGCAACGCACGCTCCAAGGTGGTAAATAAGGCATTTTCGTCCGGTGTCGCAGCCACCAGAACCTGCGACGCGCCGGCATCGCGCAGCACGCTGGCAACAGTCTCGGACAGGCAGCATTGCGGTATAGCCAGCGCCGAGATTTCGACGCCTTCGTCCCTGGCCGCATCCAGGAACGCCCGGGCGCTGCGTCGGGAGTAGTGCAGCACCGCCTCGACGCCGTGAGCGGCAAAGCCCTCGCAGACCTCGCGCGGCAAATGCTTGACCGGCGCCATGCGATAGGTCGTCTGTGTGACCACGCTAAACCCCTCCGCACCGAGCTCGCCGCCGAGGTCGCGCGACAGATCCGCGCCTGCGAGATACAGCAGCGTGCTCTTTTTCTTCAGCACCTTGTCGCGTGCGCTCTGCAACACCTTGTCGCGCAAGGACGCGGCATCGCCGCCGGCGACGATCACCTCGGCAAAGCCGGCGTCGCGCGCCGCAGCAGCCGTGTGCTCGCCGACCGCAAACAACGGCAGCTCCAACAGACCAAGATCCTGCAATTGTGGCGCGACGGCACGGATTGCGTTGGCCGATGTGACGAGGATGGCGCCGTAGGGAGCTTCACTCTCGTCATGGAAGGCGACCGGCTCGAACTTGAGCACCGGCGCAAGCAGCACCGCAAGCCCCCGCGCGCGCAGCTTTTCCGCCGTCGTCTCATTGTCGGGATGCGGCCGTGTGACAAGAATGGACATCGCTGGTGTTCCCGAACCGATTGGCGGCCACGCATTCGTGAGGAAGCCGCGCGTGGCGATTGCGCAATCTGGCCCCGGAATGCTACCGGACGTACCAGAACTCTGCTTTACGGATGAGCGCAAGGGCGCAAATTGGATAACAATTCGCCAATGCTGGTACTGGGCATCGAAACAACCTGCGACGAGACAGCCGCGGCGCTGGTCGAGCGCGCGCCTGACGGCAGCGGCAGGATCCTGTCCAACATCGTGCGGTCGCAGATCGAGGAGCACGCCCGCTTCGGCGGCGTGGTGCCGGAGATCGCCGCCCGTGCCCATGTCGATCTGCTCGACGGCATCATCGAGCGCGCGATGCAGGAGGCCGGCGTCGGCTTCGCCCAGCTTGGCGGCGTCGCGGCCGCGGCGGGGCCGGGCTTGATCGGCGGCGTCATCGTCGGGCTCACCACCGCAAAGGCGATCGCGATGGTGCACGACACGCCGCTGGTTGCGGTGAACCATCTGGAGGCGCATGCGCTGACGCCGCGCCTCACCGACGGAATCGAATTTCCCTACTGCCTGTTCCTCGCCTCGGGCGGCCATACCCAGATCGTCGCGGTCACCGGCGTCGGCCAGTATGTACGGCTTGGCACCACCGTCGACGACGCGATCGGCGAGGCCTTCGACAAGGTCGCGAAGATGTTGGGGCTGCCCTATCCCGGCGGCCCGCAGGTCGAGCGCGCGGCGGCAGGCGGCGATGCCACGCGATTTGCGTTTCCGCGGCCGATGCAGGGACGCCCCGACGCCAATTTCTCGCTGTCGGGATTGAAGACGGCAGTCCGCACTGAAGCGAGCCGGCTAGCCGAGATCACGCCGCAGGACGTCAGCGATCTCTGTGCGAGCTTTCAGGCCGCCGTGCTGGATTCGACCGCCGACCGGCTGAGCGTCGGCCTCAGACTGTTCCGCGAAAAATTCGGCGCACCGCGTGCCCTGGTCGCGGCCGGCGGCGTCGCGGCCAATCAGGCGATCCGCGGCGCCCTCGATGAGGTCGCACAGCAAGCCGGGACGCAACTGATCATGCCGCCGCCCGCGCTCTGCACCGACAACGGCGCGATGATCGCCTGGGCCGGCGCCGAACGCCTCGCGCTCGGCCTGACCGACACGATGGAAGCGCAGCCCCGCGCGCGCTGGCTGCTCGACGCCAACGCGACGGCGCCGACCGGCTACGGCAAGACCCGGGCGGGATTCTAGCCATGACCACGTTCCAATCTGTCGCGGTGATCGGGGCGGGCGCCTGGGGCACGGCGCTGGCGACCGTGGCGGCGCGGGCGGGACGGAGCGTCACGCTCTGGGCACGCAATGCCGAGCATGCCGCGCGGATCGCCTCGACACGCGATAATCCGCGACTGCCCGGCGTGCAGATCGCGCCGGAGATCGTCGTGACCAGCGATCTGGCGCTCACCGCACGCGCCGACATGTTGCTGATCGCAACACCGGCGCAGCATTTGCGCGGCGCCGTCAACATGCTGGCCTCGCATCTGACAGGGCCGGTGCCGATCGTCGCCTGCGCCAAGGGCATCGAGCACGGCACCCATAAATTCATGACCGACGTGATCGCTGAGGCCGCGCCGCACGCCCAGCCCGCGATCCTGTCGGGTCCGAGCTTTGCCGACGATGTCGCGCGCGGCTTGCCGACGGCGGTGACGCTGGCGGCAGGCGATGAGACGTTGGCGAGCGCGCTGGTGCAGGCCCTGGGCTCACCGACGTTCCGTCCCTATCACTCCACGGACATCCGCGGCGTCGAGATCGGCGGCGCAGCCAAGAACGTGCTGGCGATCGCAGTCGGCATCGCGGTCGGGCGCAAGCTGGGGGCCTCCGCCCAGGCCGCGCTGACGACCCGCGGCTTTGCCGAGCTGACGCGCCTCGGCCGCGAGCTCGGCGCACGCAGCGAAACGATCACCGGCCTGTCCGGCCTCGGCGATTTGATCCTGACCTGCTCGAGCCCGCAATCGCGCAATTTCATCCTTGGCCTTGCTTTGGGCCGCGGCGAGCAGCCGCCTGCGGGCAAGCTTGCCGAGGGAGAGTTCACCGCGCCGGTGCTGATCGAACTCGCAGCTTCGCAAAACGTCGAGATGCCGGTATCAGAAGCCGTCGCGTCGATCCTGAGCGGCCGGAGCACGATCGACGCCGCAATCTCGGCACTGATGACGCGCCCCTTCAAGGCAGAGGAATGACGTCTTCTCGTCATGCCCGCGCTTGTCGCGGGCATCCACGTCTTGATATTGAATTGATGGCAGAGACGTGGATGGCCGGGACAAGCCCGGCCATGACGAATGGATAGGGCGCGCGCGATGAACTACTGGCTGGTGAAATCCGAACCGTCGGTGTGGTCCTGGGACCAGCAGGTGGAAAAGGGCGCCAAGGGCGAGGCCTGGACCGGCGTGCGCAATTACACCGCGCGCCAGAACCTCGTCGCCATGAAGAAGGGCGACAAGGCATTCTTCTATCATTCCAACGAGGGCAAGGAGATCGTCGGCATCGCCGAGGTCATCAAGGAGGCCTATCCCGATCCGACCGACAAGACCGAGAAATTCGTCTGCGTCGATATCAAGGCCGACAAGCCGTTGAAGACGCCGGTGACGATGGCGACGATCAAGGCCGAGAAGAAACTCGCCGACATGGCGCTGGTGAAATATTCGCGCCTGTCGGTGCAGCCGGTGACGGCCGAGGAGTGGAAGCTCGTCTGCAAGATGGGCGGGGTTTAGCCGCAGGTGCGGCCTTAATTCTCCGCCGTCGTCCCGGACAAGCGCGCTCTTAGGCGCGCGTAGATCCGGGACCCATACTCCGCAGCAATCGTTTTGCGAGGACTCGGGGTTACCAGCGCGTGCTACAATATAATTTGGTGGTTATGGGTCCCGGCCTTCGCCGGGACGACACCGAGAGTTTGGCACGGCCATCGCGCAACGACCTGCAATATCCGCGCTCACATCTCCGGCAGCGCAAACACCTCGCATGGCGCAGCAATGCCGCGCAGCGAATGCGATCCGAGCGCGATCAGCGGCATGTCCGTCTCGGCGGCGAGCGCGCCCGACACCAGCACGGTCCGCTCCAGCGACTTGCACAATCCCTCGAGCCGACTGGCGAGATTGACGGCGGGACCGATCGCCGTGAAGTCGAGCCGGTTGGCGGCGCCGATATTGCCCCACAGCATCTCGCCCAGATGAAGTGCGGCACCGAATGCCAGCGGCGACAACCCTTGAGCGCCGCGCTCCGCGTTGAGATAGGCCATGCCGGCCTCGGCCGCGCCTGCGGCACGCAGGGCGGCATCGCACGCGCGGCGGGGCGATGCCTCGACCACCGGAAAGATCGCGAGCACGCCGTCGCCGATGAATTTCAGCACCTCGCCGCCAAAGGCGTGGACGGCGCCGGCGATGCGATCGAACCAGGCATCGAGCGCGGCGATGACCTGTGCAGGCGGAGAGGTTTCCGACAACGTCGTGAAGTTGCGGAGGTCGGCATAGAGCAGCGCGGCCTGAATGGTCTCGCCGAGATCGCGCCGCAGAGGCGCTGCCAGCACCCGCTCCGCGCTCCGCTTGCCGAGATAGGCATCTAACGTCGCGCGCAACGTGGCGCGCGCGGCGAGCACGGCGAGGGGCGTCGCGGCAAAACGCGCGGCCTGGCGCAATTGCCCGATGTCGTCCGCGGTGAACGGACGCGGCCCGATCCAGCAAAGCTGCGGCCCATCTGGACGTCCGGCGATGTCTTCATGGACGTCGCCGCGCGCGATGTCGCGCAGCCAGCGGCGACCGGCATCGTTGGGCGGATCGGGCGCCAATCCGCCCGGCGCGAAGCCGAGTGCTTCGATTACCTGGCCGCTGTCTGCACGCCACAACCAGGTCCGCTTCGCGATCAGCGGATGCGGCACCTCCAGCGTCAGGGCGCCCCCCGCAAGCGGCACGCCGTCGGCGACCAGATGGGCGGCGAGTTCCGCAAGCAGGCGATCAGCTCCGGCGCTATCCGAAGCGGCATCGACAAGCCAGGCGAGGGTCGGGGAGAGCTGCATGGCTCGATCATGGCCAAGGCGGGCCGCCTTTGTCACGGGCAATCCTTGACGCGCCGCTTTGGCGCCGCCATGTGCCAATGGCAGCGAAGGGATGATCGCCGATGACCGAACCGTTCATAGTGCGACGCGAGACCCAGATCGCGGCACCACGTTCCACCGTTTTCGCCTATCTGACCGACCCCGAGAAAATCCTGAGCTGGATGGGCTCCGATGCCACCACGGAGCCGCATCCCGGCGGGCTTTATCTGCTCAAGGGCATCGGCCCCCGCAGCGGCGTCGCCCGCGGCGCCTTCCGCGAGGTCGTGCCGGTGCATCGTCTGGCCTACACGTTCGGATGGGAAGGCGGCCAGGAGGTACCGCCCGGCTCGAGCCTGATCGAGATCGACCTGATCGAGCGCGACGGCGGCACGCTGCTGCGCATGACCCATAGCGGCCTGCCAAGCGAAGCGCAGGCCGCCGCGCACGCGACGGGGTGGGCGCATTATATGGAACGGCTCACGACCGCAGCCGCAGGCGGCGATCCCGGTCCCGACAACGGCGTCTCGCCCAAGTCGTAGCTCTCGTAGGGTGGGCAAAGCGCCGTGCCCACCATCTACCCCAACACCGCAACAGAAATGGTGGGCACGCTTCGCTTTGCCCACCATACGGCAGTGTCGTTACACCGCGGCTGTCGCCACCACCTGCGCCAGAAGCTGCTCGCGCCTCGCCTGCGAGCGCTGGCCCTTCATGGTCGCGGCGAAGCGCTCGAGGATGCCGTCCTCGAACGCGGTGACGATGGTGTCGTGGACGTAGCTCTTGCGGCAGATCGCCGGCGTGTTGGAGAGCTTGTCGGCTGCGGCGCGGATCGCGTCCAGCACCTGCTTCTTGCGGCCGCGCTGGCTGGTCGCCGGCGTGATTCGCGACAGCGATTCCACGACGACGGCAGACGCCATCAGCGTACGGAAATCCTTCAGCGAAATCTTGATGCCGGCGATCTCGCGCAAGAACGCGTTCACCTGCGTGGTGTTGACCGCGCGCACGATGCCGTAGGCATCGCGATACTGGAACATGCGCTTGCCGGGGACGCCCTGCAAAATGCCGATGGCGCGCACCAGCTTGGCCGCATCGCACTCCTTGCGCACCGCCTTGCCGCCCTTCGCCTTGAAGGTCAGCACGAAGCTGTCGTCCTCAAGCGTGACGTTCGACTTCAGCAGCGTGGTGGCGCCGCGGGTGCCGTTGAGGCGGGCATAGGATTCATTGCCGGGGCGGATCGCAGTGCGCGCGATCAGCTCGATCACGGCCGAGAGCGCGAATTCACGCGTCGGCTCGTCGCCCGACAGGAACGCCGAGACCTTGCGCCGGATCTTTGGCAGCGCGCCGACGAGCTTTTCCAGACGATGCGCCTTGCGGTGCTCGCGGACCTTCTCCCAATCGGCGTGATAGCGATATTGCAGCCGGCCCGCGGCATCGCGGCCCACGGCCTGGAGATGCAAGCTCGGATCGGCGGAGTAGCGCACCTCGCGATAGGCCGGCGGCACCGCCATGGCGTGCAGCCGGCGGATGGTGCGGGCGTCGCGGATATGTGCGCCATTGGGACGCACGAAGGAATAGCCCTTGCCGCGCCGGATGCGGCGGATGGTCAGCTCGTTCTGGTCGCCGAGCCGCAGGCCGAGCTCCTTGGCGAGCGCTTCGACCGTCGCCGCGGGCGCCGTGTCGAAGGCCTTCTTCGGGCTAGGACGCCTGAAAGCGGCGGGTTTCGGCCATTGTCCGAGGGCTTTGGCCAATGCAATGGCCGCAGGATCGGCTGAAGCGGGCCGTATCGTCCCGAGATTCTGCTGATCCATCATAGTCTTATGCCTTAGCCCTGTCTGTTACCGGTCAATGCCGCTGTTCTGATTTTTGTTCCGAAGGGTCTCTTCGGACCCGGGTTGGCCATTTAGGGTGTTCCGAACACTATTGCGAGTCCCGAATCGGTGAGGGTGGTTTCTAAATACCTCCATTAATGCATGGGGCCCCTGCGCCGGCCTGTTCCGCGGAGCTGGGCAAGGCCCCGAAAAGCCGCCCGCCGGCTTGTTTCAGATCTGCGACAGTCACAGCAGGTGGCCTTGATCCTCCGCATGGCCGGCCGCCCGCCGAAGGTCCAGCTTGTGCTCCTTGTCGGGCCCGGTTAGCCCGACGCATAATCAGTCAATGATCAAGTCGGCTCGCCGGTCGCTAGCGTTCGGCCTGCCGTATGTGGAGGGAAGCATGTCCGAGAAGATCTACGACGTCCCGGCGGAGTGGGCGAAGCGCGCCTGGGTCGACCAGGCCAAGTACAAGGAGATGTACGCTCGCTCGATCTCGGACCCGAATGCTTTCTGGGCGGAGCAGGCCAAGCGCATCGACTGGATGCACGCGCCGACGAAAATCGAGAACGTCTCGTTCGCGCCCGGCAACATCTCGATCAAATGGTTCGAGGACGGCATCCTCAACGTCGCCTACAACTGCATCGACCGCCATCTCGCCAAGCGCGGCAACCAGACCGCGATCATCTGGGAAGGCGACGATCCCTCGCAGTCCAAGCATATCACCTACCAGGAGCTGCACGACGAGGTCTGCCGGATGGCCAACATCCTGCGCACCCGCAACGTCAAGAAGGGCGACCGCGTCACCATCTACCTGCCGATGATTCCGGAAGCGGCCTATGCGATGCTCGCCTGCGCGCGCATCGGCGCGATCCACTCCGTGGTGTTCGCGGGGTTCTCGCCGGACAGCCTCGCCCAGCGCATCAATGACTGCAAATCCAAGATCATCATCACCGCGGACGAAGGCCTGCGCGGCGGCAAGAAGGTGCCGCTGAAGGCCAACGTCGACGCCGCGCTCGCCAAGGCCGACGACGTCGACTGGGTCGTGGTGGTCAAGCGCACCGGCGGCAAGATCGACATGAACCCGACGCGCGACCTCTGGTATCACGAGGCGGCGGCGATGGTGACGACGGAATGCCCGGTCGAGCACATGCACGCCGAGGACCCGCTGTTCATCCTCTACACCTCAGGCTCGACCGGCCAGCCCAAGGGCGTGCTGCACACCTCCGCCGGCTATCTCGTGTTCGCCTCGATGACGCATCAATACGTCTTCGATTATCACGACGGCGACATCTACTGGTGCACCGCCGACGTCGGCTGGGTCACCGGCCACAGCTACATTCTCTATGGGCCGCTCGCCAATGGCGCGACGACGCTGATGTTCGAAGGCGTGCCGAATTACCCGGATAATTCCAGGTTCTGGAACGTCATCGACAAGCACAAGGTCAACATCTTCTACACCGCACCGACCGCGATCCGCGCGCTGATGCAGTCGGGCGACGAGCCCGTGAAGAAGACATCGCGCGCCTCGCTCCGCCTGCTCGGCTCGGTCGGCGAGCCCATCAATCCGGAAGCGTGGGAGTGGTATCACCGCGTCGTCGGCGACGACCGCTGCCCGATCGTCGACACCTGGTGGCAGACCGAGACCGGCGGCATCCTGATCACGCCGCTGCCGGGCGCGACCAAGCTCAAGCCGGGCTCGGCGACGCAGCCGTTCTTCGGCGTGGTGCCTGAGATCGTCGACGCCGACGGCAAGGTTCTGGACGGCGAGACCTCGGGCAATCTCTGCCTGACGCGGTCCTGGCCCGGCCAGATGCGCACGGTCTACGGCGACCATGCCCGCTTCGAGCAGACCTATTTCTCGACCTACAAGGGCAAGTACTTCACCGGCGACGGCTGCCGCCGTGATGCCGACGGTTATTACTGGATCACCGGCCGCGTCGACGACGTCATCAACGTCTCCGGCCATCGCATGGGCACTGCGGAAGTCGAGAGCGCGCTGGTGGCGCATGAGAAAGTCTCCGAGGCTGCCGTGGTCGGCTTCCCGCACGACATCAAGGGCCAGGGCATCTACGCCTATGTCACCCTGATGGCCGGCATCGAGCCGACCGAGGACCTGCGCAAGGAGCTCGTCACCTGGGTGCGCAAGGAGATCGGCCCGATCGCATCCCCGGACCAGATCCAGTTTGCGCCGGGCCTGCCCAAGACCCGCTCCGGCAAGATCATGCGCCGCATCCTGCGCAAGATCGCCGAGGATGAGCCGGGCAGCCTGGGCGACACCTCGACGCTGGCCGATCCCGCCGTGGTCGACGATCTCGTCAGGAACCGGCAGAACAAGAAGTCGGCATAAGCTTGCTCTCCTGCCCCGGACGCAGCGCAGCGCGCACGTCGCGGTGCGCTGCTGAGCCGGGGCCCATCCATCCCAGCGCAAAGAACTGGGTCCCGGCTCTTCGTCGCGGCGCGACGCGCTGCGCCTTGTCCGGGACACGAGACCGCGTTTGTCGTCGACCCTCCGGTAAACAACAGCCGTTCACATCCTCACGCACTCGTCAGCGCGCGCGCAGATGCGGCCGCATCTTTCCCGCCGAGTGTTGTTTTCAGGTCATTTACTTTATTTCGAACATTTCCTTTGTTCCCCCTGCTGGCTGGCCCTTGGCAGCCGTGCTTGGAAACCAACCGGTTAACGGGCGCGGTTAAGAATGTCCCCTGACAAGGACGTGGCAAGCTGGCGATTGCCGGTTCCGCGTAATTTTGGACGATCCGTTCGGGCTTAGGGGAAAATCGATGTCGATTAGGATTGCGGCGGCGCTGGCCGCCACCATCGGGGCAGGGGTCTTGATGTCGACGGCGGCGCAGGCGCGGCCGGAAATGGTGGGGGCGCATCTGGCGGACTATTCGCCGGGCACCATCGTGGTCAAAACCAGCGAGCGGCGGCTCTATCTCATCCTCGATAACGGCCACGCCGTGCGCTATCCGGTCGGCGTCGGCAAGTCCGGCAAGCAATGGGCCGGCACTACCCGCATCGACGGGAAATATCGCAACCCGGCCTGGGCACCGCCGGCCGAGGTCAAGCGTGACAAGCCGAGCATTCCCGACATGATTCCGGGCGGCTCGCCGCGCAACCCGATGGGCGTCGCGGCGATGACGCTGGCCGGCGGCGAATACGCCATCCACGGCACCAACGTGCCGGGCTCGATCGGCGGTTTCGTCTCCTATGGCTGCATCCGCATGCTCAACGACGACATCACCGATCTCTATGGCCGCGTCTCGGTCGGCACGACGGTGGTCGTGACGCGCTGATCGCCGGGATCAAGGCAAGACAAGAGAAAGGCCGCGTCCCCGAACGCGGCTTCTTTTGTTACCAGAAGCGCCAGCTGCGTGCGCACCAGCCGTCGCGATGGCCGCCAGTGTAGCTTCGCGCAAAACCGCCGGCGAGCAATGCCGCCGCAACGCTCGCAGTCCGCCGGGTCGCGACGTCGGCGAGAACGCGGCCGTATTTGTCGGGGCCGAGATTGGCGATCGTCACGTCGCCCTGACCGAGCAGATCGCGCAATGCGCGGGCCGCGGCTTCGGCCTTGCCCTGCTCCTCCCGGCAAGACGCTTTCATCTCGGGCGCGTCGATGCCGCGCAACCGAACCCGCACGACGAGATCGCGGCCGCCGCGCTGACGAACGCGCGCGAGAAAGGTGTCGCCGTCGATGGTGCGAATGACGTCGACCGGCTCGCGAACATCGGGATGGCCCGCCTGCTCGAGAACGATCTCGGCATTCCGCGTGCGGTCACCATCGGCATCAGGAACAAGCCAGCCCATTCCATGGCGAAAGGTGAGCACGACCGCCAGCGCGACGCCCACCACGAACATCCACGGCAATAATCCGGAGAAGCGCCGACCGAACGGCGAGCCGCCGAATTGCGGCCGATAGGCATTGGGTCGATCCTGGAAGCGCATGACCTCACGCTAGGACAGAGTCGGGGGAACTCAAAGCACGGGCGCGCACATAGCGGAACCAGATCGACGGGCAAGCGTGCAGGAAAATTCCATCGTCGAATATGTCGGCCGTAGTTCTACTGGAGATCCGCGAATATTACCCAAATCTCAATCATTGGTTGCGAATACCTGCTATACAGAACGCGAGGAGAGAGCGGTGGGGTCATTCAGGTTTCGCATTGGAACAAAGCTCGGCATCGTCACCGGCGTGAGCGTTGTGCTGGTCTGCGGCATGCTGACCAACCAGATGCTCGGCAACCGGTCGATCGCCGAATCCAATCGCCTGGTCACGATCAACTACCTCAACAAAGGCAATGCGCAAGCGGCGCAGACGGCGATGGCGCGGGCGCAGCTCGCAGCTCTCGAGATCAGCTCCGCCTCGTCAGCCGGAGAGGTTGACAAGCTCCTCGAGAGTCTCCGCGCGCGAGCAGGCGAAGCCGGCGCGGAAATCGATACGGCCACCGACCGGGCGACCCGCAAGGTCACCCAGGACGCCTATCGTGAGACCAAGAAATTCGTCGATGCGTATCTGACCAGCGGCATTGAACTGGCGGGGGCGCAAAAGACCGTCATTGGCGCCCCCTCGGGCGGCGCCAGGACTGCCGCAGAATCGACGAAGGCCACCATTCTCGCAGAGCGTATGCGTCCGGCAGCCCTGGAAGTCAGCAAACGGATCGACGATCTGGTCGGCGTTGCCAACGAATTCGCCGCGCGCCGCAAGGGCGAGATGCTGGCCGAACTGGACCGCGTCGCCACCTTCGCATTGATCGTCGGCGTCTTCGTCGTTCTGACGTTGATCGGGTCCGCCGTCTTTTCCGTGTCGAACATCGCCCGGCCGATCCGGCGCATCGGCGACGTGCTTCTCCAGCTCGCCGCCGGCAACAAGGCGATCGAGATTCCCTACACGCGCCGCGGCGATGAAGTCGGCGACAACGCTCGCGCGGCTCAGACCTTCAAGGAAAACCTGATCCGTATCGAGCAGATGGAGGTTGAGCAGAAGAATCAGGAAGCCGCTGCGGCCGCTCAGCGCAAGGAAGAGATGACCCAGCTCGCCGGCGTGTTCGAAGCCGCGGTCGGCGGCATCATCGACTCTGTGTCAGCGGCCAGCCAGCAGCTCGAGGCAGCCGCCGGTACGCTGTCGGGAACCGCGGAAGAGACCCAGGAACTCTCCGGAATGGTCGCGGCGGCCTCGGAGGAAGCGTCCACCAATGTCGGAGCGGTCGCGTCCGCCGCCGAGGAAATGAGCACCTCGGTCGTCGAGATCGGACGCCAGGTCCATGATTCCAGCCGCATCGCCAGCGAAGCGGTCAGGCAGGCCGAGCGCACCGATGTCCGGATCAATGAACTGCTCAAGGCGGCGGGCCGGATTGGCGACGTCGTCAAATTGATCACCGCGATTGCCGAGCAGACCAACCTCCTGGCGCTGAACGCAACGATCGAGGCGGCGCGCGCCGGCGAATCCGGCCGCGGCTTTGCGGTCGTGGCGAGCGAGGTGAAGGCGCTCGCAGCGCAAACCGCGCGAGCGACCGAGGAAATCAGCGCGCAGATCGCCGGCATGCAATCGGCAACCGAGGACTCCGTCGGAGCGATCAAGGAAATCGGCGCGACCATCGCCCGCATTTCAGACATTTCGTCCACCATTGCAGCGACGATCGAAGAACAGGGTGCAGCGACGGCCGAGATTGCGCGCAACGTCAGCGAAGCCGCCAAGGGAACCGTCGAAGTCGCAGACAAGATCGCCCAGGTCAGTCATGGCGCGAGCGCGACCGGCGCGGCGTCGGGGCAGGTGTTGGCATCGGCGCGCTCGCTGTCGAGTGAAAGCAGCCTCTTGAAGACGGAAGTCGAGAAGTTCCTCAACACCGTGCGCGCGGTATGAAACTGCATAGCGGCGACGAGCACATCTTCAATGCTCGTCGCGTATGGATAGCGCCTCCGGGATTCCCCGGAATTGTCCGGCACCCCTGACAACTGTAGGTTGGAAAAGATCCAACGAGCAATCGCTCGTAGAACTCCCTACAGCGGGTCCTCCGACATGAACATCGACGCAATTTCAGCCGATTCGCTCGAACGAATGGCCGACCTCGTTCGGCAGCAGCACAGTTCCCTCGACACCATGCTGCTGTCCCCAGTGGGCGAATTCCAGAGCAGAGCCGTCACGCTCGCGACGTTGATGCGTGAAGTGACGGACTGCCTCGCCGAGGATTTCCTGCATCGTCCGGCGCAGGACTTTCCGATGCTCTATTTTGCATGCGGCAAGGCCAGAGTCGGCTCGACCGCCCTCAGCAATCTGTTCGGCATGACCGGCATGCCTTCATATTATCAACCGCTGAAGGCGATCCTGCGCGACGCGCTCGTCGGCCGCCCCCTGGCGCCCTGGATCATCCCCTCGGCAAACGACGAGCCGCACATCTTCAGCAAGGAAACGATCGGGCCCTACGTCCTTGCCGAGAGCTTGTTCAATCCGCTGCAGCTCCTGGTCGAAGCAGGCTATCCGCGGCACCGTCTGCATCTCATCATGCTCGATCGCGAGCCGGCGAGTTCGCTGGCATCATGGCTCGAGAAGCTGATTTCGCGCGCGCCCGAGGACACATTGCTGCGGCACTATGTCGTTGCCGCACTCAGCGCGGCCCGCGTCGCAAGTTACGCGCAACAACACGGCGTTCCCGTCACGCACTACGTCTACGAGGTAAGCAAGGAGGCCCTGTCGTCGGTGCGCGTCTTGTTCGACCGCCTCGGCCTTTCGAGCCGCTTTACCGAGAATGCCGTGACGTCATGGCGGGAACCGGGAGACGTACAAGCCAACAACGCGCGCGTCATCTTCCCGAGCGAAGCGACGATCTACAAGGTGCCCAATCTGCACACCTCCGATAGCGCCTATCGCTACCAGCGCCGCGCGACGGCCTCGGTGAGCGAAGCTCAGCTGGAGATTCTGGAGCGCTGCGGGGTCAATGACGCCTATCGAGCTTCGGTCGCGGCGTGCGTTCGCGATCTCGGCCTGAATGCGGCAATTTCGGCGCATCTGTTCGGCGACTGGTTCGCCGAGGCCGCGTGATCCGCATGCTGGACAATCCCACGAGCGCCGAACCCGCCCTCCTTGAAAGAACCGGCGGCGAGCAGCTTCACGCCGCCGGCCATCTTCGGCGCCTGGAGGCGGAAAGCATTCACATCCTGCGGGAGACGGCGGCCGAATTCCGCAGGCCGGTGATGCTGTATTCCATTGGCAAAGACTCCTCGGTGCTGCTGCACCTGGCGATGAAGGCCTTTCATCCCGGCAAGCCGCCATTTCCGCTGCTGCACGTCGACACGACATGGAAGTTCCGCGAGATGATCGCGTTTCGCGACCGTCGCGCGCGCGAACTCGGCATCGACCTGATTGTCCATACCAACAATGACGGCTTGAGCCAGGGCATTGACCCCTTCACCCACGGCTCGGCCCGTTACACCGACGTCATGAAGACCCAGGCGTTGCGGCAGGCGCTGGACCTCCACGGCTTCGACGCCGCGATCGGAGGCGCGCGGCGCGACGAGGAGAGATCGCGCGCCAAGGAGCGCGTGTTCTCGCACCGGAGCACGGCGCATCGGTGGGATCCGAAGAACCAGCGGCCCGAACTGTGGAGCCTGTACAACACGATGCTCGCGCCCGGCGAGAGCATGCGGGTGTTTCCGCTGTCGAACTGGACCGAGCTCGACGTCTGGGACTACATCCTGCTCGAGGACATCCCGATCGTTCCGCTCTATCTGGCGGCTTCGCGCCCGGTGGTTGAGCGCGACGGCGCGCTGATCATGGTGGACGATGAACGGATGCCGCTGCATGCAGGCGAAGAGCCGCGATGGCGCTCCGTCAGGTTTCGCACCCTGGGCTGCTATCCGCTCAGCGGCGCCACGGTCTCGACCGCGGCAACGCTCCCCGAGATCGTGCGCGAGATGATGGCCTCGCGCACCTCCGAGCGGCAGGGACGCATGATCGACCGGGACAGTCCCGCATCGATGGAGCGCAAGAAAGCGGAAGGCTACTTCTGATGTCCTATCACGAGGCACCCACGATCGCTGCCTCCGATGCGCCGCGGCTCGAACAGGACGATCGTCCGACGCTGCGTTTCGTCACTTGCGGCAGCGTCGACGACGGCAAGAGCACGCTGGTTGGCCGGCTGCTCTACGATTCCAAGACGCTGCTCGACGACCAGCTCGACGCGCTGGCGTCCGAGAGCCGGACGGTCGGCACCACCGGCGGCGATTTCGATTTCGCGCTGCTGGTCGACGGCTTGCGGGCCGAGCGCGAGCAGGGCATCACGATCGACGTCGCCTACCGCTTCTTCGCCACCAAGCTGCGCCGCTTCATCGTCGCCGACACGCCGGGGCACGCGCAGTATACCCGCAACATGGCGACCGGCGCCTCCAACGCCGATCTCGCCGTGGTGCTGGTCGATGCCCGCAAGGGCGTAATCACGCAGACGCGGCGCCACAGCCACATCCTGTCGCTGCTTGGTATCCGTCACGTCGTGCTCGCCGTGAACAAGATGGATCTGATCGGATTCGACGGGGATCGCTTTGCGGCCATCACTGCCGAATATCTGACCATGGCCGGACAGCTCGGAATCTCGCAGGTCCAGTGCATCCCTGTCGTCGCGCCCGACGGCGACAACATCGTCGCCGCCAGCGCGCGGATGCCCTGGTACGCCGGGCCGACCGTCACCGCCTATCTGGAATCGGTCGACGTTTCCGGCGATGTCTCGCAGCGGCCGTTCCGGTTGCCGGTGCAATGGGTCAACCGGCCGCATGCGGAGTTTCGCGGCTTCTGCGGGCGTATCGCCAGCGGAACGATCGCGATCGGCGAGACCATCGCCGTGCAGCCCTCGGGCCGCCAGACGCGCATCGCGCGCATTCTCACCCCCGGCGGCGAGCGCGACCGCGCTGCGGCGGGCGAATCGGTGACGCTCACGTTGACCGACGAGATCGACGTCAGTCGCGGCGACGTGCTGACGGCGGGGCCCGCGCCACAGGTCTCGGATCAGCTGGCGGCCCATCTCGTCTGGTTCGACGACGAGGCCATGGTCGCGGGCCGTCGCTATTTGCTCAAATGCGGCGCGGCCTCGACCGGCGCGGTGATCACGACGCTCAAGCACCGCATCGCCATCGACACCATGGCGCATGAAAGCGCTGCCACACTCGACGCCAACCAGATCGGCTACGCCCATCTCAGCCTCGACCGTCCATTGGTGTTCGAGGCCTATCGCGACGACCGCGACATGGGCAGCTTCATTCTCGTCGATCCCATCAGCCATCGCACCGCCGCCGCGGGAATGATCGATCTCTCGCTCCGCCGCGCCACTAACATTCATTGGCAGCGGCTTGCCGTCGACAAATCGGTGCGGGCGCGGTTGAAGCAGCAGCGACCCTGCGTGCTCTGGTTCACAGGGCTGAGCGGGGCCGGCAAATCGACGATCGCCGATCTCGTCGACCGCAGGCTTGCCGAACTCGGACGCCACGCCGCGCTGCTCGACGGCGACAATCTCCGCCACGGCATCAACCGCGACCTCGGCTTCTCCAACGCGGACAGGGCGGAGAACGTCCGGCGCACTGCCGAGATCGCGGCGCTGTTCGTCGATGCCGGCATGATCGCGCTGGTCGCGCTGATCTCACCGTTCCGCAACGAGCGCGAGCTGGCGCGCCAGCGGGTCGAGGCAGGCGAGTTCATCGAGATCCATGTCGCGACCCCGCTGGCCGAATGCGAGCATCGCGATCCCAAGGGGCTCTATCGCAAAGCACGGGCGGGAGAGCTGCCATCGTTCACCGGCATCGATCATCCCTACGAGACGCCGCAGGCGCCCGAGATCACAATCGACACGTCAGAAATGTCGAGCGACGCGGCCTGCGAGCGCATCATCGGTTATCTCAGGGACAATCACTATCTGTAGTGGCGGGAGTGGACGCCTTCCAGGACCGGCGATCGCTCAGAAGTCGGAGGCGATGCCCTTGCGCTCCCAGTCGCCGTAGCGGGTCGGCTCGGGTCCCTTCGGCCCCTGCAACTCCTTCGGCGCCGCCTTGCCGGCCTCTTGGGCCTGCGCGGCTGCGGCCTGTCGGCGCGCCTCGGCTTCGGCCAGCGCGCGCTGGGCTGCCGGCGTAAGCTGCTTGCGGTCGGGAACGGGAGGCTGATCACTCATCGCCAGGCTTTCTAGCGCAGGACGAGCCGCAACGCGATGTCCAATAACGCATTCCTGAAATCGGCCCGGAAGGGCTGAAAAAGCCGGAAGCGATTCTTACATTTGGCATATTCGCGTGCCAGAGATTGGGTTCTCAAGGCATGCGCCCATTGCGGCGGAACTGCCGCTTGCTCAGAACCTTGCTTCCGCATGCCATCTCAACGTTTCGCCCCTCCGTCCGAAGTGCCCGGTCTCGCGGCGCGACGGATTGCCGCCGACATCGTCGACGGCGTGCTGCACAAGCACCGTACGCTCGATGACCAACTCGACGGCAGCGGCGCCCATCCCGGACTGAAGACGCTTGCCGACCGCGACCGCGCGCTGATGCGGCGACTGGTCGCCACGGTGCTGCGCCGGCTCGGCACGCTCGGCCATGTGCTGTCCCGCCTGCTCGACAAGGGCATCCCCTCCGATGCGCCGCGCGCGCAGAGCGCACTCCTGATCGGCGCGGCGCAGATCCTCTGGATGGACGTGCCGGATCACGCGGCCGTCGACCTCTCCGTTCGCCTGGTGCAATCCGACCGGCGCGCCGCGCGCTATGCCGGCCTCGTCAATGCCGTGCTGCGCCGCTGCGCGCGCGAGGGCGCGGCGCTGGTCGAGGAGGTCGCCGCGCAATCGCTGGATCTGCCCCCATGGCTGCTCGCGCGCTGGAGCGCGCATTATGGCGAAGCAACCGCAAGGGAGATGGCACTGGCACTCGGCCACGAGCCTTCGCTCGATCTCACGGTGAAGTCCGATGCCGCGCAATGGGCGAACCGCCTGCACGGCGAGACGCTTCCGACCGGAACGGTGCGGATGCTGCTGCACGGCTCGGTGACCATGCTGCCCGGCTTCGCCGAGGGACAATGGTGGGTGCAGGACGCCGCCGCCGCGCTGCCGGCCCGGCTGTTCGGCGACGTCAAGGGCAAGTCCATTGCCGATCTCTGCGCCGCCCCCGGCGGCAAGACCGCACAACTGGCGCATGCCGGCGCGCAGGTCACGGCGATCGACCGCTCGCCGGCCCGGGTGATGCGGCTGCGTGAAAACCTGGCGCGGCTGTCGCTCCAGGCCGAGACCGTCGTCGCTGACGCCGTGGAATGGGCCGGCCCAGCCGAAGGCTTCGACGGTATTTTGATCGATGCGCCCTGCACATCGACCGGCACGATCCGCCGTCATCCCGATGTGGCATGGCTGCGGCAGGAATCCGATGTCACCGCCATGACCGTGCTCCAGCAGCGACTGCTGCGAAAATCGGTGTCGTTGCTCAAGCCGGGCGGCACGCTGGTCTACTGCACCTGCTCGCTGGAACCCGAAGAGGGCGAGCAGGCCGTGGCAACGCTGCTGGCGAGCGAGCCTGCGCTTCGGCGCGTCCCGATCGAGGCCGCGGAGATCGCGGGCCTCGACGAAATCATCACAGGGGACGGCGATCTGCGCACCCTGCCCAGCCATCTGCCGAACGCCGATCCCAAGCTCGGCGGTCTCGATGGGTTTTTCGCGACCCGGCTCGTTAAATCCTGATTTTGCACCGGATTTTGCGACCGCGACGCTGATTCGCACACGTTCAAGGTGGTGTCAGACGTCCGATTTTGGGATTAATAGGGATTCGTCGGAATCCTCTCCCCCTTCAAGGCAAAGCGTGTCGGTCGCTCAACGCAGACGTATCTCGACGCTGGTCATGAACCGCTTCGCGCGGAACATGCTCGCGCGCGCGAGCGGCGGTTCCGTTGCGCTGTCGCGGGTCTGGCCCGGCCGCACCGATCGGCTGATCATCGCGCCGCACGATCTGCGCACCGCGGATGCGACTCGCGCCGCCGAAATCTATGCCGGCCGCTTCGTCTTCGCCGGCAAGATCGTCAATTGCCACGGCCGTTCGATCTTCGATCTCGAGCCGCCGTCGGAGGATTGGGAAGTCGCGCTGCTCGGCTTCGGCTGGCTGCGCCATTTGCGCGCCGCCGACACCGCGCTGACGCGGGCGAATGCGCGCGCGCTGATCGAGGACTGGATCGCCAACCCCGCCAACAAGCGCCGCCCGGTCGCGCGCCGCGCCGACGTGCTGGCCCGGCGCGTGATCTCGCTGCTGTCGCAGGCGCCGCTGGTGCTGGGCGAGACCGACAACAAGTTCTACCGCCGTTACCTGCGCGCCCTCGCGCGCGAGATCCGCTTCCTGCGCTACACCATGGTCAACATTCCCGACGGGGTGCCGAAGCTCCAGGTGCTGATCGCGCTGTGCTATGCGGCCTTGTGCCTCGCCAACCAGGCGGGCCAAATCCGCAGCGCATCGAAGAAGCTGTCGGACGAATTGCAGCGGCAGATCCTGCCCGACGGCGGACACATCTCCCGCAATCCGGGCGCGCTGATCGAACTCCTGATCGACCTGCTGCCGCTGCGGCAGACGTTTGCTGCGCGTAATATCGCGCCACCGCCGGCGCTGCTCAACGCGATCGACCGCATGATGCCGATGCTGCGCTTCTTCCGCCACGGCGACGGTAACTTCGCGCTGTTCAACGGCATGAGCGCGACATCGTCCGACCTGCTCGCAACGCTGCTCGCCTATGACGACACCCACGGCGCGCCGATGGCGAACATGCCGCATACCGGCTTTCAGCGCCTCGATGCCGGCCAGACCACTGTGATCATCGACACCGGCCCGCCGCCGCCAGCCGGCGTCAGCCACGATGCCCATGCCGGCTGCCTGTCGTTCGAACTGTCTTCCGGCATCAGCCGCATCGTCACCAATTGCGGCATGCCGACCACGGGCCGCGACAATTGGCGGCCATTCGCCCGCGGCACCGCGGCGCATTCGACGCTGACCTATCACGATACTTCGTCGTGCCAGTTCGTCGAGATGTCGGCGATGAAGCGGCTCTTGCACGGCTCGCCGGTTACCAGCGGCCCCGTCGAGGTCGAGAGCTATCGCGAGATCGTGCAGAACGGCACGCTGCTCACGACCTCGCATGACGGCTATCTTTCTAAATTCGGCGCGATCCACCGCCGCGTGCTGATGATCGCCAATGACGGCGCGCGCATCGACGGCGAGGACACGCTGTCGCCGCCGCAGGGCGGACGCTTCAAGGGTGCCGACGCTGACTTTGCGCTGCGCTTCCATCTGCATCCGGCAGTGAAGGCGAGCCGGCTGTCTGATGCGCGCGGCGTCATGCTGGTGCTGCCGAACCGCGACGTCTGGACCTTCGAGGCGCTCGACGACAAGGTCGACCTCGAGGACAGCGTGTTCCTGGCCGGCAATGACGGGCCGCGCCGCACCGCCCAGATCGTGATCCGGCAGGACGCGCGGCAGGCGCCCTCGATCCGCTGGAGCTTTGTCCGCTCGACGGCATCGCCGACCGTCACCAATGCCCGCCGCAACGCTCGGCGCGAACCGGAACTTCCGCTGTAAACGCGCGGATTCAGCCCTATCTGGTCGTTGTGAAGCACGCCGAAAACTGCTATCGAGCCCTCGCTCGCGCGACTGGCGACCTTGGATGGAGCACCATCGGGAAGCGCGACACATATCTGCCGCGCGCCTGGGCATAGACACTCCTTAAGACAGAGGATCTTGCTCATGACTGACCATCCCCGCCGCGTCACCCGCGCCCTGCTTTCCGTTTCCGACAAAACCGGCCTGATCGAATTCGCAAAGGCGCTCGCCTCGCATGATGTCGAGCTGGTCTCGACCGGCGGCACTGCGAAAGCAATCGCCGCGGCCGGCCTCAAGGTGAAGGATGTTTCCGACCTCACCGGCTTCCCCGAGATGATGGACGGCCGCGTCAAGACGCTGCATCCGAAGGTACATGGCGGCCTGCTCGCGATCCGCGACAACAAGGAACATGTGGACGCGATGAAGGCGCACGGCATCGCGCCGATCGATCTTTTGGTCGTCAATCTCTATCCGTTCGAGGCGACCGTCGACAAAGGCGCCGGCTTCGAGGATTGCATCGAGAACATCGACATCGGCGGCCCCGCGATGATCCGCGCCGCCGCGAAGAACCATGACGACGTCGCCGTTGTCGTGGAGGCAGATGACTACAAGGCCGTGCTCGACGAGCTCGCCGCCAACAAGGGCGCGACCACGCTGAAACTGCGCCGGCGGCTTGCCGCGAAGGCCTATGCGCGCACCGGCGCTTACGATGCCGCGATCTCGAACTGGTTCAATCGCCAACTCGAGATCGACGCGCCCGACTTCCGCGCCTTCGGCGGCAAGTTGATCCAGTCGCTGCGCTACGGCGAGAACCCGCACCAGACCGCGGCGTTCTACGTGACGCCCGACAAGCGCCCGGGCGTCTCCACGGCCCGGCAGCTCCAGGGCAAGGAGCTCTCCTACAACAACATCAACGACACCGATGCGGCCTATGAATGCATCGGCGAGTTTGACGCCAAGCGCACCGCGGCTTGCGTCATCGTCAAGCACGCCAACCCCTGCGGCGTCGCGGAGGGATCAAACCTCGTCGACGCCTATCGCAAGGCGCTGGCCTGCGATTCCACCTCGGCCTTCGGCGGCATCATCGCGATGAATCGTCCGCTGGACGCGGATACGGCCCGCGAGATCACAAAAATCTTCACCGAGGTGATCATCGCGCCCGACGCCACCGAGGAAGCGATCGCCATCATCGGCGGCAAGAAGAACCTGCGGCTGCTGCTCGCCGGCAGCCTGCCCGATCCGCGCGCGCCTGGCCTCACCGCCAAGACGGTCGCCGGCGGCCTGCTGGTGCAGAGCCGCGACAACGCCGTGGTCGACGACATGACCTTCAAGATCGTGACCAAGCGCGCGCCGACCGACGCTGAAATGCGCGACCTCAAGTTTGCGTTCCGGGTCGCAAAACACGTCAAGTCGAACACGATCATCTACGCCAAGGATCTCGCCACCGTCGGCATCGGCGCGGGTCAGATGAGCCGGGTCGATTCGGCCCGCATCGCCGCGCGCAAGGCCCAGGATGCGGCGAACGAGCTGAAGCTCGCCGAGCCGCTCACCAAGGGCTCGGTGGTGGCGTCGGATGCGTTCTTCCCCTTCGCCGACGGCATGCTCGCCTGCATCGAGGCCGGCGCCACCGCGGTGGTGCAGCCCGGCGGCTCGATGCGTGACGACGAGGTGATCAAGGCCGCCGACGAGCACGGCATCGCCATGGTGTTCACGGGCACGCGGCATTTCCGGCACTGAGTCGATCGGCAAGGCGAGCTGCAAGAGCGAACGACGAACCCATCGACTTCGTCATTGCGAGCGCAGCGACTTGTCCGCCGAAGCCTTGGCGAAGGCGGAAGCAATCCAGTCTGTTTCCGAGGAGAAGCCTGGATTGCCTCGTCGCTTCGCTCCTCGCAATGACGAAGGATGAATCGCGTGATGCGACTAATCCCGCACCCGCATCAACAGCCCCAGCCCCGCGACGAAGAACACCACCAGCACCGCCATGCCGGCCTTCTGGCTTGCGGTCACCGCGGTGATCGTGCCGATCAGCAGCGGTCCGATGAAGGACGTCACCTTCCCGGTCAGCGCGAACAGGCCGAAATACTGCGCGATGCGGTCCTTCGGTGCGAGGTGGATCAGCAGCGTGCGTGAGGCCGCCTGGAGTGGACCGCCGGCCGCGCCAATGAGACAGCCCAGCACGAGATAGGCGCGCTCGGCCGCGCTCGAGAACAAGGGAGCGTCTGCTTGCGGCGGCGCGACCTTGATGAACAACACGCTGTCCTTGTCGACCAGGAGAATTGCCGCCACGGACAACAGCAGCACGAGCAAGCTGCCGGCGATGACGCGCTTCGGCCCGAGACGATCATCCAGCTTGCCGCCGAACCATGCGCCAAATGCGCCGGCAATCGCGAGCATGATGCCGAAGGTGCCGATCTGGATGGTGTGCCAGCCGAAGGTGCCCGCGGCATAGATGCCGCCAAAGGCGAACAGCGACACCAGACCATCCGTATAGATCATATTGGCGAGCAGAAATGCCGCCAGCGATCTCTGCTGCGGCAGGCTTCTGATCGATTGCCTCAGCTCCAACAGCCCCTCACGCAAAGCCTCGCGCACCGGGCGCTTCGCCGGATAATCCGGCGTGAACAGGAACAGCGGTGTCACGAAGACGATGAACCACAGCCCGGTCAGCGGCCCCACGATGCGATCGCCCTGATGGCTGACCGGATCGAGCCCGAACAGCGGCGTGAAGCCGAGTAATGTGCGGCCGGTCTGCGGGTTGGCCGCGAGGAAACCGAGCACGATGATCAGGCTGACGATTCCACCGACATAGCCGGTGGCCCAGCCGGTGCCGGAGAGCCGTCCGATGCGCTCCGGCGGCACCAGCGTCGGCATCATCGCATTGTTGAAGAGGGTAGCGAATTCCGCGCCGACGCTGGCGAGCGCGACTGCGATGAGCAGTGGCGGAATGATGGAGGGATCGCCGGGCTTGCCGATCCATAGCGTGCAGGATGCAACCACCAGCAGCGCACCGAACCCGGCGATCCACGGCTTACGGCGGCCCGAGGCGTCCGCGATGGCGCCCAGCACCGGCGACATCAACGCGATCGCAAGGCCCGCGGCCGCCATCGCAAATCCCCACATCGATTGGCCGGTGGCGGGGTTCGGCGCAATGCTGGTGGCGAAATAGGGCGCGAACACGAAGGTCGTGATCAGCGTGAAATAAGGCTGCGCGGCCCAGTCGAAGAAAATCCAGCTGACGACGGCGGCGCGCGGCGGATAGGTCCGCGCCACGCCGGCCATGCGCACATCCGGGGCGATCGTCGTCATCACGCAGTCCTCATCACGAACAGTTTTGCCTCTCTTGGGGCAAACCGTATAGCATTGCAGCGAGGCATGTGAACTGGTTCGAAGCCACGGCGGAAGCTTGATGATGTCGTCAAATTCGACAAGGCGGACATTTTTCGCCTTCATAGCCGCCCTGGCGTTTGGACTGTCACCGGCGGCCGCCCAGGATGCGCGACGGGCCTATGTCCCAGCCGCGCCTGACACGGTGCGCGCCGTCGCCGCCGAGCACGGCATGGTCGTCGCGCAGGAGAGGATATCTGCGCAGATCGGGGCCGATATCCTGCGGAGCGGCGGCAATGCGGTCGATGCTGCGGTTGCGACCGGCTTTGCGATGGCCGTGACCTATCCGCGTGCCGGCAATATCGGCGGCGGCGGCTTCATGGTGATCCATTCCGCGGACCGCAACGAAGACATCACGATCGATTACCGCGAGACGGCGCCGGCGGCCACCACGCCGCAAATCTTCCTCGGCGCCGACGGCAAGCCCGATACGGCGAAGTCACGGGATTCCGCGCTCGGTGTCGGCGTGCCCGGCACGGTCGCGGGCCTCGCTTTGGCATTGCAGAAATACGGCTCGGGGCAATTCACCCTGGCGCAATTGCTTGCGCCCGCGATCGCGCTGGCCCGCGACGGCTTCGCCGTCGGCGACGATATGGCCGACACGCTGCCTACCTGGCACCGGCGGCTGGCACGCTGGCCCTCCTCGGCGAAAATCTTTTCGCGGCCCGATGGCACGCCGCTGGGCGAAGGCGACAGGTTGGTGCAGGGCGATCTCGCTGAAACGCTCTCGTCCGTCGCCGCACAGGGGCCACGCGGCTTCTATGAAGGACCGGTCGCGGAAAAGCTCGCCAAAGCCGTGACCGACGCCGGCGGCATCATGACGCCCGCCGATTTGAAGGCCTATCAGGCCGTGATCCGCGCGCCGGTGCGCGGCAGCTATCGCGGCTATGACATCGTGTCGATGCCGCTGCCTTCGTCGGGCGGTGTCGTGCTGGTGGAGACGCTCAACATCCTCGAGGGCTTTCAGCTCGCCGATCTGAAGCAGGGATCGCCGGCATCGCTGCATCTTCTGATCGAGGCGATGAAGCGCGCCTACGCAGATCGCGCGCGCTATCTCGGCGATCCCGCCTTCGTCAACGCGCCGATCGAGACGCTCGTCGCGAAGGACTACGCCGCCAAGCTGCGCGCCGGCATCTCCGCCGAACGCGCCACGCCGTCGAAGGAGTTCGTTTCCGCGGCTCCCTCGCCGCGCGAGGGCAGCAACACCACGCATTTTTCCGTCGTCGATTCCAGCGGCAACGCCGTCAGCAACACCTATACACTGAACTTCAGCTACGGCGTCGGCCTCGTTGCCGACGGCACCGGCGTGCTGCTCAACAACGAGCTCGACGATTTCACCGCCGCAATCGGCGCCTCCAATGCCTACGGTCTCGTCGGCTTCGAGGCCAATCTGCCGGGCCCCGGCAAGCGGCCGCTGTCCTCGATGTCGCCGAGCATCGTGCTGAAGGACAGCAAGCCGGTGCTGGTGACGGGCTCGCCCGGCGGCAGCCGCATCATTTCGAGCGTGCTGCAGGTCATCGTCAACGTCCTCGATTACAGGATGGATGTTGCGGCCGCCGTCGCAGCGCCACGGCTGCATCACCAATGGTTGCCGGACGAAGTCCGTGTCGAGGGCGGCTTTCCGAGCGATGTTCTGGGTAAGCTGAAGGCGATGGGCCATGTCATCGTCGAGCCGATGGGGCAGACGTCGGCCAATTCGATTGTCGTGACACCCAACGGGCCGCTCGGCGCACCCGATCCGCGCACGCGCGGCGCAGAAGCTGCGGGGCAGTAATCGGCGCGTTCCTGACCGAGCTCTATCCAACGCGGCTGCGCGGCTCCGGCCAAGGCTTTTGCTACAATTTCGGCCGCGGGATCGGCGCGCTGTTTCCGTTCCTCGTCGGCGCGCTGTCGGCGTCGACCTCGCTTGCGAATGCGACCGCGATCTTCGCGGTGGTCGCTTACGCGCTGTTCTTCATCGCCGCCTTCGCGCTGCCGGAGACGCGCGGACGCGTGTTGCACGCGCACTAGCAGTCACTGTCATCCCGGGGCGGCTCGCAGAGCCGAACCCGGGATCTCGTCATTCCGGGTTCGCGCTTCGGGCGCCCCCGGGATGACGATAAAAAAGAACTACCGTCCCACCTGATACGGCCCGCCCTTTTCCAATGCGCGCGCATAGGCAGGCCGCGCGTGGATGCGCTCGAGGAACGCCATCGCCTTGGGATGGCCCTGCTCGAGCCCGCCGCGCGCTTGCGCCGCTTCCAGCGGAAAGCTCATCTGGATGTCGGCTGCGGTGAACTCGTTGCCGGCGAACCACTCGCTCTTTGCAAGCTCGCCTTCCCAGTAATCCATGTGCTGCTTGAGCTGCGGATTGACCAGGGTGGTCAGCGCCTGGTTCGAGACCTTGCGCACCAGCGGACGCAGCAGCGCGGGTGCGCGCTTCGGCATCAGCGTGAACAGCAGCTTCAACAGCAGCGGCTGCATCGCGGACCCTTCGGCGTAATGCAGCCAATAGGTGAAGCGCAGCCGCTCCGGCGTGTTCGGCGGCGGGATCAGCCGGCCGTTGCCGTAGGTCGCGATGAGATATTCGATGATCGCGCCCGACTCGGCGATAGTGTTGCCGTTGTCGGTGATGACGGGCGACTTGCCAAGCGGATGAATGGCGCGCAGCTCCTTCGGCGCGCGCATGTCCGGCTGGCGCTGATAGCGCACAATCTCGTAGGGCACGCCCAACTCTTCGAGCAGCCACAGCACGCGCTGCGAACGGGAATTGTTGAGGTGGTGAACGGTCAGCATCGGCGAGGTCCCCGGGGCAAGGCGTAGTGGCTAGGCGTGCTCAGTCGCGGCGCCGTTCGTGCCAGCCCGGGATCACAATGTCGAGCCATCAGGACGGATATTTTCACCCGGGTATATTGACACCGACAATTTACCCGGGTATTAAATGACCCAACGTCGTCAAAATGACAATGATTCCAATGCAGAAGATTTTCACCGCCTTCCAGGGGCAGCGTCGCCTGGTGTCCGGGCCGGCAGGCGAGGTCGCGCTGGTCGTCAAGCGGGTAGCGCAACGGCCGGACGAGCCCATCCTCATCTTCGAGGACGGCACCGGCCGATCGATCGACTTCGATCTGCGCGGCGGGGATCGCGAGGTCCTGGCGCGGTTGGCGAAGCTTGTGCCGCCGCCGGTCGAGGAGAGCACTCCACCGAGCGAGCCGCGCGGGCGCGGGCGGCCGAAGCTCGGCGTGGTCGCGCGCGAGGTGACGCTGTTGCCGCGACACTGGGAGTGGCTCAACGCGCAAGCGGGCGGCGCCTCGGTCGCGCTGCGCAAGCTCGTCGACGAGGCCAGGCGCGCCAGCGGCGACAAGGACCGCGAGCGGCAGGCGCGCGACGCGGCCTATCACTTCATGTCGACCATGGCGGGCAACCTGCCGCAGTTCGAGGAAGCCTCGCGCGCGCTGTTTGCCGATGACCGGCGACGCTTCACCGGGCTGATCGCGGACTGGCCGACCGATATCCGCGACCACATCGTCAAGCTCGCCTACAGCGACCGCGCTTAAGGCGCGCGCGCTCTCACCTTCCCATCGACGGCCGAGCCGCGCATTGCGCGGCAACGGCTTCGCACGCCCTGATGAAAGGCCAATCCATGTCTGTCCCCAAGCCGCTCTGGACAACATTCCTCCGCTTCCTCGCACCCTTGATGCTGAGCAACGCGCTGCAATCGCTGTTCGGCACCGTCAGCAACGTCTATCTCGGCCAGATGATCGGCGTCGATGCGCTCGCCGCGGTCTCAGTCTTCTTCCCGGTGATGTTCTTCCTGTTCGCCTTCGTGATGGGGCTGAGCACCGGCGCGACCGTGCTGATCGGCCAGGCCTTTGGCGCGGGCGAGCACGGCCGGATCAAGAGCGTCGTAGGCACGACGCTCGCGATCGGCCTTCTGCTTTCAATCTCAGTGGCGCTGATCGGCGGGCTCTTCAGCCGTCAGCTGATGATGGCTCTCGCCACGCCCGCGGACATTCTCGACCAGGCCAGCGCCTATGCGCGCATCATGCTGCTGACGATGCCGCTCGGCTTCATCTTCCTGTTGATGACGGCGATGATCCGCGGCGTCGGCGATGCGCTGACGCCGCTGCTGGCGCTGGCGTTGTCGACCGCGATCGGGCTGATCCTGACGCCGATGTTGATCCGTGGGTCATTCGGACTGCCGGCGGCCGGCATCACCAGCCCGGCATGGGCGGCCGCGATCTCGAACGCACTCACGTTGATCGCGCTGGCACTCTATCTGCTACGAAAGAAGCACGCGCTCGCGCCGGATGCGGCGCTGCTGGGTCACCTGCGGCTCAACGGCGCCATGCTCGGAAAAATCCTCGGCATCGGATTGCCGAGCGCTATCGGCATGGTGGTGATGGCGATCGCTGAGCTGGTCCTGCTCGGCCTCGTCAACGGCTTTGGGTCGGACGCCACTGCGGCCTATGGCGCCGTCAACCAGGTGATGGGCTACACGCAGTTCACGGCGATGTCGATTTCGATCGCGGTCTCGATCCTGGGCGCGCAGGCCGTCGGCAGCGGCGACAGGGCCCGGCTCGACGGCATCGTGCGGACCGGGCTCGCTTTCAACCTCGTTTTGACCGGTGGGCTCGTGGCGCTGATCTATCTCGCGCCGCGCGCAATCCTCGGCATCTTCATCACCGATGCCGCCGTGCTCGATCTGGCAAAAGGCCTGCTCGATATCGCCCTGTGGAGCTCGGTGCCGTTTGGCCTCGCCACAGTGTTCTCAGGTGCCATGCGGGCGGCAGGCGTCGCGTTGATGCCAATGCTGCTCTCGATCTTCGCGATCCTCGCGATCGAGCTGCCGGCCGCGGTGATCCTGAGCCACACAATCGGCCTTTCGGGCGTGTGGGCCGCCTATCCCATCGTGTTCTGCGCCATGTTCGTCTTGCAGATGGGCTATTACCTCATGGTCTGGCGCAAGCGGGCGATCCGACGGCTGGTCTGATTTCCAGAGTATTATGCTCATCATTAAACGGTGGACCCGCAGGGCACGCTGCGTCACAATGTGGGTAAGCCAGATCAAAAAAGTTAGGTCACGGAGACGAGTTTGACCCGCACAACCCCGCAATTCCTGTTCGATTTCGGCAGCCCGAATGCCTATCTCAGCCACCTCGCGATCCCCGCGATCGAGCAGCGCATCGGTGTCAAGTTCGAATATGTGCCGATCCTGCTCGGTGGCATCTTCAAGTCGACCAACAACAAGTCGCCGGCCGAGACGCTCGCGGGCATCAAGAACAAGCGTGAATTCCATCAGGTCGAGACCGAGCGCTTCATCAAGCGCTTCCATGTCCAGCCCTATGTCTGGAATCCGCATTTCCCCATCAACACGCTGAACCTGATGCGCACGGCGATTGCCGCACGGCTCGAGGGTGTATTCGAAAAATACGTCGAGGCGGCCTTTCACCACATGTGGCGCGAGCCGAAGAAGATGGACGATCCCGAGATCGCGGCGAAGGCGCTGGCCTCATCCGGGCTCGACGCCCAGAAGCTGTTCGCCCGCAGCCAGGAACCCGAGGTGAAGGGCAGGCTGATCAAGAACACCGAGGACGCCGTTGCCCGCGGCGCGTTCGGCTCGCCGACCTTCTTCGTCGGCAACGAGATGTTCTTCGGCAAGGAGCAGCTGCGCGAGGTCGAGGAGATGGTGCTCGGGACTTAGCCGCTCATTCTCCGGCGACAGAATGTGATCGCGGCAACATTCTGGATTGCTTCGCTTCGCTCGAAATGGCGATTATAAGTAGCCGCCAAGAGCAATAATCAAGAGCAACAATGGAGCATCCCATGCGTATCCTCGTGGTCGGCGCCGGCGCCATCGGCGGCTATTTTGGTGGCAGGCTGTTGCAAGCCGGCCGCGACGTCACCTTCCTGGTCCGGCCGCGCCGCGCCGGCGAGCTCGCAAGCGCCGGCCTCGTCATCAAGAGCCCGAATGGCGATGTGACCTTGAAGAATCCGCCGACCGTGCAAGCCGACGCGCTCAAGGACAAGTTCGACGTCGTGCTCTTGAGCTGCAAGGCGTTCGATCTCGACGACGCCATCAAATCGTTTGCGCCGGCGGTCGGACCTGATACGGCGATCATCCCGATGCTGAACGGCATGAAGCATCTCGATATCCTCGATGCAAAATTCGGCAAGGAGCGCGTGCTCGGCGGCCTCTGCGCCATCGCGGCGACCCTGAACGAGAAACGCGAGGTGGTGCAGCTCCAACCGATGCAGTCGCTGAACTACGGCGAGCGCGACGGAAAGCTGTCAGATCGCGTCAAGGCGATCGACGAGGCCTTCAAGAGCGGTATCACCGGTGCCGCCGCCAGCCAGAACATCATGCAGGACATGTGGGAGAAGTGGGTGTTCCTGTCCTCGCTTGCGGCCTCCACCAGCCTGATGCGCACCTCCGTCGGCAACATCCTCGCCGCGCCCGGCGGCCGCGACTTCCTCCTCGGCATGCTCGATGAGACCAGCGCGATCGCCACCGCGTCGGGCTATACGCCGGGCGGGCCGTTCTTCGAGCGAGTGAAGGGCAACCTCACCGCCGAAGGCTCGCCGATGACGGCCTCGATGTTCCGCGACATCAAGGCGGGCCTGCCGGTCGAAGCCGATCACGTCATCGGCGATCTCATCGCACGCGCCGATGCCGCCAAGGTGCCGGTGCCCAAGCTGCGCATCGCCTACACGCATTTGAAGGCGTATGAGAGGCAGCGGGCGGGGTAACACCCAACCACACACTCGGTGTCGTCCCGGACAAGCGTAAGCGCAGATCCGGGACCCATAGCCACAAGACTACATTGTGCGCGACGTCGTCACTCCGAGCCCTCGTAACCACATCTTCCTGTGGTTATGGGTCCCGGATCTGCGCGCGCTTGAGGCGCGCTTGTCCGGGACGACAGCGGAGATTGCCGCAACTAGCCCCGCACTATTTCAAATGCGTGAGATAGTGCGAGACCGCCGTGATTTCCTCGTCGCTCATGTGATAGGCGACATCGGCCATCGCGGCGACGCCGCCGCCGACGCGCTGGCCCGCTTTGTAGTCGCGCAACGCCTTGACCAGATATTCCTCGCGCTGGCCAGCCAGTCGCGCCACTCCCTTGGTGCCGGCGAAGCTGTCCGTATGGCATGAGGCGCAGCGGCGGCCTGCGGCAACTTGCGCGCCTTTCTTCGACAGGTCCGGGTCGCTGTCCTCCGGTTCCTTCGGCGGCGTCAGTTGCGAGAAATAAGCGCCGAGATTGCGGATGTCCTCATTGGTGATCTCCTCGACGATCGGCTGCATCTGGTCGTTCTTGCGCGAGCCCGCGCGGAAGAACACGAGCTGCCACTGGATGAACTGATCAGGCTGGCCGGCCAGCGAGGGGATATTCTCCGTCTGCGAAACGCCGTTCTCGCCGTGACAGCCTGAGCAGACGGCAGCCTTCTCCTTGATCGCAGCATTGTCCGCAGCCTGAGCCGGGACGGATGCGAGCGCCGCAAGCGAGAGCGCGCCGATGGCGTAAGAAGAAAACTGGCGGCGCATCGTGGGAATTCCGATCTAATTAGCTCATTCCAGGGCGTGCGAAGCACGAGCTAAGATGCGCAATTGCGCATCCGAGAATCCATAACCCGATTTATGGTTATGGGTTCCGGACTTGCGCTGGCGCGCAATCCGGAACGACAGCATCCACGTTTTCAGCAAAGAGGCTGCGGCGCCCTCCCGCCACCGCAGCCTCTTTCTCTTGTCGTGCTACTTCTTGCTGTAGCTGATGCGGTAGATCGCGCCGGCCCAGTCGTCGGCGACGAGGATCGATCCGTCCTTGGCGAGGATGATGTCGTCAGGACGACCGAGATAGCCCTGGTCGCCCTCGATCCAGCCGGAGGCGAACACCTCCTGCTTGGGGTTCTTGCCGTCAGGCCCGACGATCACGCGCATGATGCGGCCGCCCTGGTACTTGTGGCGATTCCAGGAGCCGTGCTCGGCGATCAGGATGTTGTTCTTGTACTCAGCGGGGAACTGGTCGCCGGTATAGAACTTCATGCCGAGCGGAGCGACGTGCGCACCGAGGTTCAACACCGGCGGCGTGAACTCGGAGCATTTGTGGCCCATGGCGAACTTGTCGTCCGGCAGGTTGCCCTGGTGGCAATAGGGATAGCCGAAATGCTCGCCGATCCGGTTGATCATGTTCAGCTTGTCCGAGGGCAGATCATCGCTGATCCAGTCGCGGGCATTCTCGGTGAACCAGTACTTGCCGGTGCGCGGATCGACGTCGCCGCCGACCGAGTTGCGGACACCGAGCGCGTAGATCTCGGCATTGCCGGTCTTGGGATCGACGCGGCGGATCTGCGAGACGCTGGTCGGCGGGACACCAATGTTGAAGGGCGGTCCGAACGGAATGTAGAACCAGCCCTCCTTGTCGACTGCGATGTACTTCCAGCCATGCGCGGCATAGGACGGCATGTCGTCATAGACGACCTTGCCGTCGCCGAGCTTGTCGAGATTGGCCTCCGCATTGTCGTAGCGGATCAGCTTGTCGACAGCAATGACGTAGAGCGCGCCGTCCCTGAAGGCGAGACCGGTGGGCATGTTGAGGCCCTTGAGGACGGTCTTGACCTCCTTCTTTCCGTTGTTGTCCTTGATGGCATAGACGTTGCCGAGGCCGAACGAGCCGACGAACAGCGTGCCCTTGTCACCCCAGGCCATCTGCCGCGCGGCCAGCACGCCGGAGGCATAGACCTCCATCTTGAATCCTGGCGGCAGCTTGACCTTCTTGATGATGTTGGCGAGCTCGGCATCGGAGGCGCCGGTCGGCGGACCCGACGGCGGCGCGAGACCCTTCTGCGCCTCGGTCTCGTCGCCGAGGAACCAGTCATCTGGCGGATGGGTCCAGAACTCCTTGGTGCCGGATTCGTATTTCTTCAGCGGTTTGCTCTTGTCCTGCTGTTGCGCGCTGCCGGCGCTGGTCCCCGCAAGAAGGGCCACGGCCGCAAGTGCCAACACGGATCGATGGAACATCGATGTCATCGCGTCACTCCCCTAAGGCAGCCGCCAGGGCTGCGATTTATTTTGTTTTGCTAGTCGAGAGGCGAAGTTTGGGGTCTGCCGAGAGGCAGACATAAAAAGGCTAGCACATCTGCGAGTGCTGAGAAGGGCATCGCATGGGTTGCGGTTGCGCTCATTAAATATTGAGACGGAGTGTCAATGACCGCGAACACCGCGACGACAGCACCTCGCTGCAACGCGGAATCAGACCGGCAGGCGGCTCGCCTTCAGACAGCACGAGAGACGGGCCAAAACAAAAACTGCGAAAACAACCCCATGCACAGTAGAACGGCTCGGGCCGGGTTGCACGCGGTGACGCCGGACAGGCATTTGATGCATCGAGCAAAATGACGAACGCGGCGCTCAGGGGGCGACAGGGTAAGGCCCGTCGTCGAACACCGCGTCATGATAGCCTTTCGCGCCGACCTCGCGCGCCAGCGCACTGCGGAAATCGCGACCCTCGCGAAGGCAGCTCAACACATGCGCGAAGTCGAATTCCGGCCGCCAGCCGAGCTCACGCCGCGCGCGCTCGTTGACATAGACGCGGTCGATCTCGGGGAGGAGGTTCCAGCCTCGCGCCGCATACAGCTGCGCGCAATCCGGATAGAGCTCGCGCACGACACCGGCCGCATCGCGCGCAAGCGCGGCGAGATGGCGCGGCTCGAACGGGCTGGTGGCGGAGACGATGTAGCGGGCGAAACCGATCTTCGGGGCGCGTTCGGCGGCGAGCAGATGCGCGCTCACGGCGTCCGTGATGTCCAGCCGGCGATAGAGCAGCTCGTTGGCCTGCGCGTTCTCCAGTGTGTAGGCCGAGCGCATCGCCGGATCGTCATCATCTTCCGGAAAGAAGCGCGAGGTCCGCAAGACGACGACCGGCAGAGCGCGCTCGCGATAGAACAGCTCGCACAGGGTCTCCGCCATCAGTTTTGTGGTGCCGTAGATGTTCTTCGGCACCGACGGCAGATCCTCGGTGACCCAGACCGCCGCCTGTCCCGCCCCGGAGCGGAGCTGCGAGCCGAACGCGCTGGTGGTGCTGGTGAAGACGAAGCTGCGCACGCCGGCGCTCGCCGCCGCCTCCAGCAGGTTGAGCGTGCCGGTGACGTTGGTGTCGACAAAGTCTGGTTTGCTGTGGGTCCCCACATGCGGCTTGTGCAGCGTCGCGGTGTGGATGACGGCGGTGACGCCGTCCATCTGGCTGCGCACGAAGCCGGGATCGACAATCGAGCCGACCGCGTCGGTGAAGGGCGATGGCTTCAGATCGATCCCGCGCACCGGGGAACCGCGAGCCCGGAGGGTCCGGAGGATGGCTTCCCCGAGGTGGCCTGCGCTGCCGGTGACCAGAATTGTCATTGCGAACCCGGGACGGCCGCCAGCGGCGCGGCGAACCACGTTTCCGTCCGGATCGGCTGGATGCTTTGGGAAAAACTGGAGCGGGCGAAGGGGCTCGAACCCTCGACCCCGACCTTGGCAAGGTCGTGCTCTACCACTGAGCTACACCCGCATCCTGTGTCGGTCGCGTGACGCGCCGGCAACGGCTGTCGTATGCCAAAACCGGGAGGGGAATGCAACAGCTACCGGCGATCTAGATTCGGTTCTTGGGGCCCCATATGGAGCCTGAATGCGGCGAAATGGCCCGAAACTGCCCCGGAACTGGCGAATCGGCCTCGGTGGATTGAAATTCGGCCGTCGCGGCCCAATTTAGGAGCCGACAGCGAGCATAAGGTGTGGCGGCGTGCTAAAGACCCGCCATTCCGGACATAGACGAGGGGATCCCGTGACGATCATCGACCAGGGTAACGGAGCGGCGGGCCCGGCTGCGGCCGATCTGATCAAGGACACCACCACCCAGACCTTCGTGAAGGACGTCATCGAGGAATCGAAGCGCCAGCCGGTGCTGATCGATTTCTGGGCGGAGTGGTGCGGCCCCTGCAAGCAACTCACCCCTCTGCTCGAAAAGGCCGTCAAGGCGGCCAAGGGCAAGGTCAAGCTGGTCAAGATGAACATCGACCAGCACCCGGCGATCCCGGGCCAGATGGGCATCCAGTCGATCCCGGCCGTGATCGCCTTCGTCAACGGCCAGCCCGCCGACGGCTTCATGGGCGCGGTGCCCGAGAGCCAGCTCAACGCCTTCATCGAAAAGCTGACAAAAGGCGTGACCGCGCCGGGCGAGCCCAATATCGCCGAGATCCTGCAGGAGGCTGAAGCCGTGCTCGCCGAGGGCGATGCGGCTGCGGCAGCGCAGATCTACGCCGAGGTGCTCCAGCATGATGCCACCAACATCGCGGCGCTCGCGGGCCTCGCAAAATGCTATGCCGTCTCCGGCGCGATGGAGCAGGCCAAGCAGACGCTCGCCATGGTGCCGGAATCCAAGCGCAACGACCCCGCGGTAAAGGCCGTGCAGGCCGCGATTGATCTCGCCGAGCAGGCGCAATCGCTCGGACCGGTCGCCGAGCTGGAACAGAAAGTCGCCGCAAACCCGCTCGATCATCAGGCCCGATTCGACCTCGCGACCGCGCTCAACGCGCAAGGCAACCGTGCGGCCGCTACCGAGCAGCTGCTCGCGATCGTCAAGCGCGACCGCAAATGGAACGACGACGGCGCCCGCAAGCAGCTGGTGCAGTTCTTCGAAGCCTGGGGCGGCACGGATGATGCAACCGTCGAGGGACGCAAGCGCTTGTCGACGATCCTGTTTTCGTAGGCGCGGTTGACCAAGTCAGCGGGGACCGGGACCAGATGCCGATCAACATCGAATATCGCGGACCCGCCGACCTCCCGGAGATCATTCCGGTGTTTCCGCTGCCGGGCGCGCTGCTGCTGCCCCGCGGCCAGATGCCGCTCAACATCTTCGAGCCGCGCTACCTGTCGATGGTCGACGATTCCTTCCGCGACGGACATCGCCTGATCGGCATGATCCAGCCTGATGTCGCGCACTCGCCGAAGAATTCCGACAAGCCGACGCTGTTCCGCGTCGGCTGCGTCGGCCGCATCACCCAGCTCGCCGAATCCGGCGATGGACGCTACATCCTCGAGCTCACCGGCGTCTCGCGCTTCAAGGTGGTCGAGGAGCTCGAGGTGCTCACTGCCTACCGGCAGTGCAAGGTGGATTTCTTCGCCTTCGTCGACGACTTCACCGCGCGCATGGGCGAGGACGAGGTCGACCGCGAGGCGCTGCTGGCCGTGCTGGCAGACTTTTTGAAGGCCAACAATCTCAAGGTCGACTGGGAAGGCGTCGAAAGCGCGCCCAACGAAGCGCTCGTCAACGCGCTGGCGATGATGTCGCCCTATGGCCCCGCGGAGAAGCAGGCCATGCTGGAGGCGCCCGACCTGAAGACCCGCGCCGAGATTCTGATCGCGGTGACGGAGATGGACCTCGCCAAGAAGCGCACCAGCGGCGATCCTCCGCTGCAGTGAGGATGCGGGTGCTCACGCAGCGCAGACGGCTGCCTTGTCACCTCGCTTGGCACCTCGCCGCAACATTTTTGCAATGGCGGATGCGGGCATCGGCCGACCGAAGTAGTAGCCTTGCGTTTCGACGCACCCCTCTTCACGGAGGACGTCCAGTTGCTCCTTCGTTTCGACGCCTTCGGCGGTCGTCGTCTTGCCGAGGCTGACTGCGAAGCGAACGACTGCTCGCGCGAGATGGTGCGCGTCTGCCCTTGCGCTGGACAGTTCGCTGACGAAGCTGCGGTCGACCTTGATTTTGTCGAACGGAAATCTCTGCAGAAAGCTCAGCGATGAATAGCCGGTGCCGAAGTCGTCCAGGGCGATTCGCACGCCGAGCTCGCGCAATTGACCAAGTGCTGCGAATACGGCTTCGCTGTCATGCATGATCACCGTCTCGGTGACCTCGAGCTCGAGCCGGTGTGGCGCAATTTCCGAGCTCGCCAGTGCATCGACAATGACCGGAACAAGCTCCTTGCTCCTGAATTGAGCGGGAGACAGGTTGATCGCGATCTTGAGATGGGCAGGCCATTTGGCGGCTTCCGCACAGGCCGTCCTCAAGATCCATTCTCCCAGCGGCACGATCAAGCCGGCCTCCTCCGCGAGCGGTATGAATTCGCCGGGCAAGACCAGACCACGCCGCGGGTGGTGCCAGCGCAGCAAGGCTTCGAAGCCGCGGATCTCGCCGGTCGCGGTATTGACGAATGGCTGGTAGTGCAGCTCGAATTCGCCGCCAGCAAGCGCATCCCGCATGTCGCGCTCCAGGTTGCGTCGCGCATGCATGAGCTGGTCCAGTTCCGGCTCGAAGAAGCGGAATGCGCCACGTCCACCACTCTTGGCCGAGTAGAGGGCGAGATCCGCGCTCTTCATGAGCCCGTCGGAATCACTGCCATCGCGCGGCGCGATGGCAATGCCGATGCTGGTGCCCACCGTGACCCGGTGATCGCCGAGATCAAAGGGTTCGCAGAGCGCCTTTCTGATGTTCTCGGCGAGGGTGGCGGCCTCGACGGCCGGGTTGGTCACGTAGTCGATCACGGCGAACTCGTCGCCGCCTAGTCGAGCGATCAGCGCGGTTTCCGTGGTGCACTCGCGCAGACGCGCAGAAACGGCGCGCAGCAGGGAATCGCCTGCCGGATGTCCGAGCGTATCGTTGACTTCCTTGAAGCGATCGAGATCGAGCATGAGCACGGCCAGATCGACGCCGCCGCTACGCGTAACCGCAATGGCGTGCTCCATCCGCTCCCTGAGCAGCACGCGATTTGGCAGATCGGTCAACGCATCGTGTTGCGCCATATGAGCGATCCTAGCCTCGGACCGGCGTTGTTCGGTGACATCAAGATGCGTGGCCACCCACCCGCCGCCGGCCATCGGCTGTCGCGTCACGCAGATCAACCGACCATCCGTGAACTCGTCGATTCTGCTCGAGACTGCATCGAACGGCAACGCGGCCAATTTCGACAGGAACTGCTCGGCTGCGCCCTCGCTGGTGTCGCTCTTGAGAATGCCGGTCACGACGCGATGCCTGATGATGTCGGCGTGCGGGGTCCCCGTTCGCAGCAGCTCTGGTGGCAGCCGATAGAGCAGGGCATATCGCTCGTTGCAGACCACAAGTCGCCTCTCCGCATCGAACATGCAGAGAGCCTCGACCATGTTGTTGATGGCCGTATCAAGCCTGAGCTTCTGGTCCTGCAGTTCGTTCTGCGAGCCTTCGAGCTGCTGTCGGGCAACCGAGAGCTGGTTGATGATCTCCTCGAACCTGGCGGTCCGGGTCGCCAGGCGACGATCGGCCAGCACGCCGACCAGGCTCATTCCCAGCACGGATAGCGCCACACCGGCGATAGCAAGCGCGAGGAGGGCCGGAGAAAGCGAAAGGCTATCCGTCGTCGCTCGCGTTGGATCTGGCGTGATCTGCACCGCCCCCATGGCCGTGAAATGATGCGATACGATCGCGAGTGTCAGCAGGATTGCCGCCGCAAGGGTGCCCCGGTAGCCCTGGTACATGAGCGCGACAGCCAGCGCGGCGCAGCCGAGACACATGCCTAAAATGATCGAGACGAACACGAGGTCCACCGACCAGACGACTCGACCCGGCACCTCAAGTGCCCACATCCCGAGATAGTGCATGCTGGCAATGCCGCCGCCGATGATGACGCCCCCTGCCATCGCGCGCCACCGGCCGGAGGTGCCGACTGCAACGCCGAAACCGACCGAGGTCAGGAGCATTGCCGCAGCGAGAGAAAACGCGGTCGGCACGATGCCGTAGCCCGTTGGAACGCCCGGCTCGTAGGCGAGCATCGCGACGAAATGCGTTGCCCAGATGCCGTATCCGATGGCCGCGCCGGCAATCGTGATCCAGATCCACCGCGTTCTTGCGCGCGTCGCGATCGCACGATGAAAGATGCTGACCGCGACAATACTTGCAGCGAAGCAGACCAGACCAGCGAGTACAACGAGCCGCCAATCGTGCTCGACCGCAAGGCAGGAGAAAACGCGGAACATCCAGCAGCGCTCCATCGTCGATAGTTATCGATGGTGGATCGGCTAACCGCCATTCACGTTAATTTTGTGCCGTGCCTGATTGCATGCTTACCGGCATGTTAACGGTACTCGTACAACTCGATCTGACGAACAGCCTGAGGCCATGCCGCGACCGTGCCCGAGCCGGCTGCAGGACGCGTGCATCGATCGGCAACGATATTTTTAGGAATGGCCGCGGATGCGCTTGCGTCCGGTGATCATCGCGCGGACCAGGCTCTCGCGCTGGAGTAGCCCCATCAGCACCACGCCCACGACGTGGAGCACGACCAGGACGATGACCGCATCCGATGAATAATGGTGGGTGTCTTCGACCCACCAGACGCCGAAGAAGGTGGTGGTGACCGACATCGCTCCCGTGATCGTCGAGACGGCGAGCGCAGCCAGCAGCGCCACCAGCATCAAGGTGCCGGCGGGATTGAGCCCGATGTAGCGGCCGGTGATGCCGCGGCGCAGATTCCAGAGATAGCTTGGCGCCGCCCGAAGCCTTACGCCGACCATCCGGAAGCGCGAATAGCGGCTTCCCAGGAAGCCCCAGACCAGGCGAAAGGCGAGAAGTCCGAGCACCACATAGCCGACGATGCGGTGAGTTCGGTCATAGACGGTGGGCGTGAACCACGCGGCCAGAACGCTAGCCGCGAGTGCCCAGTGCCAGAGGCGCAGCGGGAGGTCCCAGACCGCGACCGTCCGCGAAGCGGTTCGATCCGCGGGGGTCCGGTCGGACCCCCCGCGCGCTTTTGGCATCGCTTCTTCGATCAAGCGAAGACCATCCTCAAGCCTTGTTTTGCGCGGATCAATTCGCGCGGTCTACTTGGCGATCGTGTGCTTCAGGCTGAGATCTTCGGGGCTGTAGAACAGCTCGTAAAGCTTGCCTTCCTTGACGCCGTAGACCTCATAGCAGGAGCCTTCGATCTTGGAGCGCCGCACCTCGTAGCCGAGTGCCTTGGCCTTGGCTTCGGCCTCGCTGGCCGGCTTCCACGACGCCTTGTCGAGCTTGGTGCAATCCTTGAAACCGTCGGCCATGGCGGCCGACCCCATGCCCATTCCAACCGTCAGTGCAATGGCAACAACACGAATGACCTTCACGAACGTCTCCTCCTCTGTCGTGCGCGCTACGCGAGCCGCGAAGCCGGACTGAAGGAAGCAAAGGTGATGGTGAAGTCAATCCGGTACGGGGCCAATTGGATTTAGAGTTCTTCTAACGACCGGCAAAAGATCAGTGCTGTCCGCAGGCAGCCCGCATTCGCAGTGGCGCTGCGGCCTTACGCCTCACGGCCGGGATGAACGGCCGACTTCGCCAATTGCGCTAGGCCGCACTTCGCATTCCCGGTGAGTGGCGCTGCAGCCAGTCCGCCCAGCGCAGACGTCCGCGCACGCCCTGGCTGACGGCAAAGCCCATGCCGCTTTCGCCTCCGCCGGGACGCATCCATGCGTCGCTCGTCGACGCTCAGTAGCCGGCGACCGTCATCGCCACGACGGCGCTGAGCGCCATCCAGCCGAAATGCCGGCCTCGCGTGGCCCAGGCATTGGCGAAGGCGGCGAAGCCGAGCACGCAGGCGAGCGTGATGACGATCCAGTGCCGCGCCGACTCGGACGCCATCCAGGGAGTCGCGAGCAGCAACACGCCGCCGCCGATCCACGCCACGGTCGAAGTCTGCCAGACCAGGCGGATCAGGGTGCGGAGCCGTTCCGGCTCGATGCGGGCACGGGCGAAGACCTTGGTCTCGCCGAGGACGCCATGAATGAGGGCTACGGCGATGGTGGCGAGGCCGGCGCATTCCAGCAGGAAATCACGCATCATCATCTCTCCATACAGTTATGTATGGAGACGTAGGCGCTGGCCTGCGGCCTGTCAATACACTAGTGTATGGTTGGCCCCCGGGAACCCGACATGACCGAAAAGCTCTCCGCCGACGACTGGATCAAGGAAGGTCTCAAGGCGCTCGCCAAAAGCGGCTTCACCGCGCTCAAGGCCGATCCGCTGGCAAAATCCATGGGCGTGTCGCGCGGCAGCTTCTATTGGCATTTCGCCGATCTCGGCGCGTTCCAGGCCACCGTGCTGAAGCGCTGGCGCGAGATCGCGGCCGAGCAGATCATCGCAGACGTCGAAGCCGCCGGCGACGACCCGCTCAAGGCGCTGCTACGGAGGTCGTTCGGTGCGCGGCTCGAGCTCGAACGCGCGGTGCGCAATTGGGCGGCCTTCGATGCGGCCGCGCAAGGGGCCGTGCGCGCGATCGACCGCCGCCGGCTCGACTATATCGAGGGGCTGCTGGAAAAACGCGGGCTCACCCCGGCAACCGCGCAGGCCCGGGCGCAGATCCTGTATTGGACATTCCTCGGCTTCGCCCTGTCAGGCGCGCCGGTGCCGGCAGCACGGCTGCAGTCCCTGCTCGACGAGGTCTTGACGATGGTCTCCGCGTAGATTTCTTATCTTGACGCGTTTTCTTTGCGCAACCGGTAACCTACTGCGCCGGAAAACGCTTTGGCAGCCGCGATGGGCGGGCGCGGATTTCTGTGCTAGAGGCAACCGATTGCCGGAGACTCCAATGAACGCGTCCACCGAACGTCCTGAAGCCAGCGTCGATCCCAAACTGCTGGAAATTCTCGTCTGCCCGCTGACCAAGGGCCCGCTGGAGTTCGATTCTGCAAAGCAGGAGCTGATCTCGCGCAGCGCCAAGCTGGCTTATCCGATCCGTGACGGCATCCCGATCATGCTGCCGGAAGAGGCGCGCAAGATCGATTGATGATGGTCGGGTAGCCCGTTGTTGCGCGATGACCGCGCAACACACTCGGTGTCGTCCTCGCGAACGCGGGGAACCATAACCACAGGGAGCGGTTGCGGAGCGAAGTGACAACTCCGAGTCTTCGCCAAACCACTCCCTGTGGTTATGGGTCCCGGATCTGCGCTTCGCTTGTCCGGGACGACAGCGGAGATTAGCGCCAGCGCCCCTTACAACGCCTCGCCCTTCAGCAGCCGCGGCACCTCGCCCGTCAATCCCGCGGCCTGGCGGATGAAGAGGTTCTTCAGCGGCGGGGCGCGATCGACGAGGCCGAGGCCGATGTCGCGGACGGTGCGCAGCAGCGTCGACTGGTTGGAGAACAGGAAGTTCAGCGAGTTGGTGGCAACGCCCATCGCCATGGTGTCGAAACGGCGCCAGCGTTGGTAGCGCTCGAGCACGTCGGCGGCGCCGAGATCCATGCCGAGCCGCGCGGCATCGACCACGACCTCGGCCAGCGCCGCGACATCCTTCAGGCCCATGTTGAGGCCCTGGCCCGCAATGGGGTGGATGACATGGGCGGCATCGCCGACCAGCGCGAGGCGGGTGGCGATGAAGGAGCGCGCGACGAAATAGGACAGCGGAAAGGCGCGCGGCTTGTCGAGCGCCTTCACTTCGCCGAGATGCAGGCCGAAACGCTGCTCGAGCTCGGCGTGAAACTCTTCGTCGCTGAGAGCAATGATCCGCGCGGCCTCAGCTCGCCGCTCGGTCCATACCAGCGACGAGCGCTTTCCCGACAGCGGCAGGATCGCGAACGGGCCCGCCGGCAAAAAATGCTCTTCGGCGCGGCCCTCGTGATCGCGCTCATGGCCGACCGTGACGACGATGCCGGATTGGTCATACTCCCAGCCATGGGTGGCGATGCCGGCGCGCTCGCGCAGCTTTGACCTTGCGCCATCGGCGGCAACCAGCAGGCTGGCCGCGATGACGCTGCCGTCCCCGAGCGTCACGTCGATGCCTTCGGTGCGCGCATCGTAGGATGCGACCGTGGTGGCGCGCAGATCGATGCCCTCGGCCTCGGCACGCACCACCAGCGCATCGATCAAGCGGCGGTTCTCGACCATATGCGCGAAGGGCTCGCCCGGCGCGACATCGCCGGCAAAATTGAGGAAGACCGGACGGGTGGCATCCTCCAGCTTGGAATCGGTGACGACCATGTCGAGGATCGGCTGCGCTTCGCTCCTGACGTCGTCCCAGGCGCCGATCGCCTCGAACAGGCGGCGGCAGGCGGCCACAATGGCGGTGGCGCGGGGGTCGCGGCTTGGCCGGGTGGCGAGCGCGGGATCGGCGACGATGACGGGAATCTCGGGCCCGAGCCCCTGTCGCAGCGCCAGGGCCAGCGCAAGCCCTGCAAACGCGCCGCCACCAATGACAATGCTACCCTGTACCGACATACCCAAATTCCCGATCAAATCCTGGTCTTGCTAGCAGACTTGAGGTGGGCGAAACAGTGCGGTGAAACAAGGGCGGAACGGCCCATTGTGGACCATCCGCCCCGGAACGACGGCGAGAAAGCTCACTCCATGTCCAAAAGCCTGATCGACCTCATTTCGATCCTCGATCTCGAGCAACTCGAGGTGAATCTGTTCCGCGGCAACAGCCCGAAGACCAGCTGGCAGCGGGTGTTCGGCGGCCAGGTGATCGGGCAGGCGATGGTCGCGGCCTGCCGCACGGTCGAGGGCCGGCTGCCGCATTCGCTGCATTGCTATTTCGTCCTGCCGGGCGATCCGCAGATCCCGATCATCTACCAGGTCGAACGCCTGCGCGACGGCAAGAGCTATTCGACCCGCCGCGTCACCGCGATCCAGCACGGCAACGCGATCTTCTCGATCATGGTGTCGTTCCACGCCGAAGAGGAGAGTGCGTTCGACCATCAGGACAAGATGCCCGACGTGCCGCCGCCGGAGAAGCTCACGGCGGAGGAGGTGGCGAAGCAGCCGATGTTCAAGGAGATGCCGGAGTTCATCCGCCGCTACTATGAATCCGATCGTCCGATCGAGCTGCGTCCTGTCGAGCTCGGCCGTTATTTCGGCCAGAAGATCGACGACGGCCGCATTCACGTCTGGATCAAGACCGCCGCGAAGCTGCCCGACGATCCAGCGCTGCACATGTGCGCGCTCGCCTACGCCTCGGACTTCTCGCTGCTGGATGCGATCATGGCTCGCTATGGCCGCACGCTGTTCGACAAGCGCATGATGCCCGCCAGCCTCGACCATGCGATGTGGTTTCACCGCCCGTTCCGCGCCGACGAATGGCTGCTCTACGCACAGGATTCGCCGAGCGCGCGCGGCGGCCGCGGCCTGACCCGCGGCTCGATCTTCAAGCCGGACGGGACGCTGGTCGCCTCCGTCGCGCAGGAAGGCTCCGTGCGCGAACGGAAGTCCTAAAGCATGATCCGGAAAAGTGCGAAGCGGTTTTCCGGAAAGATCATGCGCAAACAACAAACGAAAGCGCGATGGCGATTCATCGAGATATCATCGCGCTTTAGGCTGCCGCTGTCCTGCGCTCGACGAGCTCGAATTGCGTCATGGTCCACGTGAAGTACCAGCGCAGCAGCCACGGGATCGGAATGATCAGAAGGCAGCCGAAACCGAATGCGAGGGTTCGCCACAATAGCTGAAGGCCCGTGGCGACGAATATCACCTCGCGCCGCGTTCCCACGATGTTTCGGCAAATCCAGCGCATCCATGCGGCCATGACCCAGGCCCAGCCGATGATCGTGAACATGGCGAGAAACATCAGGAGCTGCCAGCCGATGAAGGCCCAGGGGCTCCCGTCGAACGTCATCGGAATCGGCTGACCGTTCGAGCTGAGATTGGCAACCACCCAGCGCATGACCATCCAGGACAGGAAGGCCTGGAGCGGAATCGTCGCAAGCTGAAAGAGGTCGTGGACGAGACCCACATAGCCCGCCAGCGCAAGCGCGACGAAGACGTACCAGATATCGCCGACCTGTCCGGTGAAGCCGATGTTCGGCCGCTGCGGAACGTGGACGCGCGGGAAGAGCCAGCGGTAGTAGACGGTGGCGATCCAGGGAGCCGGCACCACGACGGCGTTGCCGACCACCAGCAGGATGCACCATCCCAGGAACGGCCACAGCGGCAGGTCCACCGACAGCCGGCCTCGCGCGTCGCCGCTCGAAGCCACCGCCGGTGATGCGCCGGGCACGAGACCGGGGACCGCGCCGGCCTTCTGCCAGCCGGTCATCCCCTCGGCCCAGACCAGCGTATCCGATCGCACGATTCCCCGCGCGATCAGATCGCGAAACTGCGCCTCCGGAAACGGACCCTTCTGCTGGCCTTCAGATGCGTGAAACCAGATTCGATTGGACATCCTGGCTGCTCGCTACCGAAAGCCAGCAGCCGTTACATGCGCGACTGCGCGCCCCGCGGAGCGAGCTCGGTCTGCGACGCGAACCAGTTCATGATCCAGCGATACACCCACGGAATCGGGATGATCAGGCTGCACAGGATCGCAGCCACGATGCCGCGCCAGAGGATGTCGAGACCGCTGCCCTTGAACACGATCTCGCGCCGCGTGCCTTCGATGCTGCGGCAGAACCAGCGCATCTGGGCCGCGGCAACCCAGGCCCAACCGATGATGGTGATGATGGAGATCGCAAACAGCAGGTTCCAGCCGATATACGCCCAGACCGAACCGGTAAAGCTGAGAGCGAGCGGCTGCCCGTTGGAAGCAAGGTTTGCGATCATCCATTTGATCAGCAGCCAGTAGAGCACGATCTGGACGATGAACAGCAGATTGGAGAGCAGCTGGCTGCCGACGAAGCCGAGCGCGATCGCCAGAACGATGAAGCCGAAGAACCAGGGCACCAGTGTCATCGCGTTGCCGGTGAAGCTGAGATTGGGCCGTCCGGGAACCTTGATGCAGGGCACGATCCATTTCGTGTACCAGACGAACAGCCACGGCACCGGGATGACGAAGCAGGAGCCGATCACGAGCACGAGCGTGCGCCAGGTGAACTCGAGAATGCTGAAATCGACCGACAGCGCCCCTCCGCCTCCGCCGCCGGCATAGCCACCGGAGCCCATCATCGGCGGGCCGCCGGCCGGGATCACCGGGGGCGCACCGCCGCCGCCGATCAGGCCGGGAATTTCGACAGCCTTCTGCCAGCCGGCCATGCCCTCGGACCACACCAGCGTATCCGGGCGCACGACGCCCTGGGCGACGAGATCGCGGAATTGCCCTTCCGGAAAGGGCCCCTGCTGCTTGCCCTCGGATGCGTAGAACCAACTCGCCATGAAGCGTCCCCCTCAAACATACGTTTGTACCGGCCGGGACGCTTGGGTTCACCGCATCCATGCCAAAAATGCATTGTGAAGGATGAACGGCTGCCCTGTACAGAGGCGGCCGTTCACATGGCCAGACGTTTTTCCGCTTCAGTCTGCAACTTTTTTATGCCATTTGCCCGGAAAGATGCCAGATTGACGCTGCGCCGGGGACATACGGCGCGGCGCATCCCGGGGAATAGGCCTGACCATGAAACTCGTCGTCGCGATCATCAAACCCTTCAAGCTCGATGAGGTCCGCCAGGCCCTGACGGCGATCGGCGTCCACGGCATGACCGTGACCGAGGTGAAGGGTTATGGCCGGCAGAAGGGCCACACCGAGATCTATCGCGGCGCCGAATATGTCGTGAACTTCCTCCCGAAGCTGCGCATCGAGATCGCGGTCGCCTCCGACGTCGCCGACAAGGCGGTCGCCGTGATCACCTCGACCGCGCGCACCGGGCAGATCGGCGACGGCAAGATCTTCGTCACGCCGATCGACCACGCGCTGCGCATCCGTACCGGCGAAACCGACAGCGACGCGCTCTAGATCTTTGTTTTGACGCGTTTTCCCGGCGCGAAGCGGTATCCGCTTCGCTCGAAAACGCCCTGATACATCTTCTTCGATCGCGCCGGGCAAAGACGCCACAGCGTGCGACGTAGTTCTATGCTGGGGGGAACGACATGGCGGGATATTTGCGCCGCGCAGCTGCCATGGCTGCGCCGATCGGACTTGTGTCGATCATGGCTTCGCCGGCGCGCGCCGCGGCCTCCGAGATCAACACCGCTGACACCGCCTGGATGATCGTCGCCACCGCGCTGGTGCTGATGATGACGATCCCGGGGCTCGCGCTGTTCTATTCCGGCATGGTGCGCAAGAAGAACGTGCTCGCCACCATGGCGCAAAGCCTCGCCGCGGTGACGATCATCTCCATTCTCTGGGTCGCGTTCGGCTATTCGCTGTGCTTCGTTGGCGACGGCCCGTGGATCGGCACGCTCGACCGCTGGTTTCTCGCCGGCATGACCATGGACAGCGTCAACCCGGCGGCGAAGTCCATTCCGGAATCGCTGTTCATGCTGTACCAGATGACGTTTGCCATCATCACGGTGGCGCTGGTCGCGGGCTCGGTCGCCGACCGGATGCGGTTCTCCGCCTATCTCCTGTTCTCCGTCGCCTGGTTCATCTTCGTCTACATTCCGCTGGCGCATTGGGTGTGGGGCGGCGGCTTCCTCAATAGCATGGGCGTCTTGGATTTCGCCGGCGGCCTCGTGGTGCATCTGTCGGCCGGCACCGCTGGCCTCGTCGCCGCCAAGGTGATGGGGCGCCGTCACGGCTACGGCTCCGAAAATCTCTCGCCGTTCGATCTTTCGCTCGCGGTGATGGGCACCGGCCTGTTGTGGGTCGGCTGGTTCGGCTTCAACGGCGGCTCGGCGGGCGCGGCCAATTCACGCGCGGTGATGGCGATCATCGCCACCCATCTTGCCGCCTGCGCCGGTGCGCTGACCTGGGGCGCGATCGAATGGTCGACACGGCGCAAGCCCTCCGTGCTCGGCATGATCTCCGGCGCGGTTGCCGGGCTCGGCACCATCACGCCGGCCTCCGGATTCGTGGCGCCCTGGCACGGCATCGTCATCGGCATCATTGCCGGTGCGATTTGCTATTGGGCCTGCACCTGGCTGAAGCACCGCTTCAACTATGACGATTCGCTCGACGTGTTCGGCGTCCACGGCATCGGCGGCCTGACCGGGACCCTGCTCGCCGGCGTGTTTGCAACCAGCGCCATCGGCGGCACCGCCGGCCTGCTGGAGGGTCACCCGCAGCAGGTCCTGATCCAGTTCTATGGCGTCGCCGTCACCTTCGTCTGGTCGGCTGGCGTGAGCTTCATCCTGCTCAAGCTGGTCGGCCTGTTCGTGCCCTTGCGCGTATCCCGTGAGCACGAGCTCGAGGGGCTCGATATTTCGCAGCACGGCGAAGCCCTGCAATAAGCGGCGGCGCTACGTAATTACCTCTGAGCTGCCCGACGCATGAGCAATATTGTGTCGGCAGCCTGTCATGCACGCATTTTGAGCAGGCCTGACCACGTTTTGGGCGCGACGGAATAGCGCACTGCACCGCAATACCCGTCCACCGCGAAAACACCCGTTTTCATAGTCCGTTAGGCACCGCGCCCGATCTGGCACGGCATTTGATTCTATGGGTCCAGGCTGTGCCCGCGTAGTGAACTTTCTCCCTCGTGGCGAACCAGTCGAGAACGCCCGGCCACGTCCGGACCGGGCCCAAGCGGGGATAGGACCCATGAAAATTGTTATGGCGATTATCAAGCCATTCAAGCTGGAAGAAGTCCGTGACGCCCTGACCGCCATCGGCGTTCACGGTCTCACGGTGACGGAAGTCAAGGGATATGGCCGCCAGAAGGGCCATACGGAAATCTATCGCGGCGCCGAATATGCCGTGAGCTTCCTGCCCAAGATCAAGATCGAGGTCGCTGTCGCCTCCGACCAGGTCGACAAGACCATCGACGCCATCACGTCCGCCGCGAAAACCGGACAGATCGGCGACGGCAAGATCTTCGTCATCAACCTCGACCACGCGGTGCGCATCCGCACCGGCGAGGCCGATGCCGCGGCCCTTTGATTTCGCGCTCAACCTTTATCCAATCAGGAGTGAATAATATGACGTTCAAGCGTCCCTATGGCGCGGGATTGGCGGCTCTCGCAGTCGGCCTGTTCGCTGCGACCGCAGCCTACGCCGAGCCAACGGTCAACAAGGGAGACAACGCCTGGATGCTGACATCGACAGTGCTGGTGCTGTTGATGACCATCCCCGGCCTCGCGCTGTTCTACGGCGGTCTCGTCCGCTCCAAGAACATGCTCTCCGTCCTGATGCAGGTGTTCTACACCGTCTGCGTCGTCACCGTGATCTGGGCCGTGTACGGCTACAGCCTCACCTTCACCGGCGGTTCCGACTTCATCGGCGGCTTCTCCAAGGCCTTCATGATGGGCGTCACCACCGATACGAAGGCCGCGACCTTCTCGGTCGACGCCAACATCTCGGAGCTCATCTATGTGTGCTTCCAGATGACCTTCGCGGCGATCACGCCCGCCCTCATCGTCGGTGCCTTCGCCGAGCGCATGAAGTTCTCGGCGATCGCTCTGTTCATCCCGCTCTGGGTCACGCTGATCTACTTCCCGATCGCGCACATGGTCTGGTACTGGCAGGGTCCGGACCTGATCCAGGATGCGGCCAAGGCGCTCGCAGCCGCCACTGACGCGGCGGCCAAGACCGCGGCCGAGGCCAAGCTCGCCGAGATCAAGGCCGACGCAGGCTGGATCTTCAAGAAGGACGCGATCGACTTCGCGGGCGGCACCGTGGTGCACATCAACGCCGGCATCGCAGGTCTCGTCGGCGCTCTCCTGATCGGCAAGCGCGTCGGCTACGGCAAGGAGCTGATGGCTCCCCACTCGCTGACCATGTCGATGATCGGCGCCTCGCTGCTCTGGGTCGGCTGGTTCGGCTTCAACGCCGGCTCCAACCTGGAAGCCAACGGCGGCGCTGCGCTCGCCATGACCAACTCCTTCGTCGCCACCGCAGCCGCCGCGCTGTCGTGGATGTTCGCGGAGTGGATCATCAAGGGTCATCCGTCGGTGCTGGGCGTCATCTCCGGCGCGGTCGCTGGTCTCGTGGCGGTCACCCCTGCGGCCGGCTACTCCGGCGTCATGGGCGCGATCGTCCTCGGTCTCATCGTCGGCGTGGTCTGCCTGTTCTTCTGCACCGTCGTGAAGAACGCGCTCGGCTACGATGACAGCCTCGACGTGTTCGGCGTGCACTGCGTCGGCGGCATCGTCGGCGCTCTCGGTACCGGCATCCTCGTCAACCCGGCTCTGGGTGGCGCTGGCGTCATGGACTACACCGCGATCCCGCCGAAGGTCGGCGACTACGACTTCGCGGCGCAGATGATCGCCCAGCTCTGGGGCGTCGGCACCACGCTGGTGTGGTCGGGCATCGGCTCGGCGATCCTCTACAAGGTCGTCGACGTGATCGTTGGCCTGCGGACCAACGTCGAGAGCGAGCGTGAAGGCCTCGACATCACCGAGCACACCGAGCGCGCCTACAACATGTAAGTCTCCTCCCGGGCGCGGTCTCCCCGGAGATCGCGCTCAGAACTACGGTTCGGGCACATACCCGGCAATGCCCTGACCGTTGAGGGGCTCCAGCGCAAGTTGGAGCCCCTTTCTTTTTGGGCGGGGTGCTTTGATTTCGCAGCGAAGAAAAGGATTGCCATTCCGCACCGGCGGCGCAGAAATATCGACCACAAGAAACAATAATCGGGGAGGTCGTCATGCGTTTGGAAGGCGGATGCTATTGCGGCGAAGTGCGCTACGTGGCCGAAGGTGATCCGATGATGCAGGCCCAGTGCCATTGCCGCGAGTGCCAGTACATCTCGGGCGGCGCGCCCAACACCTTCATCGCGATGCCGGTGGCCGGCTTCAGCTACATCCTGGGGCAGCCCAAGCAGTTCACGCGCAAGGATCTCGAACGCGCCGTCACGCGCGAATTCTGCGCCGAATGCGGCACCCATCTGGTGACCAGGGCTCCCGGGCTGCCAGCCGCGATCCTGAAGGTCGGCACGCTGGACGAGCCAAAGCAATTCCAGCCGCAGATGGCGATCTACACCTGCGACATGCAGGAGTTTCATGCGATCCCGGCGGGGATGGCAACGTTCGAGAAGCTTCCGGGGCATTGAGGCGCCCGACTTGCGAAGCTCGTCATGGCCGGGCTTGGCTCGGGCATCCACGTTCTTCGACGCGGCAGCAAACAAACCGTGGATGGCCGGGACAAGCCCGACCATGGCTCCCGGAGTGCCACGCATCCCGTTGTTATCCGGCCTCATTATTCCTGCTCTGGACGGAGGCGGCGGCCGATGGTTAATCGCGTCTTAACCTCGCCCTATCTATGGTGAACTGAACCGCTTCCCGCCGGGGCCTTCGCGCGACCGGCTGTTCCGAGAGTGCTGGCGCCCAGAATGGTCATGACCGCTTCATCCCGTGCGCCACAGGCCAGTGGAAGCTCCGATACCGGACGCTCGCCCTTTGTCCGGCTGAACGAGCTGCTGGCGCCGCATCAACCCGGCAAGCCCTTGATTTCGCTCGCGGTCGGCGAACCCCAGCACCCCGTGCCTGATTTCGTCGGCCCGGTGCTGGCCAAGCACATCGCCGATTTCGGCCGCTATCCGATGAACCAGGGCACCGAGCCGTTCCGCCAGGCCGCAAGCACCTGGCTGTCGTCGCGCTTCAAGCTGCCGCGACCGCTCGATCCCAAAAGCGAGATTCTCGTCCTCAATGGCAGCCGCGAGGGCCTGTTCCTCGCCGCGATCGCGGCCGTCCGTTATGTCGGCCCGCGCCCCGGCAAACCCGCGATCCTGATGCCGAACCCGTTCTATCCGGTCTATGGCGCCGGCGCGGCTGCTGCAGCGTGCGAGCCGGTCTATCTGCCGACCACCGTCGAGAACGGCTTCCTGCCTGACCTCGATGCCATCGATGAGGCGACGCTGGCACGCACGGTGGCGTTCTATCTGGCCTCGCCCGCAAATCCGCAGGGCTCGGTCGCCTCGCGTGACTACTTCACGCGCCTGAAGAGCCTCGCCGATCGATACGGCTTCATGATCCTCAGCGACGAGTGCTATTCGGAGATCTACACCCGCGAAGCACCGGGCAGTGCGCTCGAATGCGCCGGCCCCGATTTCACCCGCGTGGCTGCGTTCCAGTCGTTGTCGAAGCGCTCAAATCTTCCGGGGCTGCGCGTCGGCTTCGCCGCCGGCGATAAGAAATTCATCGGCATGTTCCTGGAGCTGCGCAACATCGCCGCTCCGCAGGTGCCGGTGCCGCTCCAGCATGTCGCGACCTTTGCCTATGGCGACGAGGCGCATGTCGAGGAGAACCGCCGGCTCTACCGGATCAAGTTCGATCTCGCCGACCAGATCATCGGCAATCGTTACGGCTATCGCCGGCCTGATGCCGGCTTCTGCGTCTGGCTCAACACGTCCGAGATCGGAGACGACGTGTCGGTGTGTCTGAAATTGTTCAAGGAAGCAGGCGTGCGCGTGGTGCCCGGCAGCTTTTTGGCGCGGCAGCAGCCCGACGGCTTCAATCCCGGCGCAGGCTACATTCGCCTGGCGCTGGTGCAGGATGGCGAGACCACGGCGCAGGCGTTGCACCGGCTGGTCGAGACTCTGGGTTAGGTGGGGCCCATGAGCATGTCGACAATCGAACGTGTCATTCCACTGGTCGGCCATCTGCCGCCCTCGATCCGCGAGGGGCTGGCTCGGCGCGTGCGCGAGCTCACCGGCTTCGGCCTGATCGCGTTGTCGGGCGTTGCCTCGGCAGCGCTGATGACCTGGTCGGTGCAGGACCCCAGCCTGAGCCACGCGACCTCGAGGCCGATCCGCAACATTCTCGGTTATGCCGGCGCGATCGGCGCCGACCTTGCGATGCAGATCCTCGGGCTCGGCGCCATCATGCTGGTCCTGACCGTCGCGGTCTGGGGCTGGCGCATGATGACCCACCGCGCATTCGACCGCGAGGCGCTGCGGCTCGGCTCCTGGATTCTCTGCACGGTGATCGCCGCAGGCTTCGTCAGCTGCTGGCCGCATGGCGGCGCATGGCCGCTGCCGACCGGCCTCGGCGGCGTGGTCGGCGATGCGCTCGTGCGCGCGCCCGCAGTGATTTTCGGGCCGGCCGGCACGATCTATCGCGTGGTGCTTGGCACGATCCTGTTCGCCGCGATGGCCGCGACCTTCCTGATCGCATGCGGTCTAGGCGCCCGCGAGCACGACGACGAGCTCTCGGAGATCGAGGACGACGACAAGCCGCTCGACGAGGACGAGGAGAACGATCGGGGCTCGGTGTCGCTGGGCTGGCTGTTCCATGCGCTGATGAGCACGAAGGCGCGGCTGATCTGGCTCTGTGGTGCCGCTTACCGCTCGCTGGTCTCAAGCGGCCCGAAGACCAAGGCCGTGGCGTTCAGCCGCCAAGAGCCGAATCTGGGCGGCGGCCGCGCCGCGCCCTCGATCTCGCCGCAGTCCGAGGACGAGGACGACGAGGATCAGCACGAGGAAGAGGAAGAAGACGAGGAGGAAGAGGAGGAGCCCGCCGCGCGCGCCCCGCGCAAGAAGGCTGCCCCGAAGGCTGCTGCCAAGAAATCCTCCGACAAGTTCGAGCTTCCGTCCGTCTCCGTGCTGGCCGCGCCAAAGGCCGGCGATCGCCAGCCGCTCAGCAAGGCCGAGCTGGAAGCCAATTCCCGCTCGCTCGAAGGCGTGCTCCAGGACTTTGGCGTGCGCGGCGAAATCGTCAAAGCCAATCCGGGCCCCGTGGTCACGCTGTACGAGCTGGAGCCGGCGCCCGGCATCAAATCGTCGCGCGTGATCGGACTCGCCGACGACATCGCGCGGTCGATGAGTGCGCTGTCGGCGCGCGTCGCCGTGGTGCCCGGCCGCAACGCCATCGGCATCGAGCTGCCGAACGCGCATCGCGAAAAGGTCTATTTGCGCGAGCTGCTGATCGCCAAGGAAGCCACCGAAACGGTGGCGAAGCTGCCGCTCTGCCTCGGCAAGACCATCGGCGGCGATCCTGTGATCATCGACCTCGCGCGCACGCCGCACATGCTGATCGCCGGCACCACCGGCTCCGGCAAATCGGTCGCCATCAACACCATGATCCTCAGCCTGGTCTACCGGCTGCGCCCGGACCAGTGCCGCCTGATCATGGTCGATCCGAAGATGCTCGAACTCTCCGTCTATGACGGCATTCCCCATCTGCTCACGCCCGTCGTGACCGACCCGAAGAAGGCGGTGGTCGCGCTGAAATGGGCCGTGCGCGAGATGGAAGAGCGCTACAAGAACATGGCCAAGCTCGGTGTGCGCAACATCGACGGCTACAACACGCGCCTGCTCGAATTGAAGGCCAAGGGCGAAGAGCCGACGCGCACCGTGCATACCGGCTTCGACAAGGAAACCGGCAAGGCGATCTACGAGGAAGAGAAGCTCTCGCTCGATCCGCTGCCCTACATCGTCATCATCGTCGACGAAATGGCCGACCTGATGATGGTCGCCGGCAAGGACATCGAAGGCGCGGTGCAGCGCCTCGCGCAGATGGCGCGCGCCGCCGGCCTACACGTGATCCTCGCGACGCAGCGTCCGTCGGTCGATGTCATCACCGGCACCATCAAGGCGAACTTCCCGACCCGCATCGCTTTCCAGGTGACGTCCAAGATCGACAGCCGCACCATTTTGGGCGAGATGGGCGCCGAGCAGCTGCTCGGCCAAGGCGACATGCTCTACATGGCGGGCGGCGGCCGCATCAGCCGCGTGCACGGACCTTTCGCCTCCGACGAGGAAGTCGAGAAGGTGGTGCGTCACCTCAAGACGCAGGGCCAGCCGGAATATCTCGAGGCCGTCACGGCCGAAGAGCCCACCGAGGACGAGGACGGCGCGGTGTTCGACGCCACCGGCATGGGTGGCGATGGCGGCGGCGACCTCTTCCAGCAGGCCGTTGCGATCGTCAAACGCGACCGCAAGGCCTCGACCAGCTACATCCAGCGCCGCCTGCAGATCGGCTATAACCGCGCCGCATCCTTGATGGAGCGCATGGAACTGGAAGGCATCGTCGGACCCGCCAACCACGCCGGCAAGCGCGAGATTCTGGTCGAGGAAGAAGACAGCCATATGTGAGGCAGCCGCCTCCAGACATCATTTCACGCGAAATCGTTATCTGCTTTTGCCCGAAATCACGCTAAAAGACGCCCAGCCACATTAGGACGACGCGTTGATCAGACATCCGGACATTCGATTCGCTGCCACCATCGCTGCGCGAGGCGCGCGCGTGGCCGGCGTGCTTCTCGTCACCGCTGCGATGGTGACGGCGTCCTCGTTCGCGCAGAACGTCCCGGTGCCGAAACCCGCGCCGAAGGGCCGCGACGGCGGAGCGTCCGCCGGCGGGCCCGCAGTCACCGGAGCGACTCAGACGCCGCCGAATCCGGTGATCCCGGATCCGCGCCGCAACGTGCCGAGCAGCATCTTCCAGACCTTCGATGCCAACCAGAAGGCGCAGGCGGCCAAGGTCAGTGCCTATTTGTCGTCGCTGTCGACGCTGGTCGGGAATTTCGTCCAGGTCGGTCCCGACGGCAGCAAGACGCAAGGCGATTTCTACATCCAGAAACCTGGCAAGGTGCGCTTCGAATATGACGCGCCGAGCCCGATCGACATCGTCGCAGACGGATCCTCGCTGGTGGTGCGCGACCGCAAGCTCGCGACCCAGGACGTCTATCCGCTGTCGCAGACGCCGCTGCGTTTCCTGCTGTCGGATCGCATCGACCTGATGAAGGACACCAATGTCGTTGGCGTCTCAGCCGACGACGTCTTCGTCAGCGTCACCATCGAGGAGAAGCAGGCGCTGGTCGGCACCAGCCGCCTCCTGCTGATGTTCGGCGCCAAGGACGGCCAGTTGAAGCAGTGGACCGTCACCGATCCGCAGGGCTACGACACCACGATCGCGGTCTACAATCTGGACTCGAGCAAGAAGCTCGATCCCGGCATGTTCAAGATCGATTTCACCAATTACGGCCCGGCGCCGGGATAGGTCTCGTAGGGTGGGTTAGCGCAGCGTAACCCACCACTTCTGCTACCGCGGTGAAAGACCGTGGTGGGTTACGCCTTCGGCTAACCCACCCTACGAGAGCTCGCTGTGGACAAGCATTTTCCCCGCACTAATCCGTGCTAAGACGCATTTCCCATGCGTTTTTCCCTGACAACCTGGAACATCAATTCGGTGCGGCTGCGCATCGATCTGGTCGCGAAATTCCTCAAGAGCGCGCGGCCGGACGTGCTGTGCCTGCAGGAGACCAAGTGCATCGACGATGCCTTTCCGCTGAAGCGCTTCAGGCGGCTCGGCTACGAGCACGTCGCGCTGAATGGGCAGAAGGGCTATCACGGCGTCGCCATCGTCTCGAAGATTCCGTTCGAATCGACTGATATCCGCACCTTCTGCGACAAGCTGGATTCGCGTCACATCTCCGTATCGTTCGGCGAGAAGGCCAGTATCGCAAAGCCGCTGGTGGTGCATAATTTCTATGTCCCCGCCGGCGGCGACATTCCCGATCCCGCGCTGAACGAGAAGTTCGACCACAAGCTTCGCTTCCTCGACGAGATGAAGGCGTGCGAGCCGCTGCATCCGCGCGGCGAGGATCGCCACATCCTGGTCGGCGATCTCAACGTCGCCCCACACGAGAACGACGTGTGGTCGCACAAGCAGCTTCTGAAGGTGGTCTCGCACACGCCGATCGAAACCGAAAAGCTGCAGGCCGCGCTGGCCGCCGGCGAATGGGTCGACGTCGCACGCGAGCGGATTCCGATGTCGGAAAAAGTCTATACGTGGTGGAGCTACCGCTCCGCCGACTGGACCGTCGGCGACCGCGGCCGCCGGCTCGATCACATCTGGGTCTCGCGCGCGTTGAAGGATGCGGTCAGCGATTTCAGGATTCTGCGCGATGCGCGGAGCTGGGAGCGGCCGTCGGACCACGTGCCTGTCACGGTGACGCTGGAGGTGTAGCGTCTGTCATTCCAGGGCGACGAAGTCGCGCGGCCGGAATGACGGGAAGCTACGACGTCAGCTTCGCACCCGCCATCAGGATATCGCTGGCAATCTGGCTCGAGCGGACCGCGAACTCATCGCGCAGGCGAACCGCCGCGGCCGGATCGCTTTCGAGCACGCGCTGAAACAGGCTGCGTGCGACGCGGATGACGGAGGAGTGCTCCAGCGCGATCGCGCTCGACGGCCGCTTCATCGGCACCACCAGCGCGAGCTCGCCGATCAGCGCGCCGGGACCGGCGATCATCTCGGCGCCGGCGCCGTCATCGACCCGGAAGGCGCCGCGCTGGACCACGAAGCCGGCATCGGCGTCGTCGCCGAGATTGAACAGGGTATCGCCGCGGACGAAGTTACGCTGCTCGGAGCCGATCGCCAGCATGCGCAACGAGGCGTCTCCCAACAGGCGCAATGTCGGGACACGCTCGAGAAGCGCTACGTCGTCGTCAATTGACATTCAGATCCGAGGCTCAAAGGCATGCGATCTAAAACGATTCGCACGCCCTTCGAGCGTATCACGGCACCAGCTTGTAGCCACCGGCTTCCGTGACCAGGATTTCCGGGTTGGCGGCATCCTTCTCGATCTTCTGGCGGAGGCGGTAGATGTGGGTTTCCAGCGTGTGGGTGGTGACGCCGGAATTATAACCCCAGACCTCCTGGAGCAGGGTCTCGCGCGAAACCGGCATCTGGCCGGCGCGGTAGAGGAAGCGGAGGATGGCGGTCTCCTTCTCCGTCAGCCGCACCTTGCGCGCATTGGCGGCGGTGAGCATCTTGGAGCCGGGCCGGAAGGAGTAGGGGCCGACCGAGAACACCGCGTCCTCGCTGGCCTCGTGCTGGCGCAGCTGGGCGCGGATGCGGGCCAGCAGGACGGCGAAACGAAAGGGCTTTGCCACATAGTCGTTGGCGCCGGATTCGAGCCCCAAAATCGTATCGGAATCGGTGTCGTGCCCGGTCAGCATGATGATCGGGGCCTTGAAGCCGCCCTTGCGCAAGGAGCGGACCACCTCGCGGCCGTCGGTGTCGGGCAGGCCGACATCCATCAGCACGAGATCGGGGGCATTGGCCTTGGCGGCGCTCGCGCCCTTGGCGCCGGTATCGACGGCGGAGGCTTCGAATTCTTCGTGTAGCGATAATTGCTCCACCAACGTGTCGCGCAGATCGGTATCGTCATCCACGATCAGGATCTTGCGGGCATTGGCCATAGGGGGTCATCCTTTTGGGGTCCGGCTCGGCGCGCATCCATGCTGCACCCAGCCGTGAGGGGAAGTTTAGGGGTCGCCGTTATTATTGTTGTTCGTGTTGAAGTAGTGGGCTGTTACCGATTCACAAGCCGGAAGCACTCTAACTCAGAATAGCAGGCCGGTTTGATGAATGTCCTGTAATGAATTCGACATTGCACGTTCACATGAAAAATAAAGCAGCTTCAGTTGGTTACACCAAGAATCGAAGCGCCGGACCGCTCTCTGCGATCCGCGTTAAGCCTGCGGCTGGGAATCCGCGCCGAGGCTGGCTGACGGCGGGATCGCTGACCATACCGGTTGCGCTGGGGCGGGGCGGCATCCTGGCCAACAAGCGCGAGGGCGACGGCGGCACCCCCAGGGGCAGCTTCCGTCCCAAGCGCTTGTGGTGGCGGGGCGACCGGCACAGCCGTCCGCAGAGCTTCCTGCCGGCCCGGATCATCACCGGAGAGGACGCCTGGTGCGAGGATCCCAGGGATCGCCATTACAACCAGGGAATCCGGCTCGACGAGGGGCAGGGCGGTGACCGGCTCAAGCGTGCCGACCATCTCTATGACTTCATCATCGAAATCGACCACAACACGCGACCACGGGTCGCCGGCCGCGGCAGCGCGGTATTTTTGCACCTGGCCCGCGACAATTTCGGCCCGACCGCGGGCTGCGTCTCCATGACGAAATCTGCGATGCTGCAATTGCTGCGGCGATTGGGACCAAGAACAAGAATCATCATCGGGTGAGGACGTATGCTCGACAGGGATCAGATCGCAGCCGCCTCGCGCGTGCTCGTTCAACATTGGCGCGACGGCACCAAGCTTGACGCGCTGGAGCCGCGGTTGCGGCCACAGAGCCGCACGGAGGGCCACGCCATCCAGGCCGGGCTCGAAACATTGTCGCGCGGGACATTGTTCGGCTGGAAGATCGCGGCCACGAGCGTATCAGGACAGAAGCACATCAATGTCACGGGACCGCTCGCCGGTCGCATCATGAGCGACACCGTGATTGCCGATGGCGGGACTGCGTCGATGAAGGGCAACGAGATGCGCGTTGGCGAACCTGAATTCGCCTTCCGCATGGGACGCGATCTGGCGCCGCGTGCAGCGCCCTACAGCGTCGATGAGGTGCTCGCCGCGGTCGACACCTTCCATCCTGCGATCGAGATTCCCGATTCGCGCTTTGCCGATTTCGCTGGAGCGGGCGAGGCGCAGCTGATCGCCGACAATGCCTGCGCGCATCTGTTCGTGCTGGGCGCGGCGACGACTGCGAACTGGCGTGCGATGGATCTCGTCGAGGAGCGGCCCCAGATCACGCTGCGCGGCGAGCGCTGTGTCGGCCACGGCAAGAACGTGCTCGGCGACCCCCGCGCCGCGCTCGCCTGGCTCGCCAATGAGCTGCGCGGGCTTGGACTGACCTTGCGGGCGGGGGAGGTGGTGACCACAGGCACGTGCCATCCGCCGCTGCCGATCGAGGCCGGCGATCATTTCGCGGCGGACTTTGGTGTGCTGGGGAAAGTGTCGGTGGGGTTTGCGTAAGTAGCCTCATGCTCGGCTGTCGTCCCTGCGAACGCAGGGACCCATAACCCCGGGGAGAAGTTTGGCGAGGATTGGGAGTTACCTGAGTTTCGCCGGTACGAAGACCACTTATCAATTGGAGATCACGCGGTATGGGTCCCTGCTTTCGCAGGGACGACAACAACTATCTATGCCCGAAGATCGCACTCCCCACGCGCACATGTGTGGCACCCAGCATGATGGCATTGGCGAAATCCGCGCTCATGCCCATCGAGAGATTCGTCAAGCCGTTGCGCGCGGCGATCTTGGCGGTCAGCGCGAAATGCGCCGCCGGCGGCTCGTCGACCGGCGGGATGCACATCAATCCGGAGATCGTCAGCCCATAGGTGTCGCGGCAGCTGGCGAGGAAGGCGTCGGCCTCGCCGGGCGCGATGCCGGCCTTCTGCGGCTCCTCGCCGGTGTTGATCTGGACGAAGAGTTGCGGGTGCTTGTTCTGGGATTCGATTTCCTTGGCTAACGCCTGGCAAATGCTCGGACGGTCGACCGAATGGATCGCGTCGAACAGCGCGACCGCCTCTTTCGCCTTGTTGGATTGCAGCGGTCCGATCAGATGCAGCGCGATGCCCGAGTAAACAGACGTTAACGCAGGCCACTTGCCTTTGGCCTCCTGCACCCGATTCTCGCCGAATACGCGCTGTCCGGCGTCGATAACCGGGGTAATTGCATCTGCGGCGAAAGTCTTGGACACCGCGATCAGCGTCACGGAGGCGCGATCGCGTCGCGCATCCTTGCAGGCGCGGGCGATTTCGGCTTCGACCGCGGCGAGCGCGTTTGGTGAATGGCCGGTTACCGGCGCGGCGTTGGCTTCTGTCATGACGTCGCTTGGCTGTGATCCTGACCGAGGTAAGTCCAATTTTACCGAGTTCAAGAAAGAGTTTTTGAACCCTTCGCTTTACCTTGGCCGACGGGGTGGGTAGCGAAGATGGCAACAATCAGTCTCAACCGCAAACGAGCGAAACTCAAGCAGGTTCTCGGAATCCGGGCGCGGCTTGCATTGCTCGCGGTGATTCTGGTGGCGCCCTTGATGCTCGAGCGCATCCGTTCGCTCGAAGACACCCGCACCCGGCAGATCGCGCAGGCCACGGTTGAATTCACCACCGTGGCGCGACATAGCGCCGATGCGCAGCGCGAGGTGATCTCGTCGGTCGAGACCATCCTGAAATCGGAGGCCTTTATTCGCGCCTCTGCCGGCGGCGTCAGCAAGAGCTGCGACGTGCTGCGCGCGAGCCTGCCGTCGAACCTGCCCTGGATCCGCACGCTTTTGATCGCGGGCGTAGACGGGCGCATCCAGTGCGCGACGAACAACATGTATGTCGGCCTCGACCTGAGCGACCGGCCCTATTTTCAGCAAGCCCAAACGAGCGGCCGCTTCGTGCTGAGCGATTTCATCCTGTCGCGGCCGATAGCGACGCCGACGGTGATGGCAGTTTATCCGGTGTCCGCCTTCAGCGGCGTCTCCGATGCCGTCGTCCTTGCCACGGTCAATCTCGACTGGATGTCGAAGGTCATGAGCAATCTTGGCGGCCGCGCCGGCATCACCGCCGTGCTGGTGGACAGCGCAGGCACGGTGCTGGCCGCTCCGGCCGATCAGCACAGCGCAGTCGGCCGTCCGCTCGACAACATGCCGCTGATGTCGGCCATCGCCGACAGGGCCCTTCGTTCCGACCAGGATGAAGGCTCACTGTCTTTCCTCGCCGCCGACGGCTCGCGCCGCGCGGTCAGCTACATCCGGATTTCCGGCACCAACGCCCGCCTGATCGCCAGCATCGACGAAGACAAGGTGTCCGCGGCGGTCAACCGCGACATCCGCACCGCCTATCTCCAACTCGCTTTCGTCGTCGTGTTCGTCCTGCTCGGCGCGTTGATCGCCGCCGAAAAGCTCGTCATCAAGCCGATCGAGATGCTCGTCGACATGGCCAAGCGTCTCGGCGAGGGCGATCTGTCGGCCCGCGCGGCGCGCAATCGCCTGCCGGCCGAGTTCGTGCCGCTCGCCCGCGCGTTCAACGCGATGGCGGCGCAGCTGAGCCAGCGCGAGCGCGAGCTGATCGCGAGCAACGACCGGCTGACGGTGATGGCCTCGATCGACATGCTGTCGGGGCTCGCCAACCGTCGCGGCTTCCAGAGCCGGCTCGACTTCGAGTGGATGCGCGCGCAGCAATATGGCAGCGACCTCGCGCTGCTGATGATCGACGTCGACCATTTCAAGTTGTTCAACGACACCTATGGCCATCTCGAAGGCGATTCCTGCCTGACCAGGCTCGGCGAGTCGCTGTCCGGCATCGCCGCCGACACGATGGGCTTTGCGGCACGCTATGGCGGCGAGGAGTTCTGCCTGCTGCTGCCGAACACCGATGTGAACCGCGCCGTGGAAATCGGCGAGCTGGCTCGCGCGGCCGTGCTGAAGCTGTGCCTGCCGCACATCACCTCAGCCCACATGATCGTCACCGTCTCGATCGGCGTTGCCGCGACGAAGCCGAACGAGGCCTTGCGTCCCGGCGACCTGATCGAAGCCGCCGACGCCGCGCTCTACGCCGCAAAACACCGCGGCCGCAACAATGTCGTCGAGCACGGCGTGCAGGCGATCGAGACCGGCGCCTCCGAAATGATGATGGCGGGCTGATCGTCAGCCACGACCAACGTCGTCGTCTCCACCCCTCAACAGGCTATCCCGCAGCCCCGGCGCGATCGAGCTCGGTCTCCGTCACCACGCGATTGCGGCCGCTGCTCTTGGCGAGATAGAGCGCGCGATCGCAGCGCTCGACGAGATCGGTGATCGCTTCGCCGGCCCGGTACTGCGCCACGCCGATCGACACGCTGATGCTGGGCAGAACCTCGCCGGTGGAGCGGCGGGTGATCGTGCACTCGGCGAGCGCGTGCCTGATCCGGTCGGCGATCTCGGCACAGGTGGCGAGATCGGCATCCGGCAGCACCGCGATCAGCTCCTCGCCGCCATAGCGGGCCGGCAGGTCCTGCTCACGAACCTTTTCGCGCAGCACCTTCGCCAACAGGCGCAGCACCTGGTCGCCGACGCCGTGGCCGAAATTGTCGTTGAAAGTCTTGAAGTGGTCGATGTCGAGCATCAGCACGCTGAGCGGCTCGCCCCACGCGGCGGTCGCCTGCGCCTTGCGCAGGAATTCGTCGAGCGCCCGCCGGTTTGCGAGGCCGGTCAGCGTGTCGGTCCGGGCGCGCTCCTCGGACCTCGATAGCGAATCGCGGATCACGTCGAGCTCGCGGGTCTTTTCCGCAAAGCCGGCTTCCAGCCGTGTCGCCCGTGTGGCGGCCCGCGCCAGCTCGTTCATGAGCTGGGCAACCAGCGCCTTCGGATCGACGCCGGCCTTGCCCTGGTCCGCCACCTCGCTGATGACCTGCATCTGCGAATGATTGTCGGCGATCGCGGTCGCCAGAAACTCCCTCGCGGCCCCCATGAGCGCCTGCAGCCGCTCGGACGTGTCGACCACGGCGGCACTCACCTGGGGCGCGACATAGGTCTTGAACAGGTCCTGATTGGTTCGGGCGTCGAAAGGACGATTGTGGTCGATCAGAAGATCGATCGCGTTGCGCAGATCCTCATGGCCGTCCCCGAAATACAGGAACCAGACGGCAAAATTGGCCGGGGTCGGCGCAATCCGCTGTTCGGCCATGCTCCGCATCGCCCGTCCGGCAATGGACGCGGCATAGTCGTAATCGGGCTCGTCGAAGCTGGAATCCATCGCACTCATGCGGTCTCGTCGGGCCGCAAATTGGCATTGACCCCTTAATCACACCCCAACGCCGACCTTCGTAGTTATGCGGAGGCCCCGACAAAGTTCCAAACTGCGGCAACCCATTGACCCCCTAAGGACTTCTATGGCCTAGTCCGCCGTCTTGAGACGGCCGAACCCACGAAAACCCCAACGATTCCATGACCTCCGAACGCTATAACGCCCGCGACGCCGAACCGCGCTGGCAACGCCTCTGGGACGAACAGTCGATCTTCGTCTCCAAGAACGACGATTCGCGGCCGAAATACTATGTGCTCGAGATGTTCCCCTACCCGTCCGGGCGCATCCATATCGGCCATGTTCGGAATTATACGCTCGGCGACGTGCTGGCCCGCTTCATGCGCGCCAAGGGGTTCAACGTGCTGCATCCGATGGGCTGGGACGCTTTCGGCCTGCCGGCCGAGAATGCCGCCATCGAGCGCAAGGTCGCGCCCAAGGCCTGGACCTACGACAACATCGCCGCGATGAAGAAGCAGCTCCGCTCGATCGGGCTGTCGCTGGACTGGTCACGCGAATTCGCGACCTGCGACCCCAGCTACTACAAGCATCAGCAGAAGATGTTCCTGGACATGCTCGGCGCCGGCCTCGCCGAGCGTGAGAAGCGCAAGCTCAACTGGGATCCGGTCGACATGACCGTGCTCGCCAACGAGCAGGTGATCGACGGCCGCGGCTGGCGTTCCGGCGCCGTTGTCGAACAACGGGAAATGAGCCAGTGGGTCTTCAAGATCACGAAGTACTCGCAAGAGCTGCTGTCCGCGCTCGATGGGCTCGATCGCTGGCCCGACAAGGTCCGGCTGATGCAGCGCAACTGGATCGGCCGCTCGGAAGGGCTGCTGGTTCGCTTCGCGCTGGATCAGGCGACGACGCCCGCCGGCGAGAGCGAGCTGAAGATCTTCACGACGCGCTCGGACACGCTGTTCGGCGCAAAGTTCATGGCGATCTCGGCAGATCATCCGCTGGCGCAGGCAGCCGCCGCGAAGAACCCCGAGCTTGCGGAGTTCATTGCCGACATCAAGAAGATCGGCACCGCGCAATCGATCATCGACACCGCGGAGAAGCAGGGCTTTGACACCGGCATCCGCGCGGTGCACCCGTTCGATCCGAATTGGAAGCTGCCGGTCTATGTCGCCAATTTCGTGCTGATGGAATACGGCACCGGCGCGATCTTCGGCTGCCCGGCGCATGACCAGCGCGACCTCGACTTCGTCAACAAGTACAATCTCGGCAACACGCCGGTGGTGTGCCCCGAGGGCCAGGATCCGAAGTCGTTCGTCATCACCGACACCGCCTATGACGGTGACGGCCGCATGATCAATTCGCGCTTCCTCGACGGCATGACCATCGAGCAGGCCAAGGACGAGGTCGCAAAACGTCTGGAAAGCGATCAGCGCGGCAACGCGCCGGTCGGCGAGCGCCAGGTGAATTTCCGCCTGCGCGACTGGGGCATTTCGCGCCAGCGCTATTGGGGCTGCCCGATTCCCGTCATCCACTGCCCGAAATGCGATGTGGTGCCGGTCCCGGATGCCGATTTGCCGGTGACGCTGCCTGACGATGCGACCTTCGACAAGCCGGGCAACGCGCTCGACCATCACCCGACCTGGAAGCATGTCACCTGCCCCAAATGCGGGGCCAAGGCTCAGCGCGAAACCGACACCATGGACACCTTCGTGGATTCGTCCTGGTACTTTGCACGCTTCACCGATCCCTGGAACGACACCGCTCCGACGACGCCCGCCGTCGCCAACCGGATGCTGCCGGTCGACCAATATATCGGCGGCGTCGAGCACGCGATCCTGCATCTGCTCTACAGCCGCTTCTTCACCCGCGCGATGAAGGCGACCGGGCACATCGCGCTGGACGAGCCGTTCGCCGGCATGTTCACGCAAGGCATGGTGGTGCACGAGACCTACCAGAAGGCCGACGGCACCTATGTGCAGCCGGCCGAGGTCAAGGTCGAGGTCGGCGGCAACGGCCGGCGCGCGACGCTGCTGATGTCGGGCGAAGACATCCAGATCGGCCCGATCGAGAAGATGTCGAAGTCGAAGAAGAACACGGTCGATCCCGACGACATCATCGAGACCTACGGCGCCGATGTCGCCCGCTGGTTCATGCTGTCGGATTCCCCGCCCGACCGCGACGTGATCTGGAGCGACGAGCGCGTCCAGGGTGCCTCGCGCTTCGTGCAGCGGCTGTGGCGGCTGGTGAACGATTCCATCGAACTCGGCAAAGCCGCGCCGGCGGCCCGGCCGGCCAGCTTCGGCCCGGACGCGACCGCCTTGCGCAAGGCCGCCCATGGTGCGCTCGACAAGGTCACCACCGGAATCGAACGGCTGCACTTCAACGTCTGCCTGGCCCATATCCGCGAATTCGCCAATACCTTCTCGGAGATCTTGCAGCGACCCGGCCAGCCCGCCCCTGATTTGGCCTGGGCGATCCGCGAAGCCGGTCAGATCCTGGTCCAGCTGTTCTCCCCGATGATGCCGCACCTTGCCGAAGAGTGCTGGCAGGCTCTGGGCCAGAGCGGGCTGGTTTCCGAGGCCCATTGGCCGCAAATCGAACGCGATTTGCTGGTTGAAGACAGCGTGACCCTCGTGGTCCAGGTCAACGGCAAGAAGCGGGGTGACGTCACAGTTGCAACAGCGGCCCAGAATCCGGAAATCGAGGCTGCCGTTTTGGCTCTCGATGCGGTAAAACTGGCCCTGGACGGCAAGCCCGTCCGCAAGGTGATCATCGTCCCCAAGAGGATCGTAAATGTTGTCGGCTAGGATCCGCATCGCAGCCCGCTTGCTGGCGGTCGCCGCATTGGCGGCGCTGACGGCTGGTTGCTTCCAGCCGATGTATGCCGAGCGTGGCGACGGCACCCCCGGCTTGCGCGAGAAACTGATGGGGGTCGAGCTCCCGCCGATCGCCAAGCCCAATGCCTCCCGCGAGGCCCGTGTCGGTGTCGAAGTCCGCAATGCTCTCGCCTTCAAGCTCTACGGCACCGCGACGGGAATGCCGCCGACCCATCGGCTGGACATCCGCTTCACCTCCAGCCGTTCTTCGCTGATCGTCAGCGCCACGACGGGATTGCCGACCAGCGAAAACCTCGGCATCGACGCCCAGTACAATCTGATCGAGGTCGCGACCGGTAAGTCGGTGATGACCGGCACCACGTTCTCGCGCGTGTCCTATGACATGCCAGGGTCCTATCAGCGCTTCTCCCGCACCCGCGCCGTGCGCGACGCGGAGGATCGTGCCGCCAGCGAGATCGCTGAGAACATCACCACCCGCCTCGCCTCGTTCTTCACCGCAGGCACCTGATTATTCCCGTCATTCGGGGCTCGCGAAGCGAGAACTACGGTGCGCAATTGCGCACCTGAGAATCTCGATTCCCAACCTCTGGATTCCGGGTTCGCGCTTCGCGCGCCCCGGAATGACAAGGTAACAGGCAACATGGTCGCGCTGCGTGGAAAAGAGATCGACGCCTTCCTCGCCCGCCCCGATGCGGGCCGCCCGATCATCCTGCTCTACGGTCCCGATGCCGGCCTGGTGCGCGAGCGCGCGGATGCGCTGATCGCCTCTGCCGTCGATGATCCCAACGATCCGTTCTCGCTGGTCAGGCTCGACGGTGACGAGCTCTCCGCCGAGCCCTCGCGCCTCGTCGACGAGGCCATGACGGTGCCGCTGTTCGGCGGCCGCCGCGCCATCCGCATTCGCGCCGGCTCGCGCAGCTTTGCCAGCGGCATCGATACGCTGGCGGAGATGTCGGTGAAAGATTGCCGCGTCGTAATCGAGGCCGGCGAGCTGCGCCCGGAATCGCCGCTGCGAAAAGCCTGCGAGAAGGCCAAGGCCGCGGTAGCGATCGGCTGCTATCCCGACACCGAGCGCGACCTTGCCAAGCTGATGGATGACGAATTGCGCATCGCAAATTTGCGCATCGCGCAGGACGCCCGCGCGGCGCTGATGTCGTTCCTCGGCGGCGACCGCCAGGCCTCGCGCAACGAGCTGCGCAAGCTGACGCTCTACGCCCACGGCAAAGGCGAGGTCACGCTGGACGACGTGATGGCCGTGGTCGCTGATGCGTCCGAGCTCAAGCTCGACCCGATCGTCGACGGGGCCTTTGCCGGACGGCCCGACATCGTCGAGACCGAATTCGCAAAGGCCATGATCGCCGGCACCTATCCCGGCGTGATCATCTCCGCCGCGCAGCGTCAGGCTGCGTGGCTGCACAAATCGGCGCTCGCAATCGCCGACGGCCAGCCTGCCTCCGCCGTGCTCGACGGCGGCTATCCGCGCCTGCATTTTTCACGTAAGCCCGCGGTCGAAACGGCGCTGCGAAATTTCAGCGTGGCGCGGCTCGCCGCCATCATCGAGCAGCTCGCGACCGCGGCGCTCGACACCCGCAAGCAATCCACGCTAGCCGCCGCCATCGCCCAGCGGACATTGATGGCGATCGCCGCGAACGCGAAGCGGCGGGGCTGAGCCACGCTGTCATCCCCGCGAACGCGGGAATCCATAACCACAGGAAGTCGTTTGGCGAAGACTTGCGGTCCGGTACTGCGCGCCCGGTCCGATCGATAAATCACGCGGTATGGGTCCCCGCGTTCGCGGGGATGACAGCGAGGGCTTGGCCTACAGCACGCCCTTCGCCAGCCGCTTCATCACTTCGTCGAGCTGATCGAGGTTGCTGTAGCTGATCTGGACCGAGCCGCCGGGATCGCGGTGATTGACGGTGACCTTGAGGCCGAGCGCGTCGCTGACGCGCTTTTCGAGATCGATCGTGTCGGGGTCCTTTTCCTTGCCGCCGGTGGCGCGCGCCTTTTGCGGCTTGCGCTCCGGTACGCCCTCTTCATGCGCGAGCGCTTCGGCCTGGCGGACGTTGAGGCCCTCCTCGACGATGCGCTTGGCGGCGGCGAGCGGATCGGGCACGCCGATCAGCGCGCGGGCGTGGCCTGCGGTCAGCTCACCGGTCGCGATGAAGGCCTGCACCTCGGCCGGCAGCTTCGTCAGCCGCATCATGTTGGCGACGTGGCTGCGGCTCTTGCCGACGACCTTTGCGATGTCGTCCTGGCTGCGTTTGAACTCGTTGGCGAGCGCATGATAACCCTGCGCCTCTTCCATCGGGTTGAGGTCCTCGCGCTGCACGTTCTCGACGATCGCGAACTCCAGCGCGTCGCTGTCGCTGATGTCGACCGGGACGATCGGCACTTCGTGCAGGCCGGCCATCTGCGAGGCGCGCCAGCGCCGTTCGCCGGCGATGATCTCAAAGCGGTCCTGTGCGCCCTTCACCGGACGCACCACGATCGGCTGGATCACGCCGTGCTGCCTGATCGACTCGCTGAGCTCCTTCAGCTCGGTGTCCGAAAAGGTGCGGCGCGGATTGCGCGGATTGGCCTTGATGAACTCGATCGGCACCTTGCGCTGCGCGCGCGGCCGATCGACATGCTGAGCCTCGCCGCCGACGTCACCGATCAGACTTGCAAGACCCCGGCCCAGTCGCGAACGCGCTTCGTCGGCCATCGCCAGCTCCCTTGGATTCACGGTGCAGCACTCCAGAACTGAATTTCGAATCGTAGAATCTTGGGGTGGGCAAAGCGAAGCGTGCCCACCGATCGTGTGTGGAAGACGGTGGGCACGGCGAAGACGCCTTTGCCCACCCTACGGCCTCGTCAATGCGTGACGCGCAGCTCGCGCTCGCGCTGGATCACTTCGGTGGCGAGCCGCAAATAGGCTTCGCTGCCGACGCATTTGAGATCGTAGACCAGCACCGGCTTGCCGTAGGACGGCGCTTCCGAGATGCGCACGTTGCGCGGGATCATGGTCTTGTAGACCTTCTCGCCCATGAACTGCCGGACGTCGGCGACGACCTGGTTGGAGAGGTTGTTGCGCGAGTCGAACATGGTCAGCACGATGCCGTGGATCGACAGGTTCGGATTGAGCGTCGAGCGCACCTGCTCCACGGTCTGCAGCAATTGCGACAGACCTTCGAGCGCGAAGAACTCGCACTGCAGCGGCACCAGGATCGCGTCCGACGCCGCCATCGCGTTCACCGTGAGCAGGTTGAGCGAGGGCGGGCAGTCGATCAGCACATAGGTGTAGTCGGCATCCGGCGAGACGTTGTTGTTGAGCGCACCGATGGCGTCGCGCAGCTTGAAGGCGCGGCCAGGCGTGGTGCCGAGCTCGAGCTCGAGGCCGGAGAGATCCATGGTCGAGGGCGCGATGTGCAGCCGCGGCACCGCGGTCGAGACCACGGCCTCGCGCAGCGGGGCTTCACCAATCAGCACGTCATAGGTCGAGCATGAGCGGTTGCGGCGATCGATGCCGAGGCCGGTCGAGGCGTTGCCCTGCGGATCGAGATCGACGATCAGGACACGCTCGCCGATCGCGGCGAGTGCGGTGCCAAGATTGATCGCTGTGGTTGTTTTCCCCACACCGCCCTTCTGATTCGCCAGCGCCAGGATGCGCGGATGGCCATGCGGCACCTCGCTGGTCGGTTCTTGGGTCGGTTCTTGGGTCTGCTCTTGCTGCGGCTCGTCAATCACGGTCATCGAAATTTCCCCACTCAACCCCTGAGCGCCTCAGCTGCGCCGTTCGGCGGCATCGAGCTCCACGATCCAGCCGTCACCCGTGCGGCTTTGGTGGAGTCGAGGCTCGATATTCCAATATTTAGCGGCTTCGGTCAATTCAGCCTCTACATCTTGACCCTTGAGAAATAACGCCTTTGCGCCTTGGCGCATCAGCGGCTCCGCAAAGCCGATGAGTTGATGTAGCGGAGCCAGCGCACGGGCGGTGACGCAATCGACGGGGCCGGTGATTCTATCCACATTATCCCCGATCTCAGCGAGATGTACGACTCCCGGAGATGTGGTGACGCGAACCGCTTCGCGCAGGAACGCCGCCTTCTTGGCGATTCGCTCGACGAGATGAATGCTCGCACCCGGCGTCCCGGCCATGGCGCAGGCCAGGACGACGCCGGGGAAGCCGCCGCCACTGCCGAGGTCGGCCCAGCGCTTTGCAGCGGGCGCGAGATCGACGAGCTGGAGCGAGTCGGCGATGTGCCGGGTCCAGAGCTGCGGCAGGGTCGAGGGCGCGACCAGATTGGTCTTGGCCTGCCACTCCCGCAGCAGCGCGATGTAGCGATCGAGCCGGGCTTCCGTTTCATGTGAAACGGGCGCGAGCTCGAGCGCCTCACGCTTGTCGGCAGCGATGACGGAATCGAGCGCCTGATCGTTGGCACTGGCTTTGTCGATCTTCGGCTTGGTCGGTCCCGGGTCAGATCGACGATGCGCGCCCTCGCCTGTCCCTGGTCGTCGCGTTAGCGGTCTGTCCCCGCCCGGTCCGCGCTGTTTCACGTGAAACGCCTATGCGATTGCCTTGGTGGATTTGCGTGCCTCACGCCGGAGATAGGCCGCGAGAATGCCGAGCGCTGCCGGCGTCATGCCGTCGATCCGGCCAGCCTGCCCGACGGTGAACGGCCGTGCCTTCTCCAGCTTGGCACGCACCTCGTTGGAGAGCCCGGGCACCTGCTGGTAATCGACCTCAGACAGCACCAGCCCCTCGTCGCGCCGGAAGGCCTCGACGTCGGCGCTCTGGCGATCGAGGTAGACATCGTACTTGGCGTCGATCTCGAGATGGGTGGCGATGACGGGATCGATGGCGGACAGCTCCGGCCAGATCGCGCGGACCTGGCTCCAGCCGATATCCGGATAGGCCATCAGCGAGAACGCCGACCGGCGCTGGCCATCCCGGTTCAGGGACAGTCCGTGCTTGATCGCTTCGTTCGGGGTGATCGCCAGCGACTTCGACAGCGCCCTGGCCGCGTTCAGGGCGTCCATCTTGGCGCGGTGATGCTGGGTCCGGGCACTGCCGACGCACCCCAAAGCGATCCCCTTCTCGGTCAGACGCTGATCGGCATTGTCCGCCCGCAAGGTCAGGCGATACTCGGCCCTGGAGGTGAACATCCGATAGGGCTCGCTGATCCCGCGGGTGACGAGGTCGTCGATCATCACACCAAGATAGCCGTCGGCACGGTCGAACACCGTCAATGCGGCCCCGCTCGCAGCCAGTGCCGCGTTCAGGCCGGCCACGATGCCCTGCCCGGCAGCCTCTTCGTATCCGGTGGTGCCGTTGATCTGTCCGGCCAGGAACAGGCCGCGGAGGCGCTTGGTCTGCAGGGTCGGATCGAGCTCGCGGGGATCGATGTGGTCGTATTCGATGGCATAGCCCGGCCGGACCATCTTCACTCGCTCAAGGCCGGGGATGCTGGCGAGGATCGCGAGCTGGACCTCCTCCGGCAGCGAGGTCGAGATGCCGTTGGGATAGACGGTGCTGTCGTCGAGGCCTTCCGGCTCCAGGAAGATCTGATGACCGTCACGATCGCCGAAGCGGACGATCTTGTCCTCGATGGAGGGGCAATAGCGGGGACCAGAGCTCTTGATCTGGCCGGAGTACATCGGGGAGCGATGGACATTGGCCCGGATCACCTCATGGGTCGCGGATGTGGTCCGGGTGATCCCGCACTGGATCTGCGGGGTGGTGATCCGCTCGGTCATCACCGAAAACGGCTCCGGCGGCTCGTCTCCGGGCTGCATTTCGACTGCGAACCAGTCGATCGTGGTGCCGTCGAGACGCGGCGGAGTGCCGGTCTTGAGCCGTCCAAGGGTGAAGCCGGCGCGCTCGAAGGAGCCGGAAAGACCCATCGCGGGCGCCTCTCCGACCCGGCCGGCCGGCCAGTTCTTCTCTCCGAGATGAATGAGACCACGGAGGAAGGTACCGGTGGTGACGACAACAGCCCCTGCCCGAAGCTCCCGGCCATCCGCCAGGCGCAGTCCGGTGACGCGGTTATCAACCACGATCAGCTCGTCAGCCTCGCCTTGGATGACGGAAAGACCCTCGGTTTCCCGGATCGCGGCCTGCATCGCAGCGGCATAAAGCTTCCGGTCGGCTTGGGCCCGAGGACCACGGACGGCGGGACCTTTGCGGCGATTGAGCACGCGAAACTGGATGCCGCCGGCATCGCCGACGCGACCCATCAGACCGTCCAGCGCATCGACTTCACGAACCAAATGACCCTTACCGAGGCCGCCGATCGCGGGATTGCAGGACATCGCACCGATGGTAGAGAAACGATGCGTCACCAGTGCGGTCGTTGCGCCCATCCGGGCAGACGCAGCCGCGGCTTCACAGCCGGCGTGGCCGCCGCCAATCACGATGACGTCGAAGCTCTTTCGCTCTGTTCGCATGTCCGGACTTCTAGCTCAGTGTCGGGAAAGCCGGAAGAAGAAACTGGCGAGGCATGTTTCACGTGAAACACGGACCAGGAGGCCGAAAGCGATTTCACGAAAACAACCCCATGCACAGTAGAATGGCCATTGAATTGTTTCGTGTTTCACGTGAAACGAAATCGGCATTCCACCCGGCAAGGTGACGACTGGGTGGATGTTGGATCCGATGATGGCCACAGGCATTGCGAGCGAAGCAATCCAGGATCCCTTTCTCGGAGGCAGCGTGGATTGCTTCGTCGCAGGGGCTCTTCGCAATAAGAGGCGAAAATAGGCCCTGGAATGGTCCTGGGACTCGCTTGAAGAGAGGAACTCCTATTCGCCCGGCCTTACTCTCCACCCAACCAGTGTTTCACGTGAAACATCCGGGCACCCAGACCGGACCGGACGAGGCGAAGGAGCCAAAGGCCCCAATTCACGCTTCACGCCACCCCGATTCCGAAGCGGGTTCCCGATCGATATCGAGATTAAAGCAGCGGGATGTTTCACGTGAGACAGAAGGAATGGAACAAGCGCTAGTTCTACAATGAAGAACTAGCCTTACTTTCCGATACAGAACTTTTGGAAGATGGCGCCGAGGACGTCTTCGACATCTACCCGGCCCAGCAATCGGCCCAAGGCGTAAGCGGCGGCGCGCAGCTCTTCGGCTGCAAGCTCCTCGCCGTCTTCTACAAGGTCCAGACTCCGGCGCAAGCTCTCCGACGTCCGGACCAACAGTTCCCTTTGGCGAGCCCGGGTCACCAGCGCGCCCTCGGTGGTTCCGAAAAACTCGGAAGCGAATTTCACCAGCGCATCGACCAGCTCGGGGATGCCATCACCCTGTCTCGCCGAGATCCCGAACTCGCTGCTCAACCTGCTAGCCCGGCCCCCGAGATCAATCTTGTTGCGGACGATCCAGACGGACCCCTCCGACCGATCGCCGCCTTCGGATTTCCGAAGGGAACGCAGCGCGTCCGGATTGACGGCTTGCTCGCTCTCCACCAGCCACAGCACGAGGTCAGCGTCCTCGGCCCGCGCTCGCGCGCGGCGCACGCCCTCCTGCTCGACCGGATCATCGGTCTCGCGGATGCCGGCGGTGTCGATCACCGTGACGGGATAGCCATCGAGATCGAGCTGGACCTCGATCACGTCGCGCGTCGTGCCGGCATGCGGCGAGACGATCGCGACCTCGCGGCGCGCGAGCTGATTCATCAGCGTCGACTTGCCGACATTCGGCTCGCCCGCGATCGCAACCACCAGGCCCTCACGCAGCCGTTCAGAATGTCCCTGTGCCGCAAGGACTTCTGTGATTTCATCGTGCAGGGCCTTGATCGCTTTCACCGCCGGCGACCTCAATTCCGCCGGCACATCGCCCTCGTCGGAAAAATCGATGCCGGCCTCGATCAGCGCCGAGGCCTCGATGATGCGCTCGCGCCAGTCGCGCGCGCGGTCACCGAGCAGGCCCTGCAGCTGGCGCAGCGCCTGGCGACGCTGGCGGTCGGTGTCGGCATGGATGAGATCGTCGAGGCCTTCGGCCTCGGTGAGATCGAGCTTGCCGTTCTCGAACGCGCGCCGCGTGAACTCGCCCGGCTCGGCGGCTCGAATATTCGGAATTATCGAAATTGCAGCGAACAGTACCGAGAGCACGGCGCGGCCGCCATGAACGTGGAATTCGGCGACGTCCTCGCCGGTCGCGCTGGCCGGCCCCGGAAACCACAGCACGACCGCATCGTCGATCGGCTGGCCCGCGCCGTCACGAAGCAGCCGGCGGCTGGCCTGCCTCGGCGCCGGCAGCTTCCCCGCCAAGGTCGTCAGCGCCAGACCGGCTTGCGGACCCGAGACGCGCACCACGGCGATCGCACTCGGCGCCCGGCCGGACGAGAGCGCAAAGATGGTCTGGTCTCGCGGATGCATGGCCTATTTGTCCGGCTCGCGACGAAAAGGCAAATGGGCCGCTCCCAGGACCGCGGCCGGTCCGTTTTGCTGCGCCCTTGCCGCAGCAAAGATCATGTTGCATCGCAATATAGATCCGGAAGTGTGCTGCAAAAACCTCGCCGTTTGGCATAGGTCCGCCAGCCGATGTCAAGCATTCTGTAGGTATATCAACATCTTCTGAGAAATCTGGATCTGCGCGTCGACACAGCTCCATGCTGCATCTACGCCGCAGCAAAGCCGCACAACGAAAAAGGGCGCCCGAAGGCGCCCTCTAATTTCTTGCTGCACCATGCTCAGGTGTTCATGGAGTCGAAGAACTCCGAATTGCTCTTGGTCGAGCGCAGCTTGTCGAGCAGGAAGTCGATCGCGTCCATCGTGCCCATCGGGTTGAGGATGCGGCGAAGCACGTACATCTTCTTGAGCACCTGCGGATCGGTGATGAGCTCCTCCTTGCGGGTGCCGGAGCGCGAGATGTCGATCGCCGGGAAGGTGCGCTTGTCCGAGACCTTGCGGTCCAGGATCAGTTCCGAGTTACCGGTGCCCTTGAACTCTTCGAAGATGACTTCGTCCATTCGGCTGCCGGTATCGACCAGCGCGGTCGCAATGATGGTCAGCGAGCCGCCCTCCTCGATGTTGCGGGCGGCACCAAAGAAGCGCTTCGGGCGCTGCAGCGCATTGGCGTCGACACCGCCGGTCAGCACCTTGCCGGATGACGGCACCACGGTGTTGTAGGCGCGGCCCAAACGCGTGATCGAATCGAGCAGGATCACGACGTCGCGGCCGTGCTCGACCAGACGCTTGGCTTTTTCGATCACCATCTCGGCGACCTGGACGTGACGCACCGCGGGTTCGTCGAAGGTCGACGACACGACCTCGCCCTTCACCGAGCGCTGCATGTCCGTGACTTCTTCCGGACGCTCGTCGATCAACAGCACGATCAGATAGCATTCGGGGTGATTGTGCGTGATCGAGTGCGCGATGTTCTGCATCAGCACGGTTTTACCCGTGCGCGGCGGCGCGACGATCAGTGCGCGCTGACCCTTGCCGATCGGCGCGACGATGTCGATCACGCGTGCAGAAAGGTCTTTCCGCGTCGGATCGTCGATTTCCATGCGGAAACGCTGATTCGGAAACAGCGGCGTGAGGTTGTCGAAATTGACCTTGTGCTTGGCCTTTTCCGGATCCTCGAAATTGAGCGTGTTGACCTTCAGCAGCGCGAAATAGCGTTCGCCCTCTTTCGGGCTACGGATGTGGCCTTCGATGGTGTCGCCGGTGCGCAGGCCGAAACGGCGGATCTGCGACGGCGAAACGTAAATGTCGTCCGGGCCCGGCAGATAATTCGCATCGGGCGAGCGGAGGAAGCCGAAGCCGTCGGAGAGAACCTCGACGACGCCCTGGCCGACAATATCGGTCTCGGCGAGCGCGAGCTGCTTGAGGATGGCGAACAGCAGCTCCTGCTTGCGCATGGTGCTGGCATTCTCGACCCCGTTCTCCTCCGCGAACGAGACGAGCTCGGCCGGCGTTTTGGACTTGAGGTCTTCGAGTTTAATTTCCCGCATTGGGGTGGTCCTGTGGGTAACCTTGGGAGGGGTGCGAGGAGGCTCTGAAATGCGGACGTGAGAAGATAAGGTCCGCAGGTCTGGCAAGGTTAAGTGCCGATGAGGCTTCAAACCTGATGCGGTGTCCGGCCTCTGGAAAGCTCAGACACAACCACATCCGCCTGCGTTGGGTGGGATATCGATAATATAGAAAATCGCTCCCTTCTCCGCAAGCCGAAGCGCTGAGCTAATCGTCGCGCGCCTTGCCTAGAACGGCTTCACGATCACCATGATGACGATGAGAATCATCAGGACGGTCGGCACCTCGTTGATAATTCTATAGAATTTCTGGGTCCGGGGGCGCCGGTCCGCGGCGAAATCCTTCAGCCAGCGGGAAAAAAAGCCGTGGACCGCGGACATCGCCAGGACCAATGCCAGTTTTACGTGCAGCCAGCCAAACGAGAACCAGTGGCCGGACCAGGCGAGATAGAGCCCGGCGAGCCAGGTGACGATCATGGCCGGGTTGATGATGGCCTTGAGCAGCCGACGTTCCATCACCTTGAACGTTTCCGACTGCTTCGAGCCGATTTCGGCCTCGCTGTGATAAACGAACAGCCGCGGCAGATAGAGCATGCCCGCCATCCAGGAGATGACGGCGATCACGTGCAGCGCCTTGATCCAGAGATAGACGTCTTCAAACATTTTCTGCGTCCGGATTTCTGAGCCAGCCGAGGGAACGCTGGGGATAGTAAGAACTCGTTAAGGTCTTGCCTGCACACATATCCGTCCGTAGCGCCTTCCTCAAATCTAGAATCTTAGATTCTTAAGGTTTGAGTCTATGTGACCGTGGATTGGACTCACACAATTCCGTCCGCACGTTCACGCGCGCTTGTTCACATCCATCAACATATCCCTGATCGCTGCGGCGATTTACGATAAGTCGGCCAGCTTCAAAGGCTTGCGCCTTTCTGTCGGCAGCTTATCAAGGGGGTTGTCCGCGCAATCCCGTTTCCCTGCAGCGAGGGCGCCGGACTTGTCCTGACGGGCAGCGGTGTGAAGAAAATTGGCACTTGTCCCGCCCCTGGTGTCGCGCAACCCTTTCCGAGGGGTTAAGCTCCACAGAAATCCACAATCCACACCGACGCCATACAAAGAGATTTTGTGCCAACCTCGAACAATTATTTCCATCTGCACCTCGTGTCCGACTCCACCGGCGAGACGCTGATCACCGTGGCACGCGCGGTTGCGGCCCAATACGCCAACGTCACCCCGGTCGAGCATGTCTATCCGCTGGTGCGCAGCCAGAAGCAGCTCGACCGCGTGCTCGACGAGATCGAGGAAGCGCCGGGGATCGTGCTGTTCACGCTACTGGAGAAGGACCTGGTCTCGAGGCTCGAGGACAAGTGCAAGGAGATCAATGTTCCGAGCCTGTCGATCATCGGCCCGGTGATGCAGCTGTTCGAAGCCTATCTCGGGGCTGCGACCACCGGCCGCGTCGGCGCCCAGCACGTCCTCAACGCGGAATATTTCAAGCGCATCGATGCGCTGAACTACACCATGATCCATGACGATGGTCAGCATGTCGAAGGTCTCGACGATGCCGACGTGGTGCTGGTCGGCGTGTCCCGCACTTCCAAGACGCCGACGTCGATTTATCTGGCCAATCGCGGCATCCGCACCGCCAACGTGCCGCTGGTTCCCGGCATTCCTGTGCCTTCGCAACTGGAGACGTTGACGCGGCCGCTGGTCGTCAGCCTGCACGCGACGCCGGAACGCCTGATCCAGATCCGTCAGAATCGCCTGCTTTCGATGGGGACCGACTCCGGCAACGACACCTATACCGACAGGCAGTCGGTCACCGAGGAAGTTGCGTTTGCGCGCAAGCTCAGTGCCAAGCATGATTGGCCGCTGCTGGATGTCACGCGACGCTCGATCGAGGAAACCGCGGCGGCGATCATGAAGCTCTACAGCGATCGCCAGCGCAACCGGCCTTCCGGATAGCTTTCGCGATGGGTCTGTGGCTCGGCAAACATCCGTTGATTCTGGCCTCGCAGAGCAAAGCCCGAAAAATGCTGCTGGCCAATGCCGGGCTGGAGTTCAAGGCTATTACCGCCGATATCGACGAGCGCGGTATTCAATTAGCTTCGGCGCTTTCAAATCCGCGCGAGATCGCACTGCTGCTGGCGCGCGAAAAGGCCAAGGCGATCTCGGCCAATCATCCCGGAAGCTACGTGATCGGGGCCGATCAGACACTGGCTCTTGGCAACCGTCTTTTCAACAAGCCCGCAGGCCGTCCGCAGGCATTGGCGCAATTGCGCGATCTCGCCGGCAACAGCCATGAGCTGAATTCCGCCGTGGCCGTGGCGCATGACGGCAAGATTGTTTTCGAAGACGTCGCGGTCGCACGTATGACCATGCGCGAAATGACCGAGGACGAGCTTTCAGCCTATCTGGACGCTGCCGGCGACGCCGTCACCACCAGCGTCGGGGCCTATCAGCTTGAAAGCCTGGGGATCCATCTGTTCGAGCGGATCGAGGGCGATCATTTCACCATTCTCGGCTTGCCGCTGCTGCCGCTGCTTGCGTTCCTGCGACGCGAACGGCTAGTTGCGGTGTGAATGACAGACAGGGCTGAGCGCCGATGCGGATCCTGGGACTGACCGGCTCGATCGGGATGGGGAAATCTACCACCGCGAAACTGTTCGCGGAGGCTGGCGTGCCCGTCTACGACGCCGATGCCGCCGTGCATCAGCTCTATGAAGGCGAAGCGGCGCCCGCCATCGAGGCCGCCTTTCCCGGCACCACTGTGAACGGCAAGGTGGACCGGCCAAAGCTGTCGGCGCGCGTCGTGCATGATCCCGCTGCCATCAAGCAGCTCGAGCAGATCGTCCATCCAATGCTCGGCGCGTCCCGGCAAAAGTTTTTTGCCGAGGCGGAAGCCGCCAAGGCGCCGGTCGTGGTGCTGGACATCCCGCTGCTGTTTGAGACCGGCGGCGAGAAGCGGGTCGACGCCGTGGTCGTGGTCTCGACCTCGCCGGAACTCCAGCGCGAGCGGGTGCTGGCGCGCGGTACCATGGACGAAGCCAAGCTCGACGCCATCATCGCCAAGCAGACGCCGGACGCCGAGAAGCGCAAGCGGGCCGATTTCGTGGTGGATACGTCACACGGACTTGACCCGGTGCGCGCGCAAATCGCCCACATCCTGGCCGAGGTCGTTAAGATGCCGCAGCGGCGAGCCTGATTCGCCGCCTCACACGGTTCTCAAGACGCTGCTCTCAAGCTACTGATCTCAAGACATGCGCGAAATCGTTCTCGATACCGAAACCACCGGCCTCGATCCGCTGCGCGGCGATCGTCTGGTCGAAATCGGCTGCGTCGAGATGCTCAACCGCATGCCGACGGGGCAGACGTATCACGTCTATATCAATCCCGAACGGGACATGCCGGCGGAAGCCTTTGCGGTGCATGGTTTGTCGGCCGAATTTCTGTCGACCAAGCCGCTGTTCCACGAGGTCGTCGATGCGTTTCTGGAGTTCATCGGCGATGCGCCGCTGGTGATCCACAACGCCTCGTTCGACATCGGCTTCATCAATGCCGAGCTCGACAAGATCAAGCGCGCGGCGATCCCGCGCGAACGGCTGGTCGATACGCTGCTGCTGGCGCGGCGCAAGCATCCCGGCGTGTCCAACCGGCTCGATGACCTCTGCTCGCGCTATGCGATCGACAATTCACACCGCACCAAGCACGGCGCGCTGCTGGATGCAGAGCTGCTGGCCGAGGTCTATGTCGATCTGGTCGGGGCGCGGCAGTCGCAGCTGCTTCTGGCGTCGGACGCTCAGGAGATTCGGGTGAATGCGGCTGGCGATGCGCCGCGGCGGCAGCGGCTGGTGCCGCTCGCGCCGCGGGTTTCCGATGCCGAGCGTGAGGCCCACAAGGCCTTCATCGCAACGCTCGGCGACAAGGCGATCTGGAACGAGTTTTTGCCCGCTCCAGCTCCTCCGGCTGGTTAGGCCTGGCCGCTCGGCTGAGCGGCCATTTGCCGCTCCATGTTCTGGCGGTAGAGACCGACGAAGTCGACCGGATCCAGCATCAGGGGCGGGAACCCGCCGTCGCGCACCGCGGTCGCGATGATCTCGCGGGCGAACGGGAACAGCAGGCGCGGGCACTCGATCATGACCAGCGGATGCAGATTCTCCTTCGGCACGTTGGCGATGCGGAACACGCCGGCATAGGCGAGCTCGAACGAGAACATGATCTTGCCCGCGGTCTCGGCCTTGCCTTCGACCGACAACGTCACCTCGAACTCCTGTTCGCTGAGATTGTTGGCGCTGACATTGATCTGGATGTTGATCTGGGGAGGCTGGCTCTGCTGCTGGAGCGAGCTGGGCGCGTTCGGATTTTCGAACGAAAGGTCCTTGGTATATTGCGCCAGCACGTTGAGCTGGGGAGCCTGGGCCGCCTCGGGAGGGGTGCCGTTACCATTGGTCATGAGAGTCTCTCCTTACCCGATTTGGGCTGAATTTCGCGGCGGTTGGCTAACATAGGGCCGCCTCATTCCACAAGGACGAACGGTCCCGGAGGCGGATTCCGGCCGCGTCGCAACCGCCGCGTTCATCCCGCCTTTTCCGCAAAACTGCGCCTTAAATGATTGAAGATGCGCGATTTCCGGGCAGGATCGGGTTTCCCCTTAAGCATAAAACGCGCTACACTCGGTGCTGTGCCAAAAGGCGCCATTGGCCGGGCAAGATTTCGTGCCTACATCCCACGGACCTGACGTGGACCTAAAATGGTGATGTAGACTTGCCGTTCCCGTATGGAACGGTCTACTGGCCGGATTGATTTTCCCGGCGACGACCCCAAAGCGAAGACCCAGAGCAAAGACCAGAAAGCGAATCCGACGTGGACATCTACACCATCATCTTCCTGGCGCTGGCGGTCTTCATCTTTCTGCGGCTGCGCAGCGTGCTCGGGCAGCGTACCGGCAACGAGCGGCCGCCGTTCGATCGGACCGCCGCTCGCAATGCGCTCGGGGGTGCCCAGGACAACAACGTCGTGACCATGCCGGGCAAGGTGATCGACCAGGCCCCGCTGGCGCCGACGGCCGAGCCGACCCCGCCCTCCGATCGCTGGAAGGGCCTGACCGAGCCGGGCACCGCGCTTGCGCAGGGCCTGGATGCCATCGTCGACAAGGATGCCACGTTCGACCCGCGCCATTTCATCTCGGGCGCCCGCGGTGCCTACGAGATGATCGTGCTGGCCTTTGCCAATGGCGACCGCCGCGCGCTGCGCGACCTGTTGTCCTCGGACGTCTATGACAGCTTCGAGGCCGCGATCAAGGAACGCGAGAAGAACGAGCAGAAGACCGAGACCCGCTTCGTCTCGATCGACAAGGCCGAACTCGTCGGCGCCGAGCTGCGCGACCGTACCGCCCAGCTCACGATTCGCTTCGTCTCGCAGATGATCTCGGCCACCCGAGACAAGGCCGGCAATATCGTCGACGGCAGCGCCGACACGGTCGCCGACATCACCGACATCTGGACTTTCGCCCGCGACGTCACCTCTCGCGATCCGAACTGGAAGCTGGTTGGCACCGGAAGCGCGAATTAAGGTCTATCTGAAGACCGGCGCGACGGCGCTTTGCGCAGGTGTCGTCGTGCTGTCGTCGTTTTCGCTCGGCGCCGAGGCCGCGCGGCGCCACTATCGCAGCCATCACCATCATCCCCCGCAATTGCCTGCGGCTCCGCCGCGGGCCTTGCCCTATCCGCAGCTCCCGCTGCCGTTCGAAATTCCGGGCGCGCAATATCTGCCGCTGGCCTGGGCGGACGTGAAGGGCTGGAGCGATGACAATCATCTCGCGGCGTACAAGACGTTCCGCGCCAGCTGCAAGCCGATCAATGCACAAACCGGCGCGGCCGAGCCGAAAGCCTTGGGAGGTTCGCTGAGCGAGCCTTGCCGGGCGGCGAAATCGCTCGATCTCACCGACGACGCCAAAGCAAAGACCTTCTTCGAGGAGAATTTCGCGCCGCTGCGGATCTCCCGCCTCGGCGAGCCCGACGGTTTCGTCACCGGCTATTACGAGCCGGTGCTGGATGGATCGCGCACGCCGACCGACGTCTACAACGTTCCGGTCTATCGCCGCCCCTCGAATCTGTTCGTGCGTGGCTACAAGCAGGATTCGGTCAGCCTGCCCAACAAGGGCCCGGTCTATCGCAAGATCGGCCGCCGCAAGCTGGTGCCCTATTACGACCGCGGCGAGATCGAGGACGGCAAGATCGCCGGCCGCGGGCTGGAGATCGCCTGGCTGAAGGATCCGACCGATCTGCTGTTCGCGCAGATCCAGGGCTCGGCGCGGATCAAGTTCGACGACGGCGGCACGGTCCGGCTGAATTACGACGCCTATAACGGCTATCCCTACACTGCCGTCGGGCGCGTCCTGATCGAGCGCGGCATCATTCCGAAGGAAGAGATGTCGATGCAGAAGATCAGGGAGTGGATGGCGCAAAATCCTGACGGTGCCAAGGATCTGCGCCGCCAGAACCGCGCCTATATTTTCTTCCGAGAGGTCAACCTCTCCGACAAGGACGAGGCGGTGGGCGCGCAGGGTATCCCGCTGACGGCGGGACGCTCGATCGCGGTGGACAAGGCGCTGCATGTCTACGGCACGCCGTTCTTCATTGAGGGCGAGCTGCCGATCGAGTCCGAACGCTCGAAGACACCGTTCCATCGGCTGATGATCGCGCAGGATACCGGCTCGGCCATCATCGGTCCCGCGCGCGCCGATCTGTTTTTCGGCGCAGGCCAGGAGGCCGGCCGCATCTCGGGGCGACTGCGCCATCCCATGCATTTCGTGATGCTGGTGCCGAAGGGCCTCGATCCCTCGGCACGCGGCGCCCGGCTGCCGCTGCCTGATCCGCGCCCCTCGGAGAAGATCGCCAAGCTGTTTCCGCAAACCGACCCCGGGAAGGGGACGGCGAAGCCGGCCGCTGCCGCCGGCCCCGCGGAAACCAAGAGCGACACCGTCGCCATCGCGGGTCCAGTCCCGCTGCCGGCGCCGCGTCCCGTGATCGAGCCCGCTTCCGAATCCCAGCGGCCAGTGAAGAAACGGCCCCATCGGCAGCAATGAAGCGATCGTCCCGTCCGCCCGTGCTGGAGCCTCGCCCCTCGCCGCGCCGCCGCGCGCTGAGCGAGGAGGAGCGCGAGCTGTGGGAAGTCGTTGCCAAACAGGTCAAGCCGCTGAGGAAGCACCGCGCGGCGAAGGCGCATGCCGCTCCGCGCACCGAGCCTTTGCCCGCAGCACCCGTCACGCGGCCTGCGTCATCGCCACGGCCGGTCGCCGCTGCACCGGCGCCGCGCGCCGCAAAACCGGCCGTCCCGCCCTTGGCGCCGCTCGGCAAGCGCGAGCGCACAAAGCTGTCGCGCGGCCGCAGCGAGATCGAGGCGCGGCTCGATCTGCACGGCATGACCCAGACGCGCGCGCATCGCGCCCTGACCGGCTTCCTGCACCGCGCCCATCACGACGGCCTGACCTTCGTCCTCGTCATCACCGGCAAGGGCCGCAGCGGCGGCGAAAGCGGCGTGCTGCGCCGCCTGGTGCCGGAATGGCTGAGCCTGCCGGAATTCCGCGCCTTCGTCGTCGGCTTCGAGACGGCGCATATCGGCCATGGCGGCGAGGGCGCGCTGTATGTGCGGATCAGGCGGGCGAGGTTTTAAGACCTGAAACGATGAGACTCGACACGCGCTCCGGCGAAAGTGCGTTCCCTCCCCCACAAGGGGGGAGGGAACGGAGAGAGCATCGCTGTTGGCCATACTCGATTTGACTTCAACCAGTGCTCTAGAACGGCCGGATGATTCCAACGCGCGGGATCAGCGTGAGGATCAGGCCGAAGATATTCGTTTTCTGATCCTCCGTCGGGATCAGCGCTGTCTCCTGCGCGGCCGGCAGCATCTTCACGGCATGCAGGAGCAGGAACATGCAGACCGCCCAGTTCGAGATCCAGCGCGAATAGTCGAACACCATCGCAAACATCACGAGATAGGCGAGGCTGATTCCGATCAGTGCCGCGAGCACGAGGCGGCGGTGCGTCTCGCTTGCGAGCGCGCCGATGAGCTTCGCGAAGAAACGCCACAGCGGCGTGTGCAGCCAGATCAGCAGCGCGAACACGGGCACGCCGAGGACGTTGTGCGGCAGGCGCCCCCAGGTGTCCGAGACCTCCTTGGACAGCGGCTGGTACCAGATGTAGGCAAATTGCAGCAGATCGGTTCGCGAGGGATCGGCCATCCGGCTCTTCAGATAGGCGACGAAATCCGCTTCGGGGATCGGCATCGTTCCCAAAAATTGCGCCGCAAAGAACAGCACCGCGACAATGAGCAGGGCGACGATGCCGAAGGCGATATTGCCGCGATTGAGCCCGCAGGCGAGATAGTGCCTGATCACGACGATGGTGACGATCGTCGGCACATACATCAGCAGATGAATGTGGTGGATCAGCACGAGGACGATCGAGAACATCGCGGCCAAAGCCACGAACAGCAGCGACCCAGCCGGCATCAGCAGCAGAACGAGCGCCAGCGCACAGCCATAGATGTCGAAATGGCCGAGCGTGTGCATGAAGTTCTTGAGGAAGAACGGCGAGCCCGCAATGAAGACGAACAGCGGCAGCGTTTTCGCGGTGAAGCCAAAGCTCTTCTGAAACAGCCTTGCGTACAGGGCCAGCGTCACCAGCCACGTCACCCCGCCGATCGCGAACACCGACCAGACCGGCACCTTGTCCGTGACCAGCGCGACGGTGGCACCGATCAGCGCGCGCTTGATGAACCCGAAATGGTAGTCGACCACGAGATGGATGTAAGGGACGTAAGGCGGCAGCTGGATCTTGTGAATGAACACGCCGACGATGACCGCCGCGTTGATCGCGAGCAGGAGTCGCCAGGGGTTGTTCTGGATCGGAGCGATCACGCAGCACCCGGGCTGGCGCGATCGACCTCCGCCGTCGTCCCGGGCAAGCGAAGCGCGAGCCGGGACCCATAACCACAGGAGGTTATTTGAGGCAGGGCTGGAGCTACTATCTGTTTCAACAAGGACCGCTGGTGGTTATGGGTCCCTGCTTTCGCAGGGACGACAACCGATTGATAGCGTGCCAGGCCAAAATTACAAAATGAACCGGCTGAGATCGGCGTTCTTGGCGAGATCACCCACGTGCTTCTGCACGAAATCCGCATCCACCTTGACGGTCTCGCCGCTGCGGTCGGGGGCGGTGAAGGAGATCTCGTCCAGCACCCGCTCCATCACGGTCTGCAGCCGCCGCGCGCCGATGTTCTCGACGGTGGAATTGACGGCGACCGCGACGTCGGCGAGCGCGTCGATGGCGCCGTCGGTGATGTCGAGCGTCACGCCCTCGGTCTGCATCAAGGCGACATATTGCTTGATCAGCGAGGCCTCGGGCTCGGTCAGGATGCGGCGCATGTCGTCGCGGGTCAGCGCCTGCAGCTCGACGCGGATCGGCAGGCGGCCCTGCAATTCCGGCAGCAGGTCCGACGGCTTTGCGACGTGGAAGGCGCCGGAGGCGATGAACAGGATGTGGTCGGTCTTGACCGCGCCGTGCTTGGTCGAGACCGTGGTGCCCTCGATCAAGGGCAACAGATCGCGCTGCACGCCCTCGCGCGAGACGTCGCCGGCCGCACGGCCCTCGCGCGCGCAGATCTTGTCGATCTCGTCGAGAAACACGATGCCGTTGTTCTCGACCGCGTTGATCGCCTCCAGCGTCAGCTGATCGGTGTCCAGCAGCTTGTCGGACTCCTCGTTGACGAGGATCTCGTGCGAGCCTTCGACCGTCAGCCGCCGCGTCTTGCTGCGGCCCCCTAACTTGCCGAAGATGTCGCCGATCGAGATCGCGCCCATCTGCGCGCCCGGCATGCCCGGGATCTCGAACATCGGCATGCCGCTGCCGCCGCCTTGCGTCTCGATCTCGATTTCCTTGTCGTTGAGCTCGCCGGCACGCAGCTTCTTGCGGAAGGATTCACGCGTCGCCGCGCTGGCATTGGCGCCGACCAGCGCATCGAGCACGCGCTCCTCGGCGGCGAGCTGCGCGCGGGCGTGCACGTCCTTGCGCTTCTTCTCGCGGACCTGGGCGATTGCGACCTCGACGAGATCGCGCACGATCTGCTCGACGTCGCGGCCGACATAACCGACCTCGGTGAATTTGGTCGCTTCCACCTTCAGGAACGGCGCATTCGCGAGCTTGGCCAGCCGCCGCGCGATTTCCGTCTTGCCGACGCCGGTGGGGCCGATCATCAGGATGTTCTTCGGCAGCACCTCTTCGCGCAGCGAGCCTTCGAGCTGCTGCCGGCGCCAGCGGTTGCGCAGCGCGATCGAGACGGCGCGCTTGGCGTCGGCTTGGCCGACGATGAAACGGTCGAGTTCGGAAACGATTTCACGGGGAGAGAAGTCTGTCATGTCTGTCTAGCTAGGGCGGGAGGCGGTCAAGGACAAGTCGCTTTTTAGGTCAGATGATGGGCGGGCCGGATTGCCATTGCTTCACCGCCTCGATCGGATGGATCAGCATCAGGATATTGAGCGTCAGATTGTCGCGAATGTGCAGCGCCAGCATGATCTCGAAGGCGAGGCCGATCAGGATCGTCGCTGATACGGGCAGAACGCGCGCGACGAGGAACCCGAGCATCATGGCCAGATTGTCGGAGACCGAATTGACGATGCTGTCGCCGAAATAATCCAGCGAGATCGTGCCGGCGCGGTAGCGCTCGATGATGAAGGGCGAGTTCTCGACGATCTCCCAGGCGCCTTCGATCAGCATGGCGATGATCAGTCGAGCCGGCCAGGATAGAGACAGCAACGGCAATCGCGCGAACAGCAGCCAGGTCAGGCCATAGAACAGGAAGCCGTGCAGAACATGGGAAAAGGTGTACCAGTCGGCGATGTGCTGGGAGTTCTCCGAGCTGTTCACCACGCCGTGCCACAGCTTGACATAGCCGCAGGTGCAGATCGGCACCCGCCCCATGCCGAACAGGATCGCAGCCTGCAGCGCCAGCAGCAACAGCGCGATGCCCGCCCAGGCGATCGGCGGAAACGCCGTCTTGGCGGTGGAAGTCGCGGCAAGCGTCATGGGTCTCGGATCATCAGGAGTGCGGGACCATCGGGCGTAACGATCTCGTGCTGCGGCACGAATCCAGCTTTCTCATAGGCACGAATTGCGCGCGGATTGGCGGGGCTGGGGTCGATCACGATGCGCGGCACGCCGCGGGCAAAGAGCTGATCGATGAAAGCGCGAATGAAAGCCGAGCCGTGGCCGCATCCGACCATGTCGGCCTCGCCGATGAATTGATCGAGGCCGCGGGTGCCCACGGGCTGCGAGCCGAAGCTGACATGCCAATCGCCGATCTGGTAGCACTGCAGATAGGCGAAAGACCGACCGTCAAGGCTGACGATGAACTGCGCCAAGTCAGGATGCTCGAGGTCGCCGCTGACGAACTCGAGCGTCTCCGGATCATGCCACCATTCGGCGACATGCGGCGCGTCCAGCCAGCGCCGGATCATCGGCAGATCGGCCTCGGCCATCGGGCGGAAGGTGTGGGCGGGCGCCATGGCCTATCCCGCTGCCAGGCTCTCGATCGTCAAATTCCGGTTGGTGTAGACGCAGATGTCGGCGGCGATGTCGAGGGAGCGGCGGACGATGGTCTCGGCGTCCTTGTCGGTGTCGAGCAGGGCCCGTGCCGCCGCCAGCGCGTAATTGCCGCCGGAGCCGATCGCCATGACGCCGGCCTCGGGTTCGAGCACGTCGCCGGTGCCGGTCAGCACCAGGGAGACGTCCTTGTCGGCCACGATCATCATGGCCTCCAGCCGCCGCAAATAACGGTCGGTGCGCCAGTCCTTGGCCAGCTCGACCGCGGCCCGGGTCAGCTGCCCCGGATATTGCTCGAGTTTGGCTTCCAACCGCTCAAACAGCGTGAAGGCGTCGGCGGTCGCGCCGGCAAAGCCGCCGATCACATCGCCCTTGCCGAGCTTGCGGACCTTTTTAGCGTTGGACTTGATCACGGTCTGGCCGATCGAGACCTGGCCATCGCCGCCGACCACCACTTTGCCGCCCTTGCGCACCGTCAAAATCGTGGTGCCGTGCCAGCCCGGCGAGCTGTTCTGGGAATCCTGCATGAAGTACCTCGTTGTCCGGCCTGATTTAGGCGGTCGGGGGCAAGGGGACAACCAGGGCACAACGGGCCGCTCCGGCCCCAATTTGCTCACCATAGGTGGAAGTGCCGGCCTGCCAAGGCGATCCCGCGGTAGCGAAGGCGTCATTTGGCTGTTAAAAGACCGGCGTTTTCGGCCCCCGAGCCAGATGAGAGCTAGTTTCAATGCGCACCGCGACGATCAAGCGCAAGACCAAGGAAACCGACATCGAGGTCTCCGTGAACCTCGATGGCACCGGCGTGGCCAATATCGCGACCGGCATCGGCTTTTTCGACCATATGCTCGATCTCCTCGCCCGCCATTCCCGCATCGACCTCACGGTCAAGGCGGTGGGCGATCTGCACATTGATTACCACCATACCACCGAGGACACCGGCATCGCGCTCGGCCAGGCGGTCAAGCAGGCGCTCGGCAACATGGCGGGCATCACCCGCTATGCCGGCGTGCACATGCCGATGGACGAGACGCTGTCGCGCGTGGTCATCGACATCTCGGGCCGCCCGTTCCTGGTGTTCAAGGCCGACTTCCCCCGCGACAAGATCGGCGAGTTCGACACCGAGCTGGTGCGCGAGTGGTTCCAGGCCTTCGCCATGAATGCCGGCGTGACTCTCCACGTCGAGACCCTATATGGCGATAACAGCCACCATATCGCCGAGTCCTGCTTCAAGGGTCTGGCGCGGGCGCTGCGCACCGCGGTCGCGATCGATCCGAAAGCGGCGGGAGAAATCCCGTCCACCAAGGGCTCGCTCGGCGGCTGACGTCTTTCGGCCAGCGGCTGCGCGCCGCTTGCGGCATCACTGAATTCCTAGGAACGGGGCATCACCATGCCTGTCTACACAGTTCATGCTCCCTCCCCTGCCGGAGCCGATCTGCGCGCGACCGACAAGTTCGTGTTCGTGCGCGACGGATTCCATTTCTGGGCGATGATCCTCGGTCCGTTCTGGCTGCTGTGGAATCGGCTGTGGCTGGCGCTGATCGGCTGGGTGGTTTTCGTCGCAGCGTTCAACGCCGGACTGTCGAGCCTCGGCGTCGGACGGGGCTCGATCTTCTTCGCCGATCTCATCGTCGCGCTGCTGATGGGCTTCGAGGCCTCGAGCCTCCGCCGCTGGACGCTGTCGCGCGGCAAATGGCGGCAGCTCGACGTGGTGGTTGGCGATGACGAGGACACCGCCGAGCGTCGCTTCTTCGAGCGCTGGAGCCAGAAGCAGCACGGCATCGTCAACGATCAATGGGCCGTCGATCGCGGCGGCCCGCCGCCGACCCGCAGCGTGCCGGGTCAGCCATTCTCGAATCCGCCGCCGATTCCGGCCGGCGGCATCATCGGGTTGTTTCCAGAACCGGGAGGGTCAAGATGAGCGTCGCCATCATCGATTACGGTTCTGGCAATCTGCATTCCGCCGCCAAGGCGTTCGAGCGCGCCGCGCGCAGCCTCGAAAATCCGCAAAAGGTTTTCGTCACCAGCGATCCCGATCAGGCCTACGAGGCTGACCGTCTGGTGCTGCCGGGCGTCGGCGCCTTCGCCGATTGCCGGCGCGGGCTCGATGCCGTCAATGGCATGGTCGAGGCGATCACCGAAGCGGTGCGGGTCAAGGCGCGGCCGTTCTTCGGCATCTGCGTCGGCATGCAGCTGATGGCGACCCGCGGCAAGGAGCACGTCACGACCGATGGCCTGAACTGGATCGGCGGCGACGTCGAGAAGATCACGCCGCGCGACGAGAGCTTGAAGATTCCGCACATGGGCTGGAACACGCTCGACGTACTGCAGGAACATCCGGTGCTGAACAGGCTGCCGCTCGGCCCGAAAGGCCAGCACGCTTATTTCGTGCACTCCTACCACCTCAATGCCGCCAACGAGGCGGACGTGCTCGCGCGCGCCGATTACGGCGGGCCTGTCACCGCGATCGTCGGCAAGGACACCGCGATCGGCACCCAATTCCACCCCGAGAAGAGCCAGCGCTTTGGCCTCGCTCTGATCTCGAACTTTTTGCGATGGAAACCGTGATCCTCTTTCCCGCGATCGATCTCAAGAACGGCCAATGCGTGCGCCTCGAGCAAGGCGACATGGCGCGCGCGACCGTGTTCAACCTCAATCCTGCCGCGCAGGCGCAGAGCTTCGTCGAGCAGGGCTTTGAGTATCTCCATGTCGTCGATCTCGATGGCGCCTTCGCCGGCAAGCCGGTGAATGCCGAGGCCGTCGAGGCGATGCTGAAGACGGTCAAGATTCCGGTGCAGCTCGGTGGCGGCATTCGCGATCTCGCGACCGTTGAAGCCTGGCTCGACAAGGGCATCACCCGCGTCATCATCGGCACCGCCGCGGTGCGCGATCCGGAGCTGGTGAAGGCTGCGGCGAAAAAATTCCCCGGCCGCGTCGCGGTCGGGCTCGACGCCCGCGACGGCAAGGTCGCGGTCGAAGGCTGGGCCGAGACCTCGCAGGTCACGGTGCTGGAGATCGCAAAGCGCTTCGAGGATGCCGGCGTTGCCGCCATCATCTTCACCGACATCGCGCGCGACGGCCTGCTCAAGGGCCTGAACCTCGATGCGACCATCGCGCTGGCCGACGCCATCTCGATTCCCGTGATCGCCTCAGGCGGCCTCGCCTCGATCGAAGATGTGAAAGCCATGCTGACACCGCGCGCGAAAAAGCTCGCTGGCGCGATCGCCGGCCGCGCGCTCTATGACGGCCGGCTCGATCCCGCCGCCGCCCTCACCTTGATCCGCAACGCGCGCGCGCCTGGGAGCTGACACATGTTCAAGGTGCGCGTGATCCCCTGCCTCGACGTCAAGGACGGACGGGTCGTCAAGGGCGTCAACTTCGTTGATCTCAGAGATGCCGGCGACCCCGTCGAAGCCGCGATCGCCTATGACGCCGCCGGCGCAGACGAACTCACCTTCCTCGACATCACCGCGACCCATGAGAATCGCGGCATCATGCTGGACGTGGTCCGGCGCACGGCGGAGGCCTGCTTCATGCCTGTGACCGTCGGCGGCGGCGTGCGTGAGGTCAACGACATCAAGACGCTGCTGCGCGCCGGCGCCGACAAGGTCTCGATCAACAGCGCCGCAGTATCCCGGCGCGAGTTCGTCAAGGAAGCGGCCGAGAAATTCGGCGAGCAATGCGTCGTGGTTGCGATCGATGCCAAGCGCGTCAAGCGCCCCGGCGGCGACCGTTGGGAGATCTTCACCCATGGCGGTCGCAATTCGACCGGCATCGACGCCATCGAATATGCCCAGGAAGTGGTCTCGCTCGGCGCCGGCGAGATCCTGCTGACCTCGATGGATCGCGACGGCACGAGGCAGGGCTTCGACATCCCGCTGACCCGGGCGATCGCCGACAGCGTTGCCGTGCCCGTGATCGCCTCAGGCGGCGTCGGCAATCTCGACCACCTCGTCGACGGTATCCGCGACGGCCACGCCACGGCCGTGCTGGCCGCCTCGATCTTCCATTTCGGGGAATTCACCATCCGCGAAGCCAAGGAGCACATGGCCCGGCGCGGACTGGCCATGCGCCTCGATGCCTGACGACTCCCGTTCGTAAAAGTGCTACATGAGGTAGCGGGGAATGGCCTCCGTGGCCAAGTGTGTTGCCAAGCGTGTTTCCGAGTAATTCCGATGCCGCGTTTCACGATCCACGATCTGGCCGAGACCATCGACGCCCGCGCGGCGGCCGGCGGCGAAGCGTCCTATACCCGCAAGCTCCTCGACAAGGGCGCAGAGCATTGCGCCAAGAAGTTCGGTGAGGAAGCAGTCGAAACCGTAATCGCAGCAGTCGAAAACGATCGCGCGCATCTGATCGCCGAGAGTGCCGACCTGCTCTATCACTTCCTTGTCTTGCTGAAGGCCCGCGGCGTAAAGCTGGAAGAGGTGGAAGCGGCGCTCGACAAGCGTACGAATATGTCAGGGCTGGAAGAGAAAGCGTCGCGTAAGGGCTAGTATAAGCCCCAAGGGAAAGGTCGCGTTATGGACATCCGCGCACCCGAGCAGCAGTATAATCCGTACCGCATCTATTCGCGCGAGGAGTGGGCGCGTCTGCGCGACGATACGCCGATGACGCTGGAGCCGGGCGAGTTCGACCGGCTGCGCTCGCTGCACGATCGCCTCGATCTCAAGGAAGTCGAGGACATTTATCTTCCGTTGTCGCGCCTGCTCTCGATCTATGTCGATGCGATGCAGCGCCTGTATTATGCGGAGCGCCAGTTCCTCAACATCCGCGACCGCAAGGTGCCCTACATCATCGGCGTCGCCGGCTCGGTCGCGGTCGGAAAATCCACCACGGCCCGCGTGCTCCAGGCCCTGCTGGCGCGCTGGTCGCCGCGCCCGAAGGTCGAACTCATCACCACCGACGGATTCCTCTATCCGAACGCCGTGCTCGACCGGCAGGGCATCATGCAGAAGAAGGGCTTTCCGGAAAGCTACGACCTGCCGCTGCTGCTCAGCTTCCTCTCCGATATCAAGTCCGGCCGCCGCCATGTGCGTGCGCCCGTCTATTCGCATCTGACCTACGACATCGTGCCGAACCAGTGGGCCGAGATCGACCAGCCCGATATCCTGATCGTCGAGGGCGTCAACGTGCTGCAGACCGGCAAGCTGCCGCGCGACGGCAAGGCGGTGCCCGTGGTCTCCGACTTCTTCGATTTCTCGGTCTATATCGACGCCGACGAAGCCCCGTTGCGGCAATGGTACATCAAGCGCTTCCTGGCGCTGCGCGACACCGCATTCACCAATCCAAAGTCCTACTTCAACCGCTACGCGCTGCTGTCGGACGAGGAAGCCACTGCCACCGCGATCGCGATCTGGGAGCGCACCAACCTCGCCAATCTCGAGGACAATATCCTGCCGACCCGCCCTCGCGCGACGCTGATCCTGAAGAAGGGCGCCGACCACACCGTGGAGAACGTGGCGCTCAGGCGACTGTAGTCGCGGCGGTCGGCGGATCCTGCGCGTTCGTGCAGCGTGTCTTTTGTTGCAGACCGGCAAGAGGTATTGGGCTATGACCTTCGAAAACGCGAGGGCTCGATGGTTGATCGTCTCAGAAGTGCTGCGGAACAGCTCGAAGCACCGACCTGCCCGGATTGCCATGTCGAGATGAGGTGGTACCGCTCGGAACTGCTCGCGGACGAGCCGGTTCCGGTCATTGCGCATCTCTTCGTATGTCCGCATTGCAAGCGTGCGGCAAAGACCGACACCATCTTCAAGGGCACCCCGGGGCCGCCCGACAAGCTCTCCGCACCGCGCTTCATAGCTTGCGCCGCGTAGCAGGTCATTTCCGGACCTCCTGTTGCTCTTTCGAGCGGACGAAGACCTGCCAGGCCGTCAGGAACATAGCCGCGACGAGTGGGCCGATGACGAAGCCGTTTGCTCCGAAAGCCGCAAGTCCGCCCAGGGTGGCGAGCAACACAATGTAGCTCGGCATCCGGATCGACTGTCCTACCAGGATGGGGCGGAGAAAGTTGTCCGCGAGGCCGATCACGAAGGTGCCGAAAGCGAGCAGGATGATTCCCTTCGTGACCGAGCCTGCCACGAGCAGATAGAGCCCGGCCGGAAGCCATACCAGCGCGGAGCCGAGCACGGGCAGAAGCGAGAGCAGCGCCATCAGCGCGCCCGCCAGTAGCGGCGCCGTCAGTCCGAGCAGCCAGAAGATCACCCCGCCAAGCGCGCCCTGAATCAGGGCAACGAGGATGATTCCCTTGATGGTCCCGCGAACCGCCAGGGTGAACGCATGCAGAATCTCGGCGCTGTGGCTCGCACGCAGCGGCAGGGCGTCGCGGATGCGTGCGTTCAGCTCGTCACCGTCGCGCAGCAGAAAAAACAGCAGGTACAACATCACGAGCAAGCTTGCGACGAATTCGAGGGTCAACTGACCGATGTTGATCGCGTGCCCGGCCAGCTGCTGGCCGGCCGGGACGAGCAGACCGGACAGGCGTTCCTTCAGGGCCGAAAAATCGATGCTGGCGAGCCGATCCGCCATGGGAGCAGCCCAGTCGGGCAGCGCGGATTTCAGCTGCTGAAGCGGATGAGCAAAACTGATCTCCCCCGACTGAACGCGCTGATACAGCTCCCCTCCCTGGTCGATGAGCGAAGCGATGACGATCGCGACAGGGATCAAGACGATCACCACCACGATGACGACGGTGGAGAATGCGACAAGGTTGCGCCTTCCCGGGAGGGTTTCCAGGAAGCGTCGATAGAGCGGGGCGAAGATGATGGCCAGCAGCGTGGCCCACAGCAATGCTCCGGAGAAAGGCCAGAGCACCCAGCCAAAGGCTAGCGTGACCACGGCAAGCAATACGAGAAATGAGCGGTCTTCCGATGTTCTCACGTGTTCGCCAGCCTTTCAGTCGGAACTCGCAAGACGTGGGTATCACAAGTCGATCGTGCGGGGGCAAGTCGCACAAGGTCAATCTGTCTGCGGCGTTTCGGCAATGTCTCGGCAAATCTCGGTTTGCGCAGACGTTGGCCGGATACCCTCCACGTGAGCCGGCTCGTCGAGAGGCCGGGGAAATCCGGCCCCTCCATCACGCCAGCGATCAGGGTCGAATGTGGGCGCTTCACTTGCCGGCTTTGGCGCTCCAATCTGCAGGCTTGAGGCGTCCGGCAAAGGTGGCGGGGCCCGAGCTGCCGGCCTTGTAAACGAAGGCCTCGCCTTCCCCGACGTCGCCGGCCTCCTTGCCGAAGGCATCGGCGATGTTCGTCTTGTGGGTGACCAGGAAATTGTTGCTGCCTGCCTTCGGCGGCGCGTCGACGAGCTGGCGCACGGCCTGCCCGGCCTTTGCATTGGCGCCGGTGGTGTTTGCCATTCCCGATGCGCTGGCGTTGCTGCTGTCCGTCAACGCGTCGACCGGCTTGACCTCGCGGCCGGAGATCAGCTTGCCGGCCTCGATCGCACGGTTGAGCCGGCTGGTGTAGACATCGCCGATCGGGATCGCGAGGTCCTTGACCGCTGCCCCGATCTGGAGCGCCATGTCCCTGCCCTTTTCGCTGAGCTGACGCTGGGCGCTCATGTCGTCGAACTTGAAGGGGTAGACGTCCTTTTGGCTGTCATCGGTGGCGGTGTGCCGAAAGATCAGCACGTAGCCGCCTTGCTTGAGCGAGGCGATGAGCTCCGGCGTATCGGCCGCGGCGTGTCGGGAAAATCCAGCGAGAAAGACAATGAATACGAGGCGGAAAAGCACGTTCATGCGCGAAACCCTCCTGCAAATGCCCCCGGAGGATGGTGACGCGCAACGCGGTCGATTTCAATTATCGATTGCCTGCCGGGATGAGTTCCCGCGAGATTTTCGGATCAGACGGCCAGCCGCCGTGACGCCGCCAGTCCCGCCAGCGCTTCGTCCAGCTTGTCGCGATCGAGCGGCTTGATCAGGAATCCGTTCATGCCCGCCTCGAAGCAGGCATAGCGATCCTCCACCAGCGTATTGGCGGTGAGCGCAAGGATCGGCGTGTGGTGGCCGCCGGTCGCCGCCTCATGCGTTCGGATTCGCTTCGTCGCCTCGATGCCGTCGAGCTGCGGCATCTGGATGTCCATCAGCACGAGATCATAGGGCGTGCCGGCCGATGAAGCGGCGAGCCAGGACTCCAGCGCGGCCTCGCCGTGGACGGCGATGACGACGCGATGGCCGAGCTTCGTCAGCAGCGAGCGCATCAACAGCGCGTTGATCTCGTTGTCCTCGGCGACGAGGATCGACAGGCCCTTGGTCGCTCCTTTGGCCGGCGTCGCGCCGGCAGCTTCCGCCGGTGGTTCCGGCGCCAGATCGGGCGAGGCCACCTCCGGCGTCATCGCAAGGCGCGCGGCGAGCGAGGCCGCCCGCAGTGGCTTCACCAGAAAACCGGTGAAGGCCGGGGACAGCTTTTCGTGGCGCGAGCCAGAAGTCAGCAGCACGAGGCGCTGCAACGCATGCGCGCGGGCCATTTCGCCCAGCTGGTCGGCCGCGGCAGGGCCGATCGCACGATCGATCAGCACCGCGTGCCATGAGCGTTCCGGCAGCAGCGCTTCGGCGACCGCGGCATCCGTAATCATGCAGGTCTGGCCACCCCAGCGCTCGAGGCGCCGCGCGATCAGCGAGGCCTCGATGCCGTCGGCGACGAGGAGCATCGACTTGCCGGTGAGGTCGGGACTTGGAAAGGCCGTCTGTCCCGCGCTGGCTTGCGACGGCGGAAGCGGCACCGCGATCTCGAAGGTCGAGCCTTTGCCCGGCTCGCTCGCGAGCGTGATCCGGCCGCCCATGCGCTTGACGATGCGCTCGCTGATGGAAAGGCCGAGCCCGGTGCCGCCATAGGTGCGGGCGACGCGCTCGTCGGCCTGCTCGAATTCGCGGAAGATGCGCTGCTGCGCCTCCGGCGCAATGCCGATGCCGGTGTCGCGGACCAGGAAGCTGACCTCGTTCGGCCAGATGCCGGGCTCGACGATCAGCGCGACGCCACCGCTCGCGGTGAACTTGATGGCGTTGCCGGCGAGGTTGAACAGCACCTGGCGCAGCCGCGCGGCATCACCGACCACCTCCAGCGGCAGGCGCTCGTCGACATAGGCGGCGATCTCGAGCGCCTTGGCCTGCGCGCGGGGCGCGAGCAGCTCGGTGATCTCCTCGACCAGGGTCGAGAGCGCGAAGGGACGCTGCTCCAGATCAAGCTTGCCGGCCTCGATCTTGGAATAGTCGAGCAGTTCCTCGATCAGCGCCATCAAGGCTTCGCCCGAGGTTTTCACCGCCTTGGCATAGGTCGCCTGCTCCGGGGTCAGATTGGTGTCGAGCAGGAGGCCGCCCATGCCGATGATGCCGTTGAGTGGCGTGCGGATCTCGTGCGAGGCCATCGCGAGGAAGCGCGATTTGGCGCGGTTGGCGGCGTCGGCCTGGTCGCGCGCGTCGGACAGAGCGCGTTCGGTCTCGGTGCGGTCGGTGACGTCGCGCCCCACGCTCTGCAATTCGGCGGGCTGTCCGGCATCGAGGCGGACATAGCCCTCGCGCCAGGCGATCCAGCGCGCGCCGAGCGGGGTTGCGATCTTCTGGTCGTGGATGCGTGTGCCGCTGCTCTCGCGGGCGCTGTCACCCTGCTCCAGCACGTCGAAATCGAAGCGCGTGCCGACCAGCGCGCTGCGCGCCTGTCCTGCGAGCGCGCAATAGGCTTCGTTGGCAAAGGTGATGCGGCCATCGGTAGCGCGCAGCACGATGAGGTCGCCCTGCTGCTCGAACAGGCTGCGGGCGCGTTCTTCCGCCTCCTTCAGCTCCCAATTGCGATCGATCAGCGCCTCGTTGTGGGCGGCGAGCGTACGCAGCCGCTTGCCCACGAAACGCAGGCGCATGCTCAGCGTCGCAAGGCCGAGGCAGGCGAGCGCGAACAGGAAGCTCGCGCCGATCGCAAAGGTGTGGGGATCGTAGCCGGAGTTCTCGGACCGGCTGCCGGACACGAAGCCATAGGCGCCGCCGAAGGTCGCCGAGAAGATCATGAAAGAGCGGATCGCGAAAGCGATGCGGGGATGCTGTCGCCTGAAGCGGCGCATGCGCACCTTGATCCGGAACGTCCGACCCATCGCCACCGACCCCGACTCTTCTTCGAAATCCCGCCACCCGCCGTCTGCGACGATGTCGCGCCGACCTTGCGAACAGCTTGAGGCTTTGGCGCTGCCTCCAAACAGGGTTGACCAGGTGTTAACGGCTCAGAGCGAGGCGGCTTGGAGCGGGAGCGGGCGATGGCCGCCATGGGCGCCGACGATCAGCGCCGCGGCCTCGCGCTGCGAGAACGACTTCGAGCGCACATAGATGCGGTAATCCGCCGGCCCTTCGGTGGAGAGATAGATCACCTGGCCGCCATCGACGGGCTGAGCGGCAATCGAGACGAGGCGCGTCGAGGGATTGGCCTGACAGGAATCCGGCTCGGAACCGAGACCGTCGTCGACCACGGCGAAGTCCGCTGTATCGGCATCGTCGGTGATCTGAACCCGCACCGTGGCCCGGGCGGGATCCTCGGTGAAGGCGACATGGACGCCGGCGGTCCAGAACAGGGAGGTGAGCTCGACCGAGGTTTCGCCGAGGGCGATGCAGGGATGCGAGACCGATCCGATCTCCGCGCGGGCGAACACCGCAGCCGCCAACAAGGGAACAACCGAGGCCAGGATCTTGAAACGCAACATGACACTCTACTCGCCGAGGCCCGGGGAACTCATTGGGCTTTATGGTTTGCAGAGCGTAAAGGAAACTCGTTACCGCCGGGTTGATGCGCGGAATGATCAAGCCATCTGGCGCACATCCTCCGCGAGTGCGCGGTAGGACAGCGCTTCGGCGAGATGCAGCCGGCCGATCTTGTCGGCTCGATCGAGGTCCGCCAGCGTGCGCGCCACCCGCAGCACGCGGTGATAGCCGCGCGCCGACAGCCGCATGGTCTCGGCAGCGTCGCGCAGCAGCTTCTGGCCCTGCGCGTCCGGCTTTGCGATCTCCTCCAGCACAGAGGCAGGAGCCTCGGCATTGGTGCGGACACGGGGCAGGCCGGCATCGGCATAACGCGCGAGCTGGATGTCGCGCGCCGCCGCCACGCGGGCGGCGACTTCGGCGGAGCCTTCCGCCGGGGGCGGCAGGATCAAGTCGGCTGCGGTCACGGCAGGAACTTCGATGCGCAGGTCGATACGGTCCATCAGCGGGCCGGAGATGCGCGCCTGGTAGTCGCCGGTGCACCGGTCGACGCGGCCGCGCTTGCAGGCATAGCCCGGCTCGAACGCGTTGCCGCAGCGGCACGGATTCATCGCCGCGACCAGCATGAAGCGGGCAGGGTAAGTGACGCGATGATTGGCGCGCGACACCGCGACCTCGCCGTTCTCCAGCGGCTGCCGGAGCGAATCCAGCACGCGCGGATCGAACTCCGGCAATTCGTCGAGGAACAGCACGCCCTGATGTGCCAGCGAGATCTCGCCGGGCTTTGCGCGCATGCCGCCGCCGGTGAGCGCGGCCATGCTCGCGGAATGATGCGGCGAGCGGAACGGCCGCTTGGCCGTCAGCGCGCCGCCCTCGATTTCGCCGGCAACGGAGGCGATCATCGAGACCTCGAGCAGTTCGCTCGGTGACAGCGGCGGCAGGATCGAGGGCAGGCGCGCCGCCAGCATCGATTTGCCGGCCCCGGGCGCCCCGATCATGAGCAAGTGATGCCCGCCGGCGGCGGCGATCTCCAGCGCGCGCTTGGCGCTTTCCTGGCCCTTGATGTCGCGCAGGTCGAGCGTGGAGGCGGCGGGCTCATGCACCTTCGGTGACGGCCGCGACAGCACCTGGGTGCCCTTGAAGTGATTGGCGATCTGGATCAGCGAGCTTGCCGCGATGATCTGGATGTCCGGGCTCGCCCATGCCGCTTCGGAGCCGCACGAGGCCGGGCAGATCAGCCCTTCCTCGCGCATATTGGCGCCGAACGCGGCGGGAAGAACGCCGGCCACGGGCGCGATCGAGCCGTCGAGGCCGAGCTCGCCGAGCACGGTGAAGCCGGTCAGCGCATCCGGCGGGATCGCGCCGATCGCCGCCATCAAGCCGAGTGCGATCGGCAGGTCGTAATGGCTGCCTTCCTTCGGGAGGTCGGCCGGCGCCAGGTTGACGATGATTCGCCGCGCCGGCAGCGCCAACCCTGAGGCGATTAGCGCCGAGCGCACCCGCTCGCGCGCCTCCGACACCGCCTTGTCCGGCAGGCCGACGATCGCGAACGCCGGCAGGCCCGGCGCGACCTGCACCTGCACGTCGACCGCGCGGGCCTCGATCCCCTCAAAGGCGACGGTGGAAACCCGCTGAACCATGCTCAAACCAGCCTGCCCCTCTCGCACAATTAGGGGTAGCAGAGACGGACCTTCTCCGCAAGAACAATACGGGAACGATCCCGGAGGGCGAGCAAGCCCTAACCAATCGTAAACGCCACGCCGACACTAAGCCTCGAATGCCGGCTTCTGTCCTCAGCACATTCCAACGAATGTCCGCTATTCCTGAGGCTGCGGGATGGGCCGTGGTCTAACGGGTGAACAATTCAAATGCTTGCAAATCGCCGGAGAAGCGAACGTCGGGTGTGCAGCCGGCTCGCCAAGATCCATTTTGGCGCGGGCTCGCTGCCGCGGGACTGCACGATCACCGATATTTCGGATGGCGGCGTGAAGGTGGTGGCGGAATTCCTGGAAGTGCCGCCGCAATTCACCATCATTTTCGCACCTGATTATTCCCGCCAATGCCGCCTGCGCTGGCGCATCGGCTGCGAATTCGGTGCCGAGTTCACCGACTAAGATCTCCCAGGCCGCGTCCTTAACGGGACTTTAGCGTTAATCGGTAAGCATCTCTGATCAGTTGCCGAGTGATCAGAGTATGTCCAAGCGTTCGTCCCTCGCCTCTCCCCCGGCGAGATTGCTGCTTCCCGCACTCCTGGTGCTTGTCCTCGGTGGCTGCCAGACCGCCGGCATCGAGGATGTGACCGGTGCGCTCGGTGTCAGATCGGAAACGGCGGTCAAAGCCGACGCCAAGCCAGAGATGGACGCCTTGCGCGAGCGCTATCGCGCCAAGCCCAGTGATCCCAACGTTGCGCTCGCCTACGGCAAGGCGCTGCGCGAGACCGGCCAGCGCGCGCAGGCGGTTGCGGTCATGGAGCAGGCGGTGCTCGCCCATCCCAGCAACAAGGCGCTGCTCGCCGGCTATGGCCGCGCGCTCGCCGACAGCGGCAATTTCCAGCAGGCCTTCGACGTCCTCAGCCGCGCGCATGCGCCGGAGGATCCGGACTGGCGCATCCTGTCGGCGCAAGGTGCGGCGCTCGATCAGCTCGGCCGCAACGAGGAGGCGCAGCAATATTATGCCGCGGCGTTGAAGATCGTGCCGGACGAGCCGACCGTGCTGTCCAATCTCGGCCTGTCCTATATGCTGCAAAACAATCTGCCGAAGGCCGAACAGGTGCTCGGCCGCGCTTATCAGCGCAATCAGAACGATGCGCGGGTCCGCGCCAATCTCGCGCTCGTGCTGGGATTGCAGGGCCGCGAGGCCGAGGCCGAAATCCTCGTGAAGGCAGATTTGCCGCCGGACCAGGCCGCGGCCAAGGTCGCGGCGCTGCGGCAGCTGCTGGCGAAGAAGCAGCAGCGGGCGGATAAGTAGTCCGCCCCTTTTGGTGTACGCTTACGACGCCTTGCGATGCGGCGCCGAGTTGCGGCTTGACTTGCCCTTCAACTTCTTCAGCAGCGGTCCGAGCAGCGAGCGCTTCGGCTTCTTCACCTCGCCGCGGCCGGCGAGGCGGTTCGCCATGTTCTGGAACAGCTCGGTGGTGCGGTGGTTCTTGGAGACCTCCGCGATCATCTGGCCGTTATTGGCGGCGGTGGAGAACAGCTTTGAATCGAACGGGATCACCGCGATCGGCTGGCTTTCCATGGTCTTGGCGAACGCCTTGACCTCGATCTCCGCGCGCTTGTGCATGCCGACCTGGTTGATGCAATACAGCGGCGGCCGGTCGTTTGGCCGCGCCGCCTTCAGCACGCTCAGCATGTTCTTGGTGTTGCGCAAATTGGCGAGATCGGGCTCGGCCACGATGACGATGTCGTCGGCGTTCACCAGCGCGCGCCGCGTCCAGCCGGACCATTGGTGGGGAACGTCGAGCACGATGCAGGGCGTGGTCATGCGCAGCGTGTCGAACACGGCGTCGAAAGCTTCGGCGCCGAAATCATAGACGCGGTCGAGGGTGGCAGGCGCCGCGAGCAGGCTGAGGCGCTCGGTGCATTTGGAGAGCAGGCGCTCCATCAACGCCGTGTCCGGCCGGTCCTGCGACAGCACCGCGTTGGCGATACCCTGCACCGGGTCCTGGTTGTAGTCGAGGCCCGCGGTGCCGAAGGCGAGGTCGAGGTCGATCACGACGGAATCGAGCGCGAGGTCACGGGCGATGGTCCAGGCCAAATTGTGCGCGACGGTGGAGGCGCCGACGCCGCCCTTGGCGCCCACCACCGCGATGACGCGGCCGGTGATGATGGCCTCGGAGGCCGAGAACAGGCTGCAGATGGAGCGGACCACGTCGAGGGTTTCGACCGGTCCCACCACATAATCGTTGACGCCGCGGCGCACCAGCTCGCGATAGGGCGCGGTGTCGTTGGGATTGCCGATCACGACCACGCGTGTGCCGGGGTCGCAGACGCCGGCGAGGTCGTCCAGTCCCTCGAGGATGTCGCGCGTGCCGTCGGATTCGATCACGATCACGTTCGGCGTCGGCATCGATTCATAGACTTCGATCGCCGCGGCAAGGCCACCGTCCTTGGCGGTGAGGTGCGCCTTGGCGAGCCGGCGGTCCTGCCCGGCCGCGGTTACCGCGGCCAGCGTCTTCTCGGTCTCGCAAAAGGCCTGCACCGAAATGCGGGGAACCGGCGCAATGTGTTCCTCGGGGTGCTGCGGATCGTCCGCTTCTTCGTCGTGGATGCCCGTCATTTGCCTGTGTCGCTGAGCTTGGCCCTGTCGGCCTCGGAATTGGGAGTCGAGATCGCAGTGCCCTTGCGGTAGCGATCAAAGGCGATGTCGCGCCGCGCGGTATAGGCCGGCGTCTCGGATCGCGGCTGCTCGAGGTCGGCCGGATTGTCGATCATCGCGGCGAGATTGCGCTGGCTGGCGCAGCCCAGATTGAAGTAGGGCCGGTTCTCGTTGTAGCCGGGATCGAGGATGTTGGGGCCGAGGTCTTCCGGCCACAGCCCGCAGGGGCCGGCGACCGCGGCGATCTTCGAATAGCTCAGGCGGATGGTGGGCAGCAGCCCGGGATCTTCAGGGCGATAGGGATGCTGGACGATGGCACGCGACGGCACGCCGCCGGATGCGAGCACGGAACGGATTTCCCGATAGGTCGCAGCCGCCGCGCGCGAATTCGCAGCGTCGACGGGAACGTCGACGACGACGGAGCCGGTGCCTTCGCGCACCCAGTCCCGGGCGATGCCCGCGACGTCCGAATGCTGCGCGGCCGACAGGCCGCCCCTCGCCTTGCCGACGAAGATCACGATCGACTTCTTGCCTTCCTGCACCGCGATCGGGTGGCGCTGGCGATAGTCGGTCGGTACCGTCTGGGTGACGATCTCACCGGTGGTGTTGCAGGCGCCCAGCATGACGGAGAGCCCCGTCAGTGCCAGCGCAACGCCTAGATTGCGACGTCGATCGGCTGTCGTCTTCGTCATCGCTTCGTCCCCTCTTGCCCGATTCCCGCCCCGTTCCCCAGCCGTCCGTTCGTCTCAGTCGATGATGAAGCCGAAATCGCCGGGCGCGCCGGCAATCGGATCGACGCGACGCGCGATGCCATAGAGGCGGTTCATGCGGCCGAGCAGTGCGGTCTGCGCGTCCGAGGCCGGCGCGAAGCCGTCGTCGGGCCGCGCCAATTCCTTCTGGGCGACCGCGCGCACCACATAGGGCGTCACGATCACCATCAGCTCGGTCTCGTTGTTGACGAAGTCCTGGCTGCGGAACAGCGCGCCGATGATCGGCACCTGGTCGACGCCGGGCAGGCCGTTGATCGCCTGCTTGGTCTGCTGCTGGATCAGGCCGGCCATCGCCATCGAGCCGCCCGAGGGAATTTCCAGCGTCGTCTCGGCGCGGCGAGTCTGGATCGAGGGGATGGTGATCGAGTTGCTCGAGGTCGAGGACACCGCCTGCGTCAACGTGATCGAGTTCGTATTCGACAGCTCCGAGACCTCGGTCATCACGCGCAGGCTGATGCGACCTTCGCTGAGCACGACGGGAGTGAAGTTCAGGGAGATGCCGAACTTCTTGTAGGTGACCTGGGTGGTACAGACGTGGGTGACCGGATCGCAGGAATAGCCTGCCGGGATCGGGAATTCGCCGCCGGCGATGAAGGTGGCGGATTCGCCCGAGATCGCGGTCAGGCTCGGTTCGGCGAGCGTGCGCATGACGCCGGCGCTTTCCATCGCGCGCATGGTGGCGCTGACGGTGGCGACGCCCTTGGCGAGGCCGGCGACGCCGAGCCCGTTGCTGCCGACGATCGGTCCGCCCGAGACCGAGAACGGGTTGGAATTGTTGAAATTCACCACCGCGGTGCCGGCGTTCAGGCTGGCGCTGAGATCGACGCCGAGCTGCTTGACGATGTCGCGGCGCACTTCGCCGACGACGACCTTGAGCATCACCTGGTCGCGGCCGCGCACGACGATGCTGTTGACGACCTTGTCCGAGCCGCCGACCAGTTTTGCGGCGACCTCGCCGGCCTGCTGGGCCTCGACCGGGCTCGACACCGATCCGGTCAGCATCACGCTGTCGCCGACGCCTTCGATCTGGACGCCCGGCAGCGACTGGCGCAGGGCCGCGCGCATGCCGTTGAGGTCGCGCTTCACTGCGATGTCATAGGAGGCGACCTGCTGGCCGTCGGCAGTGAAGAACACGACGTTGGTCTGGCCGACCTGGCCGCCGATGATATAGGCGCGCTGGGCCGAGCGGATCACTGCATTGGCGATCTTGGGATCGGCCACCAGCACGTCCTTGACCTCGCGCGGCAGGTCGATGACGACGGATTTGCCGACGCCAAGCGAGAGAAAACGCGTCTTCGCCGACGCGATGGTCCCGACCGACGACACGCCGAGATCCGGTGCCTGCATCGGCGCCTGGTCGCCGACCGGCGCATCCGTCGCGCTGACGAGGTCGGGGGCTGCGAGCAGCCCCAGCATCAGCATCGTCCCCGTCCAGAACGAGCGCGTGCGCTTCCCCCGAAGGCGCAGGCCCATCCGATCATCCCCGTAGTTCATGCTATCCCCATCATCACTTCTGTGACGTCAATTGCCGTGCCTGCACCCCGTAACGGATCACGTTCACGCCGCCCGCACGCTTGATCCCCTGGTCCTCGGGCGTGCCGTCGACTGCGTTGGCATCGACGATGCTCCGCAGCGCGAGCTGGAGCGTGCCGCCCTGGCGCGCGGCTGCGAGCACTGCGACCTGGTCGGGCCGAAGCTCGAGCGTGACGGTCTTGCCGACGACGGCGTTCTGGCCGTCCTTCTCCTTCGGCGCCTGGTCGATCGCGAGCACGCGGATGTTGGTCAGGATGACCTCGGACAGGACGAGGTCGTTGCCGCCGGTCGGACCGTTATTGTTGTTGGCGCCGTCGGGGTTCTTCAGACGGCGGGTCAAGACGATGTCGACGCGGTCATTCGGAAGGATGAAGCCGCCAGCGGCGGTCTCGGCTGAAATCTCGGTGGAAACGGCGCGCATCCCGGCGGGCAGGATCGCGGCCATGAAGCCGGAGCCGTCGGCCTTGACCAGCTTCTGCTCGCGGATCGGCTCGCCCTGCATCAGGGGGACGCGGGCGATCGAGCCGGCGATCTGGGTCTGCGCCTCGGGCCTGCTGTCGCGGCGGATGAAGGCGCTGCTCGCGGTCGCTGCCGGCCAGGCCTGCCATTGCAGGTCCTCGGGCTTCACGGCCTGGCCGAGCCCGATGTCGGACTTGGCGACGAGGACCTCGACGGTCGGCAGCTTCTCGGCGACGGGCAGGACGGGCGCGGGCTTGTTGTCGAAGCCGCTCGCCAGATACGCAGCGACACCACCGGCGCCCAGCGCGATGACGAGAACGACAATGCGTGCGGTATTCATACGCTTCTACTCTTACGCGGGGCACTCGAACCGCACCTGGCGGGTTCCCCGTGTCGATGAGTAGGGAGTAAAAGTATAAGGGGTGTTGCGAGGCCGAATGCGATGGCCGGCCTTGATGCTGGTTTTCGGCAGATGGTGAACGCGGCGTTATCCGGTCGGCCAGCGGCCCCGTAGATTCACGCAGTACGGAACGTCCGTTCGAATGACATGCGCGGCGTCATGGTGAATGGGTGGTTAGTGGTGTGTGGGTGCGATCATGCCAATGAGATCGCAGCGCGCTCCACAACATCGGTGTCGTCCCGGCGAACGCCGGGACCCATAACCCCAGGGAGCAGTTTGACGAAGATTGAGCGCCCGGTACCGCGACCAAGCTCCCCGGATAGATTCCGCGGTATGGGTCCCGGCGTTCGCCGGGACGACGCTGAGGAGAGTTCGCGCGCTCCGCAACGTCATCATTGCAGAGTGCTACTTCGCCCGCTTCTGTTCGATCACGTCCCAGACCTTCGCCGCAACATCGGGGCCGCCGAGGCGCGCGATGGCGCGGATGCCCGTCGGCGAGGTGACGTTGATCTCGGTGAGGTTGCCGTTGATGACGTCGATGCCGACGAACAACAGGCCGCGCTCGCGCAGCGCCGGTCCGACCGTGGCGCAGATCTCGCGCTCGCGCGGGGTGAGCTCGGTCTCCTGCGCCGCGCCGCCGCGCACCATGTTGGAGCGGAGGTCGTCGGCGGCCGGCACGCGGTTGACGGCGCCGGCGAACTCGCCGTTGACCAGAATGATGCGCTTGTCGCCGTGCCTCACCTCGGGGATGAATTGCTGGATCACCCAGGGCTCCCGGAACGTCACCGAGAACATGTCGAAGAGCGAGCCGAAATTCATGTCCTGCGGCATCACGCGGAACACCGCCGCGCCGCCATGGCCATGCAGCGGCTTCATGACGACCGCACCATGCTTGTCGCGGAACGCGTTGATCTCGTCGAGGTCGCGCGAGATCAGGGTCGGCGGCATCAGCTGCGGAAAATTCATCACGAACAGCTTTTCCGGCGCGTTGCGCACCGAGGCGGGATCGTTGACCACCAGCGTCTTCGGATGGATGCGCTCCAGAAGATGTGTCGAGGTGATGTAGGCGAGGTCGAACGGCGGGTCCTGGCGCAGCAGCACCACGTCAAAGCCGTTCAGCGCCTCGCGCCTGGGCTCGCCGAGCGTGAAGTGATCGCCCGGCTCGTCGCGCACGGTCAGGAGCTGAACCGGAGCCACGATCTCCTCGCCGACCATCGAGAGCTTGTCGGGCGTATAATAGGACAGGCCGTGGCCGCGCTTCTGCGCCTCCAGAAGCAGCGCAAAGGTGGAATCGCCCTTGATGTTGATGCGGGCGATGGGGTCCATCTGGACGGCGACGTTCAGTTTCATGGTCTGCCTTTCAGGTCGAGGCGTCGAATGCCGCCAACACATGGCGCGGAAGTGAGCGCGGCGCAATCAGCATGGCGTCGAATCGCAATTCGAATTCGGCATGCTCGGGATGCGCGACGAGCCAGCCTTGCGCGGCATCGATGATGCGCTGCTGCTGGCGCGGCGTCACCGCGAAGGCGGCGTCATCCAGCGTGGCCCGTGCCTTGACCTCGACGAAGGCGATCAGATTGCGGCGGCGCGCCACGATGTCGATCTCGCCATGCGGCGTGCGGTAGCGTTTGGCCAGGATGCGGTAGCCCTTGGCCATCAGATAGGCCGCAGCGCGGCTCTCCGCGGAGATGCCGGTGTGAAACGCGGCGACGCGCTCGGGCGAGGCGACCTTCGGTTCCACCGGGACCTCAGTCTTCGCCATCGCCGCCCCTTAAGTCTTTTGCAAGCTCGAGCGCGCGGGCATAGACCTCGCGGCGCGGGCGGCCGGAGAGCGCGACCGCATGCGCCACGGCATCCTTGACGCTGTGCGCGGCAAGCTGTTCGCGCAACAGACCGTCCAGCGCATCCGATGTCAGCATTTCGGCGTCGGCCGCTGGCGGAGCGATCACCAGCACGAATTCGCCGCGCGTCTCCAGCGTATCGGCCTCGCGCGCCAGCTGGCTCAACGGTGCGCGCGAGATCTCCTCGTGCAGCTTGGTCAGCTCGCGGCAGATCGCGGCCTCGCGCGCCCCCATGATCTCGGCGAGCTCGGCCAGCGTGTCCTGCACGCGGTTGCCGGATTCGAACATCACCAGCGTCGCATCGATGCGCGCGAGTTCGGTCAAGCGCGCCTTTCGCGCGGCGGATTTCGCCGGCAAAAAGCCTTCGAAGAAGAAGCGGTCGGTCGGCAGTGCCGCCACCGACAGCGCCGCCAGCACCGAGGACGGGCCGGGCAAGGCATACACCGCATGGCCGGCGGCGCAGACCTCGCGCACCAGCTTGAAGCCGGGATCGGAGATCAGCGGCGTGCCGGCATCGGAGACCAGCGCAATCGAGCCGCCCTGCCCCAGCGCCTCCAGGATTTTCGGGCGCGCGGCTTCCGCATTGTGCTCGTGATATTGCTTGAGCTGCGCGGCGATGGCGTAGCGCTCGGTCAGGCGTCGTGTGATGCGGGTGTCCTCGCAGGCGATGACATCGACGCCGGCGAGGGTCTGGAGCGCCCGCAGCGTGATGTCGCCGAGATTGCCGATGGGGGTTGCGACCAGATGGAGGCCCGGTGCCGCCTTCGGCGCCGCAAGCCGATGGGCATCGATGCAGAAACCGCGCGAGGCGGCGTCTTGAGCTTCAGGCGTATTTATCGGGACCGGCTTTGCGCGCATAATGAAGTCAACTTAGGCATGATCCGCAGGGCTGGGAACCGGTTCGCCGAAAAAGATCGCGCCGAGGTGAGGGGCGAGGAACGGACGGGAATGTGATCGATCCAGGATCACGCCGAGAGGGCGTGAGGGCTCTCGCGCCATATTCGCGACCGAAACGCCGCCTTGATGCTGAATGAGCGAGGGCAAACAGCTGCCGGGACAGCAAGGCGGCCGCGTTAAGCGGCTATTATCCTTTTGTTTCGGTTAACTATTTGCCGACAATATGCCTGAATCCGCGGCTTGTGTCGTGGAAAGAATGTCGTGACCCGCCGGCGCCGACGGGTCAGAAGAGAAGCTGAAATGGTGGGCCCGCGTTTTCCAAAATCTCCCGTTCCCGGGTCCCTGATGTCAGGGGCGACCCGCCGGAGCGCGCTCGGCCTGTTGCTCGGCACGCCCCTGCTGTCGGCCTGCGCCGGCGTGCAGCAGAGCCTGAGCCAGTTTTCCAACCCCTTCTCGAACTCGACGCCGCCGGCTCAGCCCGCAGGTCCCCCGCAACAGGCGACGACCGCCGGCACCGGCGGCGTGAAGGTCGCCGTGATTCTGCCGCTCTCGGCCGCCGGCAATGCCGGCTTGGCCGCGCAATCCATGCGCAACGCCGCCGAGATGGCGCTGGCCGAGTTCCAGAACCCGAACATCCAGCTGCTGATCAAGGATGACAATGGCAGCCCGCAAGGCGCGCAGGGCGCCGCGCAGCAGGCCGTCGACGAAGGCGCCGAGATCATTTTGGGACCGCTGTTCGCGCAATCGGTGCCGGCGGTGGCGCAAGTCGCGCGCACGCGCGGCATTTCCGTGATGGCGTTCTCGACCGATTCCAGCATCGCGGGCCGCGGCGTCTATTTGCTCTCCTTCCTGCCGGAGTCCGACGTCAACCGCATCGTCGAATATTCCGCCAGCATCGGAAAGCGCTCCGTCGCCGTGCTGGTGCCCGACAATGCCTATGGCAATGTCGTCGAGGCCGCGGTGAAAGCGGCCGTGCCACGCCGCGGCGGGCGCATCGTCGCGTTCGAAAAATACGGCGCCGATCGCGCCACGCCGGCGCGCACCGTGGCGCAGCAACTCGGCAGCGCGGATGCGTTGTTCATTGCCGATGACGGCGATGCCGTGGTGACGGTCGCAGATGCGATGACCGCGGCGGGCGCGAACTTACGCAACATCCAGTTGCTCGGCACCGGCCTGTGGGACAATCCGCGGGTTTATGCGAATGCGAGCTTGCAAGGCGGCCTCTATGCCGCGCCCGACCCGGCCGGCTTCCGCGCCTTCTCCGGCCGCTACCGCACCAAATACGGCGCCGAACCGATTCGCACGGCAACGCTGGCCTATGACGCGGTCGCCCTCGTCGCCGCGCTGGCGCGCACGCAAGGCACCACGCGCTTCTCGTCCGACGTACTGACCAATCCGTCCGGCTTTGCCGGCATCGACGGCCTGTTTCGTTTCCGTGCGGACGGCACCAACGAGCGCGGGCTTGCGGTGATGAAGGTGACCCAGGGTGGCGGCGTTGCCGTCGCGGGCTCGCCGAAGAGTTTTGGGGCGTAGTTCGGGACGACAGTGCCGTAGGGTGGGCAAAGGCGCGCTTCGCGCCGTGCCCACCATCTCTCAGCTAATCGCATGGAATTCGTGGGCACGCTTCGCTTTGCCCACCCTACGGCAGCGCGTTATGCCGCGAGATCCGCGACCACTGCATCCAGCACCGGAAAACCGCTGCTCGTCACGCGCAAGCGGCCCGTCGCATCCACCGTGATCGCGCCTTCCTCGCGCAGTAGTGCGATGCGCTTGGGGTCGAGCGGGCGACCGGAGAGGGCTTTGTAGCGCTCGGGGTCGATGCCTTCGGCGAGACGCAATCCCATCAGCAAAAATTCGTCGGCGCGCTCTTCGCTGTTGAGCAGATCGTCGGTGACGACACCATGGCCGTTGGTCTCGACCCGCATCAGCCAAGCCTCGGGACGCTTCTCGGTGGCGGTGGCGTGCCTGACGCCGTCGATGTCGAGCCGGCCATGCGCGCCGGGGCCGATGCCGGCATATTCCTCGCCGCGCCAATAGACCAGATTGTGCCGGCACTCGGCGCCGCGCCGCGCGTGATTGGAAATCTCGTAGGCGGGCAGCCCGAGCTTGTCGCAGGTCTCCTGCGTGACGTCGTAAAGGGCGCGCGCCACCGCTTCGTCCGGCGTCTTCAATTTGCCGGCCTGGTGCAGGCCGAAGAACGGCGTGCCTTCCTCGATCGTCAATTGATAGAGCGACAGATGCTCGGCCGCTTTGTCGATGGCGAGACGCAGCTCATCGGCCCACATCGCCGGCGTCTGGTCGGGACGGGCGTAGATCAGATCGAACGAATAGCGATCGAACGAGCGGCGCGCTATGGCGACGGCATCGAGCGCCTCGCGCGCGCTGTGCAGGCGGCCCAGCGCTTTCAGCGAGGCATCGTCGAGCGCCTGCACGCCGAGCGAGACGCGGTTGACGCCGGCGGTGCGATAGCCAGCAAAGCGCGTGGCTTCGACGCTGGTCGGATTCGCCTCCAGCGTCACCTCGACATCGCCGGCGACGGTCCAGTGCTTGCCGATCGCATCGAGCACCGCGCCGACCGTTGCGGGCTGCATCAACGACGGTGTGCCGCCGCCGAGAAAGATCGAGGTGACCTCACGGCCGGGCGAGCGCTCGGCGGTGGCTGCGATCTCGCGCGCGAAGGCGGAGGCGAAGCGCGCCTCGTCGATCGCAGCGTGGCGGACATGGCTGTTGAAGTCGCAATACGGGCATTTCGACAGGCAGAACGGCCAGTGCACGTAGACGCCGAAGGCTTCCTTAGCGCGGCTCAAGGCAGATCTCCGCCAGTTTCACGAAGGCGCGGGCGCGATGCGACAGGCCAAGGCCGAGCGGCGGCAGGCCGTGCTTCTCGATGCTGTCCATCTCGCCGAAGGTGCGGCTGTGGCCGTCCGGCAGGAACATCGGGTCGTAGCCGAAGCCGGCGGTGCCGCGCGGCGGCCAGACCAGCGTGCCGTCGACGCGCGCCTCGACCTCTTCGAGATGATCGTCGGGCCAGGCGACGCAGAGCGCGGAGACGAAATGCGCTTTGCGCTTGTCCGGCGTGGTGGCGCCGCGCTCCTGCAACAGGCGCTCGATCTGCGCCATCGCCGCGGCGAAATCCTTGGAAGGTCCAGCCCAGCGCGCGGAGAAAATGCCCGGCGCGCCGTCGAGTGCGTCGACCACGATGCCGGAATCGTCGGCAAACGCGGGAAGCTTGGTCGCCCGCGCCGCCGCGATCGCCTTGATCGCGGCATTGCTGCGGAAATCGTTGCCGGTCTCGTCGGGCTCGCCGAGGCCGAGCTCTCCGGCCGACACCGCCTCGATGCCGTACGGCGCGAGCAGCTCCTTCATCTCGGCGAGCTTGCCGGGATTATGGGTGGCGATGACCAGCTTTCCGGTGATTCGGCGGTGCATGGGCTTATTGACTACGCGACAGCCAGTTTCTGCAAGTCCACGAGACGCGCGATGCCCTTTTGCGCCAGGGCGATCAGCTTCAGGAACTCGTCCTGCGTGAACGGCTCGCGTTCCGCGGTGCCCTGCACCTCGATGATGCGGCCGTCGCCGGTCATGACGAAATTGGCGTCGGTCTGGGCTTCCGAATCCTCGGCATAGTCGAGATCGAGCACGGGCGTGCCGTTGTAGATGCCGCAGGAGATCGCAGCGACGTTGTCGCGCATCACATTGGCCTTGATCATGTTGCGCGCCTTCATCCAGTTGATGCAATCGGCGAGCGCGACCCAGGCGCCGGTGATCGAGGCCGTGCGCGTGCCGCCGTCGGCCTGGAGCACGTCGCAATCGACCGTGATCTGGCGCTCACCGAGCGCTTCGAGATCGACGATGGTGCGAAGCGAGCGGCCGATCAGGCGCTGGATCTCGACGGTGCGGCCACTTTGCTTGCCGGCGGAGGCCTCGCGGCGGGTGCGTTCGGAGGTCGCGCGCGGCAGCATGCCATATTCGGCGGTGACCCAGCCGCGGCCCTGGCCCTTCAGCCACGGCGGCAGGCGATCTTCCAGCGTGGCGGTGACCAGCACATGGGTGTCGCCGAATTTCACCAGGCAGGAGCCTTCCGCATATTTGACCACGCCGCGCTCCAGCGTCACGGGGCGCAATTCGTCGGGCGCACGGCGGCTTGGCCGCATGGGAAATCCTCCAAAACTCGCAGGTTAGGGCTATTCGCGGTGCTTGTAGGTGGGGTGAGGGTATGCGGCAAGGGGAAAGGACAAGGCTTTTTCACCCCCGGTTCTCCACCCTGCAAACGCGACGCTTGTCAGAACCCTCCTGGATGGACAAATTATGAGCATCTGAGAGGAGTTACCGTCTGTGGCCCATCACGATCCGATCCATCTGATCGCGCCGCGCGCAGGCCTCGCCCAGCTCAACGAGCGTTCTCGCGACATCTTTCGTCAAATTGTCGAAAGTTACCTCGCGACCGGTGAGCCCGTGGGCTCGCGCAATATCTCGCGCCTCATCGCCATGCCGCTGTCGCCGGCCTCGGTCCGCAACGTCATGGCCGATCTGGAACAGCTCGGCCTGATCTACGCCCCGCACACCTCCGCCGGTCGGCTGCCGACGGAACTCGGCCTGCGGTTCTTCGTCGATGCCCTGATGCAGGTCGGCGACCTCAACGAGGCCGAGCGGCAGTCGATCCAGAGCCAGCTTGCCACCGTCGGCCAGGCGCAATCGGTCGAGGCGGCGCTGGACCAGGCACTGACGCGGCTGTCGGGCCTGACCCGCGCCGCCGCGGTGGTGCTGACGCCGAAATCCAATGCGCGGCTGAAACACATCGAATTCGTCCGTCTGGAACCGGAAAAGGCGCTGGTGATCCTGGTCGGCGAGGACGGCCAGGTCGAAAACCGCGTGCTGTCGCTGCCCCCCGGAGTTCCCTCCTCGGCGATCACCGAGGCCGGCAATTTCCTCAATGCGCGCATCCGCGGGCGCACCCTGGCCGAGGCGCGGCTCGAGCTCGAGACGGCACTTGGAGAGGCCCGTGCCGAGCTCGATCAGCTCGCACAGAAGGTGATTTCCGCCGGCATCGCCAGCTGGTCCGGCGGCGAGAACGAGGATCGCCAGCTCATCGTCCGCGGCCACGCCAATCTGCTCGAAGACCTGCATGCGCTGGAGGATCTGGAACGGGTGCGCCTGCTGTTCGACGATCTCGAGACCAAGCGCGGCGTGATCGACCTGCTGGGGCGTGCCGAGACCGCTGAGGGCGTGCGTATCTTCATCGGTTCGGAGAACAAACTGTTTTCCTTGTCCGGCTCCTCTACGATCATCTCGCCCTATCGGGACGCCGCCGGCCATATTGTCGGTGTTTTGGGCGTGATCGGGCCAACCCGGCTGAATTATGCCCGCGTGATCCCGACCGTGGACTACGCGGCCCGCATCGTCAGCCGTCTTTTGGGAGGCTGATCGGCGTTTCCGCCGATCACGGGCGCTTGATTTTCGGCGCTCTAGGCACGATATCCGGGCCAACAATCCCTGGAAACGAGTTCGAGATTAGAGCCGATGACCGAGCAAGACCGGCAACCCGAAGACACGACTGCCGCGACCGGCGAGCCCGTGGTGTCAAAACCCTACATCATGCCCGACGATCCCGAGCCCGGCTCGGTCGAGCTGTTGCAGAAGGAAGCCGCCGAGGCGCGTGACCGCATGCTGCGGACGCTGGCCGAGATGGAGAATCTGCGCAAGCGTACCACCAAGGAGGTCGCCGACGCCCGCCTCTACGGCATCACCGGCTTTGCCCGCGACGTGCTCGACATCGCCGATAATCTTCAGCGCGCGCTCGATGCCGTTCCGGCCGAGGCCCGCGCCACGGCCGATCCCGGCCTGATCTCGCTGATCGAAGGCGTCGAGCTCACCGAGCGTTCGCTGCTCAACGCGCTGGAAAAGCACGGCGTGAAGAAGCTCGATCCGCAGGGCCAGAAGTTCGACCCGAACTTCCACCAGGCGATGTACGAAGTGCCCGATGCGTCGGTGCCGTCGGGCACCGTGGTGCAGATCATGCAGGCCGGCTACACCATCGGCGAGCGCGTGCTGCGCCCGGCCCTGGTCGGTGTCGCCAAGGGCGGCGCGAAGCCCGCGGCGAACAACAACGAGTCGAGCGGCGCGGCGAACTGATTTTTTTGCGTCATTCCGGGCGGCTCGAAGAGCCGAACCCGGAATCTCGGGATTCTCAGGTGCGCAACGGCGCACCATAGTTCGATGCTTCGCATCGCCCCGGAATGACAGTCATCTAGCCCTGCGCGCTCGCGATATCCGCAGACTGAATCCGCTTCACGCCGGCCTTGGCCATATCGGCCCAGGCTTTTGCCAGCGAGCCCTGCGTGTCGATGCCGCGGCAGGCGTCTTCCACCACATAGACCTCGAAGCCAGCCTTGCGCGCGTCGAGCGCGGTCCAGGCGACGCAGAAATCCGTCGCGAGCCCTGCGACGAAGACGCGCTTGATCTTGCGTCCCCTCAGATAGCCGGCAAGTCCCGTCGAGGTCTTGCCGTCGGCTTCGAGGAAGGCCGAATAGCTGTCGACGTCCTTGTGAAAGCCCTTGCGGATGATGAGCTCGGCGTGCGGGATCGCAAGGTCCTTCGACAGCGAAGCGCCATCGGTGCCCTGCACGCAATGGTCGGGCCACAGCACCTGCTTGCCATAGGGAAGGTCGACGGTCTCGAACGGCTTCTTGCCGGAATGCACCGACGCAAACGAGATGTGGCCCGGCGTGTGCCAGTCCTGCGTCATCACCACATTCGCAAATGCTCTCGAGATCTTGTTGATGACGGGCACCACCTGCTCGCCCTCTTTCACCGCGAGGCTGCCGCCGGGCAGGAAGCAGTTCTGCACGTCGATCACGAGCAGCGCGGAGGCATCGTCCGGCTTGATCGATGCCGCTGCAAGGAGTGCGGTTGGAGCCAGCGTTGCAAGCGCCGTCGTCCCAAGCATTGCCAAGACTTGTCGCCGATCCAGCATCGTTCGCCTCCCCTTCGGATGAACTCAACGGAGACGAAGCCTAGTTCCGTTCGTGTACGAACAGAAGCCCGAAAATGCGGCCGGCTTTGATGAGGGGTTGGGCGTGCAGCCTCAACACCGCTGTCGTCCCGGACAAGCGCAGCGCAGATCCGGGACCCATACCCCCAGGGAGAAGTTTGGCGAAGACTCTTCGTGGGTACTGCGACCGACCGCAATCGCGAGATCACGCGGTATGGGTCCCGGCCCCCCGCGCGCAATTGCGCGCTAGGCCGGGACGACACCGAGTGTGTTGGAGCGCCTCTGGCCTACCCCTTCGGCTGGATGCCGTCGCGCACGGCGCGGAAGCGAGTGAAGGCGGCCAGCCACTGGTCGCGCGGGGCGCTGGCGATGATGCGCAGCGAGGCGCCTCCGCTCGAGAAGCGGATCCACTGCACCACGGTCACCGGGACCTTGTCCTTGCCGCTGATGCCGTCGATCCGGGTCTCGAAGCCTTGCTGGCCGTTGATGCGGATCGGCTCGGACATGGTGACGCGCGATTCGCGCACGCCGGGAATCTGCAGCGCCGCCTCCTGGGCGAAGCGGGCGCGGTCGTCGGCCTGCTGCGGCGTGGCGCCGATCAGGCCGAGGATCATGAACGGCTTCGACTCGTAACCGGTGCTCTCGTCGCCGTCCGCCAGGATGATGCTCGAGCCCGGCGCCAGAGTGCGGATGTCCTTGAATTCGGCGAGATCGGTGATCCTGAACGGCATCAGCGCGATCTGCTCCTCGGCCGAGACCTGCTTGCGGGTGGTGGCGGTCGCAAACATCTGCCGCACCGCCTCATCCGTGTAGATCTTGGTCGCATTGTCCGGGACCTGCACCGCGACGTAGCCGGAGAAGCCGGCGCCCGGCACGATCATCGAATAGCGCTTCACCGGGGTGTCGCCGGCCTTGCCGCTTTCGGTGGTGAAATAAGCGAGGCCCGCGGGCGTCTCGATCTTGTCCTGCTTGACGCCGCCAGCGCCGGCCGGATTGGAATTGAAGGCGCTCACGACCTCGCCATAGGCTGCCGGCGGCAGCTCGGTGATCAACACCTTGACGCTGCCATCCTCGCTCTCGAATCCCGGAAACGTTTTTGCCGTGCTGAGACCGACCAGCGGCACCATGCCGAGGCGCAAGCCGGGTGGAAACACGGCGTCGGCGGCGAAGGCCGGAAACGCGGAGGCGATCAGAAGGGCGAGCGCGGCGAGGGGGCGGATCAGCTTCATGGGCACTCTGATTGGTTCACATTGAGGCCGTTCGATGGTCGGCCACCGGGCCGCATTGTCGCGCGAAGCAGCTGTGGCGGCTGCCCGGCCGGTCCGCCTTTTACCGGGTTTGGGCTTGCGGCAACAGGGTGGGCGGGCTTGCGGTAGCGGGGGCTTGCTGAAGCCTGAACCTGTTAATAATTCCTCACCCGCAAGGGCGGTGAAGCCCGGATATCATCGTCCAAAACCCAATGTTTTCACGGCAGAAACGTAGCTTCGGTCCTTGCGGGCCCCTCCCCCCCTCCTATATGAGCCTCAATCATCGCAATATCGCGGATGTTTGATCTTAGGGGGTTTCGGTCGGGTGCCTTCTGGGCCCAGCCAACCTGCCGCAAAAACAAGGATATCAGGACCATGGGAAAGGTCATTGGGATCGACCTCGGCACCACGAATTCGTGCGTCGCCGTGATGGATGGCAAGAACGCCAAAGTCATCGAGAATTCCGAAGGCATGCGCACGACGCCTTCGATCGTCGCCGTGACGGACGACGGTGAGCGCCTCGTCGGCCAGCCGGCCAAGCGCCAGGCCGTCACCAATCCCGAGCGCACCTTCTTCGCAGTGAAGCGCCTCATCGGCCGCCGCTACGACGACCCGATGGTCGAGAAGGACAAGAAGCTCGTCCCCTACAAGATCGTGAAGGCTTCCAACGGCGACGCCTGGGTCGAGGCCGACGGCCAGACCTACTCGCCCTCGCAGGTCTCGGCGTTCATCTTGCAGAAGATGAAGGAGACCGCGGAAGCCCATCTCGGCCAGAAGGTCGATCAGGCCGTCATCACCGTTCCCGCCTACTTCAACGACGCCCAGCGCCAGGCGACCAAGGATGCCGGCAAGATCGCGGGCCTCGAAGTGCTGCGCATCATCAACGAGCCGACCGCGGCCGCGCTCGCCTATGGCCTCGACAAGACCAAGACCGGCACGATCGCGGTGTACGATCTCGGCGGCGGCACGTTCGATATCTCGATCCTCGAGATCGGCGACGGCGTGTTCGAGGTGAAGTCGACCAACGGCGACACCTTCCTCGGCGGCGAAGACTTCGACATGCGCCTGGTCGGCTATCTCGCCGACGAATTCCAGAAGGAGCAGGGCATCAACCTGCGCAACGACAAGCTCGCGTTGCAGCGCCTGAAGGAAGCCGCTGAAAAGGCCAAGATCGAGCTGTCCTCGACGACGCAGACCGAGATCAATCTGCCCTTCATCACCGCGGACCAGACCGGCCCGAAGCATCTGACGATGAAGCTCACCCGCGCCAAGTTCGAGGCGCTGGTCGACGACCTCGTCCAGAAGACCGTCGAGCCCTGCCGAAAGGCGCTGAAGGACGCCGGCGTCACCGCCGGTGAGATCGGCGAAGTGGTTCTGGTCGGCGGCATGTCGCGCATGCCGAAGGTCCAGGAAGTCGTGAAGCAGCTGTTCGGCAAGGAGCCGCACAAGGGCGTCAACCCGGACGAAGTCGTGGCGATCGGCGCTGCGATCCAGGCCGGCGTGCTCCAGGGCGACGTCAAGGACGTGCTGCTGCTCGACGTCACCCCGCTGTCGCTGGGCATCGAGACGCTGGGCGGCGTGTTCACCCGCATCATCGACCGCAACACCACGATCCCGACCAAGAAGAGCCAGGTGTTCTCGACCGCCGAGGACAGCCAGAACGCGGTCACCATCCGCGTCTTCCAGGGCGAGCGTGAAATGGCGGCCGACAACAAGATGCTCGGCCAGTTCGACCTGATGGGCATTCCGCCGGCTCCGCGCGGCATGCCGCAGATCGAGGTGACCTTCGACATCGACGCCAACGGTATCGTCAACGTCTCGGCCAAGGACAAGGCCACCGGCAAGGAGCAGCAGATCCGCATCCAGGCCTCCGGCGGCCTGTCGGAAGCCGACATCGAGAAGATGGTCAAGGACGCCGAGGCCAATGCCGAGGCGGACAAGAAGCGCCGCGAGGCCGTGACCGCCAAGAACGAGGCGGATGGTCTGGTGCATTCGACCGAGAAGGCTTTGGCCGAGCACGGTTCGAAGGTCGGCGAGACCGAGCGCCGCGCCATCGAGGATGCCGTCGGCGACCTCAAGGAAGCGCTGAAGGGCGACGATGCCGAGGCGATCAAGGCCAAGACCCAGACGCTGGCCCAGGCTTCGATGAAGCTCGGCGAGGCCATGTACAAGCAGCAGGCCGAGGCCGACGCCAAGAAGGACGCGGCCAAGGACGACGTCGTCGACGCGGAATTCACCGAAGTCGACGACGACAAGAACAACAAGAAGTCCGCCTGAACCCCAAGAGGGTCATGATGCGGACGGCTTGGACCCCACACGCTCTACCGGCCTCCTCCTTCGCGGGGGAGGCCGCCGTGTCGGGACGGACGGGCGGGTCGCCCGTTACGATCGATCAATTCCCAGCCGTTATGCTGAACGCCGCCAAGCGACCCTCTGCCGCCGGGCAGAAGGCTGCCTATATCGTCGTGTGGCGACGTCGTTTCGCTCCGACTTGAATCGCGATTGGATAGACCGAGTCCCACATGTCCACGTCCACCAAGCGCTGCTATTACGAAACTCTCGAAGTCGAACGCGATGCCGACGAATCCGTTCTGAAATCGTCGTTCCGCAAGCTGGCGATGAAGTTCCACCCGGACCGCAATCCCGGGGACGACACCAGCGAAGTCAAGTTCAAGGAAATCAACGAGGCCTACGAGGTCCTCAAGGACAAGGACAAGCGCGCGGCCTATGACCGCTACGGCCATGCCGCCTTCGAGCAGGGCGGCGGTGGCGCCGGCTTCGGCGCGGGTTTCGCCTCTTCCTTCTCCGATATTTTCGAAGATCTGTTCGGCATGGCCGGGCAGCGCGGCCGCGGCGGCCGCGAGCGCGGCGCCGACCTGCGCTACAACATGGAAATCACGCTCGAGGAAGCCTTCGGCGGCAAGACCGCGCAGATCGAGATTCCGGTCTCGGTCACCTGCGAGGCCTGCTCGGGCATCGGCGCCAAGGCCGGAACCAAGCCGAAGACCTGTTCGAGCTGCGGCGGCGCCGGCCGCGTGCGGCAGTCGCAGGGCTTCTTCACGCTGGAGCGGACCTGTCCGGGCTGCCAGGGCCGCGGCCAGATGATCGAGGATGCCTGCCCGTCGTGCTCGGGCCAGGGCCGCGTCACCCGCGAGCGGAATCTTTCGGTCAACATTCCCCCGGGCGTCGAGGACGGCACGAGGATCAGGCTCGCCGGCGAGGGCGAGGCAGGGGTCCGCGGCGGTCCGCCCGGCGACCTCTACATCTTCCTGTCGCTGGCCCAGCACCAGTTCTTCCAGCGCGACGGCGCCGATCTGCATTGCCGTGTGCCGATCTCGATGGTGACGGCCGCGCTCGGCGGCGAATTCGAGGTGCCGACCATCGAGAAGGGCAAGGCCAAGGTGAAGGTGCCGGCCGGGACCCAGTCGAACCGCCGGTTCCGCATTGCATCAAAAGGCATGCCGGTGCTGCGGTCGCGCCAGATGGGCGACATGTATGTTCAGGTCGTGGTCGAGACCCCGCAGAACCTCACCAAGAAGCAGCAGGAATTGCTGGCCGAGTTCGAAAAGCTGTCCTCCGGCAACACCCAGCCGGAATCCGAGGGCTTCTTCGCCAAGGTCAAGGATTTCTTCGGTAATCGGGCGAGTTGACCCGGCTTGACCATACCGCCTTCGGCCTATACGTCTTTATGACCATTTTCTGACACGCCGCGGTCCCGCGGTCCCGTCCGGTCCTGACATGCCATTGCCATCGTCCGCGCGTGCGTTGAAGAAGCCTCGTCTCGATGACGAGGTGCGCTTTCTCAGATCATGGATCGAAAAGCCCCTGCACATGGGCGCGGTGATGCCGTCGGGCAAGCTGCTGGCCCGGACCATGGCCCATTACGTCGATGTCGATTCGGACGCGCCTGTGGTCGAGCTCGGACCCGGCACCGGCGCCATCACCTCGGCCCTGATCGAGCGCGGCGTCGACCAGAAGCGTCTCGTCCTCGTCGAATACAATCCCGGCTTCTGCGCCCTGCTGCGCGACCGCTATCCGCAGGCCAAGGTGGTGCAGGGCGATGCCTATCGCCTGCGTGACACGCTCTGGAACGTCCTGAGCGCGCCGGCCTCCGCGGTCGTCTCCGGCCTGCCGCTGGTGACAAAGCCGATGCTGACGCGGCTGCGGCTGATCCGCGACGCCTTCACGGCGCTCGCGCCCGGCGCGCCCTTCGTCCAGTTCACCTATGCGGTCGTGCCGCCGATCCCGAAATCGCTGCCCGGCGTGTCCACAGAGGCTTCGGAACGGATCTGGATGAACCTTCCGCCCGCCCGCGTCTGGGTGTATCGCAAGCACTAATTCCGCCGGCTCGGTTCTTTGCGCGGCGGGCTCGTTTCGCCGAACGCATTGGATTGGATGTCAGCTCCCAAGATCCTTATCATTCCCGGCTCGCTGCGCACCGGCTCGCACAATGCGAAGCTGGCGGCGGTCGCCGCCTATGAGTTTGCCCGGGCCGGCGTGGACGTCACCCGCATCTCGCTCGCCGATTTTCCGCTGCCGATCTATGACGGCGATCTCCAGGCCAAGTCTGGGCTGCCGAAGCACGCGATCAACCTCAAGCGCATGATCGGCGCGCATCATGGCGTGCTGATCGTCTCGCCCGAATACAATGCCTCGGTGCCGCCGCTGCTCAAGAACGCAATCGACTGGGTCAGCCGCGTGCACGATCTGCACGAGGCGCGCGGCGATGTGTTTCGCAACCGCGCCTTCGCGCTCGCCGGCGCCTCGCAGAGCCGGCTCGGCGCGGCCCGTGCCCTGCAGGCGCTGCGGCTGATCCTGACCTCCTGCCACGCCAATGTGATTGCCAGCCAGCTCACGCTTGCCTTTGCCGACCAGGCCTATGACGATATGGACAGGCTCAAGAACGAGGGCGATATCGCCGCGTTGAAGGAGTTGGTGGCGCAGTTGATCGACTTTTCCCAACGCATGATGTGAGGTGACATGACGCCAGCCGAGATCGCCCCCAAGGACCGCCTGATCGTCGCGCTCGATCTGCCCAGCGTCGATGCCGCGGAGGCGACGATCAATCGTCTCGGCGACAGCGTCAGCTTCTACAAGATCGGTTATCGGCTCGCTTATGCCGGCGGATTGCCGCTGGTCGGCAAGCTCGCCGACAAGGGCAAGAAGGTCTTTCTCGATCTCAAGCTGCACGACATCGGCAACACCGTGATGCAAGGCGTCGAAAGCATCACCAGGCTCGGCGCCACCTTCCTCACCGTGCACGCCTATCCGCAGACCATGAAGGGCGCAGTCGAAGGCCGCGGCAATTCCAGCCTGAAGATCCTCGCCGTCACGGTGCTGACATCCTACAACGAGGACGATCTGCATGCGGCCGGCTATCGGCTCGGCGTCTCCGAGCTGGTCGAGGCCCGCGCGCAGCAGGCGCAGGTGCTTGGCATCGACGGACTGGTGTCGTCGCCGGAGGAAGTTGGGGCCTTGCGCAAGATCGTCGGCCACCAGATGCATCTCGTCACCCCCGGCATCCGGCCGGTCGGTTCGGCGACCGGCGACCAGAAGCGCATCATGACGCCGGGCCGCGCGATCGCCGCCGGCGCCGATTATCTCGTCGTCGGACGGCCGGTCGTCGAAGCCGCCGATCCGAAGGCGATTGCGGAAGCCATCCAGGCCGAGATCGCGCAGGCGCTCTGAGCACGATCCGGAAAAGTGTGAAGCGGTTTTCCGATCAGATCATGCTCAAATGAAGATCAGCAACAACAGGGAGAAGAACAATGGCAAAAGGCTACTGGATCGGGCGCGTCGATGTGAGCAGTGACGAGGGCTACAAGCCCTACGCCGTCGCCAACGGCCCGATCTTCAAGAAGTGGGGTGGTCGCTTCGTCGTCCGCGCCGGAAAGTTCACCACCGTCGAAGGCGCCAGCCGCACCCGCAACGTCGTGATCGAATTCCCGGACTACGAGACCGCGATCGCCTGCTACAATTCGCCGGAATACCAGGCCAACATCAAGGTGCGCCAGCCGCACTCGGTCGCCGACCTCATCATCATCGAGGGCTATGACGGCCCGCAGCCGTCTGACGGCTGAGGCGTGCTGCTGGTCTTCCCCTGCGCGGGAGGGGCCGTCGCATTTGAACGTTCACGAGGGGTCGTCATGCCCGGGCTTGTCCCGGGCATCCACGTTCTTCTTGCGCGTGGCAAGGCGTGGATGGCCGGGCTAAACAACAAGCCCGGCCATGACGCTTTAGAGAGGGTCGCCCGTCTGCTCCCCCCTCGGTTGCCGGAACTGCGTCCCCCCGCTACAACGGCCATGAGAGGATCACACCATGTCCGACATGCGCCTGATTGTTGCTGGAGCCGGTGGCCGGATGGGCCGCGCGCTGGTGCGGGCGATTGCCGAGAGCAAAGGCGCGGTGCTGGCCGGCGCGCTCGAGGCGCCCGGCTCGGAGCTGCTCGGCAAGGATGCCGGTGTGCTCGCAGGACTGCCGGCCAACGACATCAAGCTCTCCGCTGACCTCTGGGCGATGTCGAAGGAGGCCGACGGCATCCTCGACTTCACCGTTCCGGCGGCGACCATCGCAAATGTCGCGATCGCGGCACAGCGCGGGATCGTGCATGTCGTCGGCACGACCGGATTGTCGGGCTCCGACAATGCCGTGATCAAGAGCGTCACCAACCGCGCCGTCGTGGTGCAATCAGGCAATATGAGCCTCGGCGTCAATCTGCTGGCCGCCGTGGTCAAGCGCGTCGCCAAGGCGCTCGACCAGAGTTTTGATATCGAGATCGTCGAGACCCATCACCGGATGAAGGTCGATGCGCCATCCGGCACCGCGCTGATGCTGGGGCAGGCCGCAGCCAGCGGCCGCGGCGTCACCCTCGATGACCATTCCGAGCGTGGCCGTGACGGCATCACCGGCGCGCGCAGGCCGGGCAATATCGGTTTCGCCTCGTTGCGCGGCGGCACCGTCGCCGGCGATCACAGCGTCACCTTCCTCGGCCCGTTCGAGCGCCTGACGCTGTCGCACCAGGCCGAGGATCGCATGCTGTTCGCCCATGGCGCGCTGAAGGCGGCGCTGTGGGCGCATGGCAAGAAGCCGGGCCACTACTCCATGGCCGACGTGCTCGGCCTCGCCGATATCTGATCGACGAGCATGATCCGGAAAGTGTGGAGCGGTTTTCCGACAAGATCATGCTCAAACAAATAACCCGAACGGAAAGCAGTCAATGAGCGAACGTCTTCTCGTGCTCGTGCGCCACGGCCAGAGCGAATGGAATCTGAAGAACCTGTTCACGGGTTGGAAGGACCCTGACCTCACCGAGCTCGGCGTCAAGGAAGCCACGGAAGCCGGCCGCAAGCTGAAGGCGCAGGGCCTCGTGTTCGACGTCGCCTACACTTCGGTGCTCACCCGCGCGCAGCACACGCTCGACCTCATTCTCGGCGAGCTCGGCCAGGAGGGCCTGCCGACGACGAAGAACCTCGCGCTGAACGAGCGCGATTACGGCGATCTCTCCGGCCTCAACAAGGACGACGCGCGCAAGAAATGGGGTGAGGACCAGGTGCTGATCTGGCGCCGCTCCTACGACGTGCCGCCGCCCGGCGGCGAAAGCCTGAAGGACACCCTTGCACGTGCATTGCCGTACTACGTGCAGGAGATCCTGCCCGGCGTGCTCAACGGCAAGCGCACGCTGGTCGCTGCCCACGGCAATTCGCTGCGCGCGCTGATCATGGTGCTGGAAAAGCTCTCACCCGAAGGCATTTTGAAGCGCGAGCTGGCGACGGGTGTGCCGATCATCTACCGGCTCAATGCGGATTCGACGGTGGCCTCGAAGCTCGATCTGGCGGGTTAGCGACGGTCTCGTAGGGTGGGCAAAGCGACTTGTCCGCCGTAGCTCGAAGAGCGAAGGCGGAAGCGTGCCCACGTTCTGTCGGCCGTTTCAGAGAGATCGTGGGCACGGCGCGTTGCGCCTTTGCCCACCCTACGGCATCTCGCCTAGCCTACTGCACCCCCAATTGCCCGGCTTCCCAGCCCAGCATCGCCTGCTTGCGGGTGATGCCCCAGTGATAGCCCGTCAGTGTGCCGCTCTTGCCGAGCGCGCGGTGGCAGGGCACGACGAACGAGACCGGGTTCTTGCCGACCGCCGCGCCGACGGCGCGCGAGGCCTTCGGGCTGTTGATGTTGCAGGCGATGTCGGAATAGGACACCGCGCGCCCCATCGGGATTTTCAGCAGCGTCTCCCACACCCGCACCTCGAAATCGGTGCCGATCATCACCACGCGCAGCGGCTGGTCCGGCCGCCACAGTTTTGGATCGAAGATGCGCTGCGCCAGTGGCGCGGTGCCTTCGTGATCTTCGAAATAGGTCGCGTTCGGCCAGCGCCGGGTCATGTCGGCCAGCGCGACCTTCTCCTCGCCATGATCGGCGAAAGCGAGGCCCGACAGGCCGCGATCGGTCGCGATCACGATGGCCGTCCCGAACGGCGAGGGGTGAAAGCCGTAACGCAAGGTCAGGCCGGCGCCGCCGTTCTTCCATTCGCCCGGCGACATCGCTTCATGGGTCACGAAGAGATCGTGCAGCCGTCCCGGGCCTGACAGCCCGGAGTCGAGCGCGGCGTCGAGGATGCTCGCGGAGTCCCGCAGCAGACCCTTGGCGTGATCGAGCGTCAGGGCCTGCATGAAAGCCTTCGGCGTGATCGAGGCCCAGCGGCGGAACAGATGGTGCAGCTCATCCGGCGTGACCCCGGCCGCATCCGCCATCGCCTCGATGGTCGGCTGCGCGCGCCAGTTCTCCGAGATGAAGGCGATCGCCCGGCGCACCGAATCATAGTCGCGCAGCGCGGCGTTCTGGGTGCCCGGCCTGGCCAGGCGCTGGTCATGTATGGCGAGTGTCATCATGACTGGAAATGTAGGAGAGGGACGGGTGGGAAACCACCCGATTTCTGACTGCACTCAGGTCACCGGATTGTAAGTCGGGCCGCGCCGGGCGGCGTTCAGGGCGCCGACCAAGGCATTGTAAAAGCTAGCTTTTTCCTCTGGCCCGAGAAAGCCGGCAATGAGCAGCCGGCGGCCGCGGGAAATCAGATAGACGTGCTCGATGCCGTATTCCTCGTCGACCTCCTGGTCGAGCCGGACCCAGAGCGGATTGAACGTCCATTCCGAGACCTGGCCACGATGGCTGACGCGGCGCACCCGCAGCTCCGACGGCGTGACCACGATCTCTTCGCTGGCCCGCGCCGCGCGGAAATTGGCCTTGAAGGCCCACCAGATCACGAGCACGTCGAGGCCGAAGAAGCCGAACACCGGCCAGGCACCCATCATCAGGAAGGCGAGGCCCGTGACGAAGCTGACCACGCTCAGGAACAGCATCACGGCGAGGAAGCCGGTGCGGTTCAGCGAGCGGTGCGGCGTCAGCAGCGCGGAGAAGATCTGCACCTCGCGCGGATCAGGATCGCTGCCCTCAATTTCGTTGCCTGTGCTCATCGTCCCTCAGTATATCCCGATCATGGCGAAAATCACCCGCAAGCCGGCTCCGCGCAACGCGCCGGTGCCGAAGAAGAAGGCAAAGGCGATCGTCGCGAAGCCGAACGCGCCCGCCAAGAAGACGCTCAAGGCGATAAAGCGCTGGACGCCCGCCGAGATCCACGAGGTCTTCAGCCGTTTCCGCAAAGCCAACCCGGAACCGAAAGGCGAGCTCGAGCACGTCAATCCGTTCACGCTGCTGGTCGCCGTGGTGCTGTCGGCGCAGGCAACCGACGCCGGCGTCAACAAGGCGACGCGCGCCTTGTTCGAAATCGCTGACACCCCGCAGAAGATGCTCGATCTCGGCGAGGAGCGCTTGCGCGAGTACATCAAGACCATCGGCCTCTACCGCACCAAGGCAAGGAACGTGATCGCGCTGTCCGCCAAGGTGCTCAGCGAGTTCGGCGGCGAGGTGCCGCGCACGCGCGCCGAGATCGAGTCGTTGCCCGGCGCCGGACGCAAGACCGCCAACGTCGTGCTCAACATGGCCTTCGGCGAGCACACCATGGCGGTCGACACGCATGTCTTCCGCGTCGGCAACCGCACGGGACTTGCGCCCGGCAAGACGCCGCTCGAAGTCGAGCTTGGTCTCGAAAAGGTGATCCCGGCCGAGTTCATGCTGCATGCCCATCATTGGCTGATCCTGCACGGCCGCTATACTTGCCTCGCACGCAAGCCGCGCTGCGAGGTCTGCCTGATCAACGATCTGTGCCGGTGGCCGGAGAAGACGATCTGAGCAACCGATGTCATTCCGGGGCGATGCGCAGCATCGAACTATGGTGCGCCATTGCGCACCTGAGAATCTCGAGATTCCGGGTCTGGTCCTTCGGACCATCCCGGAATGATGGCGGTGAGATTCGAGTCCAAGCGCAGCCGATTTTGGGGGGCATGTCGTGAGTCAACAGGAACAGGTCTCGTCGCCGCCATCGGCCGCCGCAGCACCAGCCTCACCGCCCAAGCCGACACAGCCTCCGGCGACCTCACTCTGGAGCCGGTTCGCGATCCCGCTGTTCGCCGTGATCGTCGCGCTCGGCTTCGTCGCGCTGGCGACGTTGCGTTTCGACGAATGGGTCGGCAATGCGGCGATCCAGACCACCAATGATGCCTATGTGCGCGCCGAGTTGACCCGGCTTTCCAGCCGTGTCTCGGGCGAAGTGCTGACCGTCGCCGTGACCGACTTCCAGCGCGTCAAGGCCGGTGATCTCCTGATCCAGATCGATCCCGCCGACTATGAGGCCCAGGTCGCGCAGTCCGAAGCTTCGGTCGCCGCCGCGCAGGCCACGCTCGACAATCTGGCCAGCCAGATCGAGCTGCAATATGCGACGATCGCGCAGGCGCAGGCGGCGCGGCTCTCCGCGGAAGCCCTGGAGGTCGAGGCGCGGCAGGAGCAGGAGCGTCAGCAATCGCTGTCGCAGACCGAAGCCGGCACGCGGCAGCGGCTCGAGCAGGCGGTGGCTGCTTACGCCAAGGCGCAGGCCGACGTGCGCGCGAGCCGCGCCGTGATCGCAGCCCAGCAGCATCAGCTCGAAGTCCTGCAAGGCACCCGGAAGCAGCGCGCCGCCGATGTCGCCGCGGCCAAGGCAACGCTGGCGGGTGCGAAGCTCAAGCTCGGCTACACCAGGATATCGGCGCCGTTCGACGGCGTCGTCGGCGAGCGCCAGGTGCAGCCCGGCGACTACGTCAATATCGGCACCAACCTCATCAACGTGGTGCCGCTGCCGAAGGTCTATGTGATCGCGAACTACAAGGAGACCCAGCTGACGCACGTCGCGCCGGGCCAGCCGGTCGAGATCACCGTCGACAGTTTTCCGCGCGAGACGCTGCGCGGCACGGTCGAGCGCATCGCGCCGGCGACGGGGGCGCAAGTGGCGCTGCTGCCGCCCGAAAACGCCACCGGCAATTTCACCAAGGTCGTGCAACGCATTCCGGTGCGGATCCAGCTCGATGATAACCAGCCGCTGCTGGCGCGGCTGGTGCCGGGCATGTCGGTCGTCACCCGCATCGACACCAAGGCTGCGAATGGCGGAAAATGACGACGCCGATCGCGGACCGCTGTCGCGCGGCGGCGTCGCGCCGCGGCCGCTGTTCGCCGTTGCGGCGGTGCTGCTCGGCTCCTTCCTCGCCAATTTCGACAGCCGCCTGACCACGGTCGGCCTGCCCGACCTGCGCGGCGCGTTCTCGCTCAGCTTCGACGAGGGCGCCTGGCTTTCGACCGCCGGCATCGGCTCGCAGATCTTCATCGCGCCGGCAGTGGCATGGCTCGCGACCGTGTTCGGGCTGCGGCGCGTGCTTGGCATTCCGAGCCTGGTCTATGCCGTCATCTCGCTGATCGTTCCCTTCGTGCACGATTATCCAACGCTGCTCGCGCTCAGCGTCGTGCATGGCCTCCTGCTCGGCACCTTCGTGCCGGCGACGCTGATGATCGTGTTCCGCAATCTGCCGATCCGGTGGTGGCTGCCGGCGATCTCGATCTATTCGATCCGCGTCGGCTTTGCGCTCGATACCTCGAGCTCGCTGGTCGGCTTCTATGTCGATCATCTCGGCTGGCAATGGCTGTACTGGCAAAGCGTCGTGATCGCGCCGCTGATGGGGCTGATGGTCTATCTCGGCACACCGAACGAGCCCGTGAACCGCGCGCTGCTGCGCGAGGCCGATTGGGGCGGCATGCTGCTGCTCGGCGCAGGTGTCGCGATGATCTACGCCGGGCTCGATCAGGGCAACCGGCTGGACTGGCTGGGTTCGGGAACGGTGATGGCGCTGCTCGTCGGTGGCGCGGTGCTGTTCGCAGGCTTCCTCGTCAACGAGTCGCTGGTGCGGCAGCCCTGGGCGCATGTGAACGTCTTGTTCTCGCGGAATATCGGATTGGGGCTGGTGCTGATCCTGCTCTACACGCTGACCAGCCTGTCCAACGCCTCGCTGGTGCCGAATTTCCTCGCTGCCATCGCCCTGCTCAGGCCCGAGCAGAGCGGCGTGCTGCTGCTCACCTATGGCGCGCTCCCGATGTTCGTGCTGGTGCCGCTCTCGATCTGGCTGCTGCGGCATTTCGATACGCGCACCGTGATTGTCGTGGGTTTCGCCTGCTTCGCCGCCGCCAATCTCTGGGGCACGCAGCTCACCCATGACTGGGCGCGCGAGGACTTTGTCGGCATCGTGCTGCTCCAGGCGATCGGGCAGTCGCTGACCTTGCTGCCGCTGATCATCACGCTGCTGTCGAACTCCGACCCGAGCCGCGCGACGTCGTTCGCGGCCTATATCCAGATCATGCGGCTCGGCGGCGCCGAGATCGGCGTGGCGCTGATGGGGACATGGCTGCGCGTGCGCGAGCAAGTCCACTCCTTCTATCTCGGCCAGAACCTCGGCGTCGGCGACGTCGACGTGGTGCGGATGCTGAAGCAGCTTGCCGATCACTTCGCTGCCCACGGCGCCGGACTGGCACAGCCGCGCGCGATCGGCACGCTGGCGGGCATCGTGCAGCGCGAGGCCAACGTGCTCGCCTATATCGACGGCTTCTGGCTGTGCTTCTGGCTCGCGATAGCCGCGCTCGGTGTCCTCGCACTGATCACCCGTGCGCCGGCGGGCCCGTTCACGCCGGCGCCATTCGGCTTCGCCAAGACGGTGCTGCGCAAGTGTGGCGTGCAGGTGACGTAGAGCGCGTTACCGCATCTGCCGCGCCGGCTCGATCAGCTCGGGCCGCGGGCCCGACAGCCGCTTGTGCATGTGGACCATGAAGGCCATGCCGAAGATCGGCGTCGCCAGGTTCACGATCGGGATCGAGACGAAGGCGGCGATGAAGAGGCCGGCGGTGAAGATGGTGGCGGCATTGTCGCGCCGCATCGCCTTGGCCTCTTCCGGCGAGCGGAAGCGCATCGCGGCGAGCTCGAAATATTCGCGGCCGAGCAGCCAGGCGGCGGCGAGGAAGAAGATCAGGAAGCCTGCCCCGGCGAAAAGCACCAGCGGCAACGCGATCAGATAGACCAGGATGGTCAGGAGCGCGGTCTTGATGCCCTCGAAGATCGCCTGGCTGAACGGCAGCGCGAGGCCCGGCTGCTCGGCGGGATAATGCTCGCGCTCGACGATGTCGGCGACGTCGTCGACGAACAGGCTCGCCACCAGCGAGGTGATCGCGGGCATCAGGAATACGCCGCCGAACACGACGCCGAGGCCCGCCGCGATCGAGACGATCCAGGACAAGACCTCGAGCGAGGTGTGCCAGCCCGGCCCGAGCAGGCCTTCCAGCCAGACCTCACCGGAGGTCGCAAACCAGCTCAGCAGCCGCTGCAGCCCGATCGCCAGCACGGTGATCAGCACGAGCGCAAGCCCGACCGATCGCCACAGGATCGAGCGCATCGGCGGCGAGATCATTTGCGACAGCGCCTTGATGGCGGCATCCAGCATGGGGGACCCTCTGAGGTAAACACCCTGCGAGAGGTAGACACCCAATGCGGCTTCGGCAAGGGAGGGCGGTTGCCCAAGGCACGACCGTGTCCCGGACGCAGTGCGGCATGCAATGGCGCGCTGCTGAGCCGGGACCCAGGAGATTGCGGCGAGATGGGCCCCGGCTCAGCGGCGCACCGCTGAAGAAGCGCTGCGCCGCGTCCGGGGCACGCAAGCTCGCTCCTACCCATCCCGGTGCCCGTGCTTCCGCGCCTTCCCCTGCTTGCCTTCGCCGGTCGGGATCATCACCACGCGGCCGTAGCGGACGCCGCGTTCGGCGATGATGTGGTCGGCGAAATGCCTGACTTCGGCGGCATCGCCGCGCAGCGCCGTCATCTCCATGCAATTGTTGTCGTCGAGATGGACGTGCAGCGTCGCCAGCGCGAGGTCGTGATGGCCGTGGAATTCCTGCACCAGGCGTTTTGACAGATCGCGGGCGGCGTGGTCGTAGACATAGACGAGACCGGCCACGCATTGGCCGGTCTGCGCGGTGTCCTCGGTGCTCTGCTGCAGGCCGGCGCGGGCGAGATCGCGGATGATCTCGGAGCGGTTCTGGTAGCCGCGGGCTTCCGCCGCCGCGTCGATCTCCGCCAGCAGATCGTCCTCGATCGTGATGGTAATTCGCTGCATCAGGTCCTCTCCGCGCGTACCCGCTGAATGGACCTGTCTTACACGGATTTCGTCCCCCTCAAAGCCGCGTCGCCCGCAGCCGCAGCGCATTTCCGACCACGCTGACCGAGGACAGCGCCATCGCCGCCGCGGCGATGATCGGCGAGAGCAAGACGCCGAAGGCGGGATAGAGGATGCCGGCCGCGATCGGAATGCCGGCGGCGTTGTAGATGAAGGCGAAGAACAGGTTTTGCCGGATGTTGCTCATCGTCGCCTGCGACAGCTTTCGCGCCCGGACGATGCCGACGAGGTCGCCCTTGAGCAGGGTCACGCCCGCGCTCTCCATCGCCACATCCGTGCCGGTGCCCATGGCGATGCCGACTTCCGCGGCGGCCAGCGCCGGCGCGTCGTTGACGCCGTCACCGGCCATCGCGACGCTGCGGCCGGCCTTTTGCAGCCTGGTGACCACCGCGCTCTTTTGGTCCGGAAGCACCTCGGCCTCGACCTCGGCAATGCCGAGCCGGCGCGCCACCGCTTCCGCCGTGGTGCGGTTGTCGCCCGTCAGCATGATGACCTTGATGCCTTCGGCCGCGAGCGCCTTCAGCGCTTCCGGCGTCGAGGCCTTGACCGGATCGGCGATCGCGAACAGGCCGGCGAGCCGGCCGTCGACGGCCATGTTGATCACGGTGGCGCCGTCCTGGCGCAGCCGTTCGGCGTCAGTGTCGAGCGCGGTAGTGTCGATGCCGATCGACGTCAGATATCTGGCATTGCCGAGCGCGATGGTCTTGCCGTCGACCTTGCCGGTGGCGCCTTTGCCGGTCGGCGAGTCGAATTGCTCGACCTGACCGAGGGCAAGCTGCTTCTCTTTGGCCGCGCGCATGATCGCGTCGGCCAAAGGATGCTCGCTGGCACGCTCGACGCTGGCCGCAAGCCGGAGAATGTCATCCTCCGCAAAGCCTGACGCCGGCACGATTGCAACCACCTTGGGCTTGCCTTCGGTGAGCGTTCCTGTCTTGTCGACCACCAGCGTGTCGATCTTCTCCATCCGCTCCAGCGCCTCGGCGTTCTTGATCAGCACGCCGCCTTGCGCTCCGCGGCCGACGCCGACCATGATCGACATCGGGGTTGCGAGGCCCAGCGCACAGGGGCAGGCGATGATCAGCACGCTGACGGCAGCGACCAGGCCGAAGGCCAGCCGCGGCTCAGGTCCGAACCAGGCCCAGGCGGCAAAGGCGGCGATCGCGACGACGATGACGGTGGGCACGAACCAACCCGCGACCTGGTCGGCCAGCCGCTGGATCGGCGCGCGCGAGCGCTGCGCGTCCGCGACCATTTGCACGATCTGCGACAGCAGCGTCTCGCGTCCGACCTTGTCGGCGCGCATGATGAAGCTGCCCGACTGGTTCAGCGTGCCGGCGATCACCTTCGCGCCGCTCTCCTTCGTCACCGGCATGGACTCGCCGGTGACGAGCGATTCGTCGAGCGAGGACCGGCCCTCGAGGATCTCGCCGTCGACAGGCACCTTTTCGCCGGGACGGACGCGCAGGCGATCGCCGGCATGCAGCGCGTCGATTTCGACCTCGTGCTCGCTGCCGTCGTCATCGACGCGGCGCGCGGTCTTCGGCGCAAGCTGAAGCAGCGCCTTGATCGCGCCGGAGGTTGCGTCACGGGCGCGCAGCTCCAGCACCTGGCCGAGCAGCACCAGCACGGTGATGACGGCAGCCGCTTCGAAATAGACGGCAACAGCACCTTCATGGCCGCGGAACGTGGCGGGGAAGATCTGCGGCACGACGGTGCCGATGATGCTGTAGACATAGGCAACCCCGGTGCCCATCGCGATCAGCGTGAACATGTTGAGGTTGCGCGTCAGCAGCGACTGCCAGCCGCGAACGAAGAACGGCCAGCCGGCCCATAGCACCACGGGGGTGGCGAAGGCGAGCTGGATCCAGTTCGACAGCGTCTGATCGATCCAATTGTGCGAGCCCGCGAGATGGCCGCCCATCTCCAGCACCACGGCCGGCAGCGCCAGCGCGCCGCCGATCCAGAACCGCCGCGTCATGTCGGCGAGCTCGGGGTTGGGGCCGGTCTCCAGGCTTGCAACTTCCGGCTCCAGCGCCATGCCGCAGATCGGACAGCTGCCGGGTCCGACCTGGCGGATCTCCGGATGCATCGGGCAGGTGTAGATCGTGCCCGCGGGCATCTCCGGCTCGGGCGCCTTGTCCTTGGCGAGATATTTTGCGGGATCGGCGGCAAACTTGGTGCGGCAGCCGGCCGAGCAGAAATGGAAGGTCTCGCCGTGATGGTCGAAACGGTGCTTCGAGGTCGTGGGATCGACCGTCATGCCGCAGACGGGGTCGTGCACCTTGCTGGCCGCATCGCCATGGTCATGCGCGTGATGATGGCCGTGGCCGGCATGATTGCCGTGCCCGCCGCAGCAGGAGGACGCCGCCGGCTTGGTCGCTTCCGTTTTGGCGGAACAACCGCATCCGGAATGTGCGTCCCCGCCCTGATGATGCCTGTGTTCGTTCATTGTCCCTGCTCCGGCCTTGTACCCGGGGTCTTGCAACCCATACCCGGTAGGGGTATATAGACCCCATGCGCAAGGACATCAAGGCATCTGTCGGAAAACGCCTCGGCCGGATCGAGGGCCAGGTTCGCGGCCTCTCGAAAATGGTAGAGGAGGACCGCTACTGCATCGACATCGTGACGCAGATCTCTGCGGTGCGGGCCGCACTGCGCCGGGTCGAGGAAGAGGTCCTCAAGGACCACGTCGCCCATTGCGTCGAGCACGCGATCGCGAGCGGCGACAAGGCCGACCAACGCGAGAAGATCGCGGAGCTGATGGCGGTGATCGGACGGGCGGAGCGGTAGGTTTTCACCGTCGCTGCGCTCGTGATGATTGTTGTTGAGCGAGATCGCGCCATAACTCCGGTGTCCTCCCTGCGAACGCAGGGATCCATAACCCAGGGAGATGTTGGCGAAGACTCGTTGTTCGGTATGTCTACCGCGACCACTCGATAGATCACGCGGTATGGGTCCCTGCTTTCGCAGGGACGACAGCGGTTACGCCGCAATTTCTCTCGCCCGGCCACGGCGCCTCGGGCGGTACATCGCCAGCTTCTTCAGCAGCGGGACAGGCCCGGGAACGCTTTCAGCCGTCACCGCAGGCTGTGCACTCACTTGCGCAGCCGGAATTTCAGCCGGCGCCTCTTCGTCAACCGCCTCAGGAACGAGCGGCGGCGCACTGATCGTTTCTGGAAACACACTGAATGTGCCCGCTACCTCCTCGAGCGGCTTCTGCTTGTCGGCCCAGTGCAGGGCGGTGTAGTCGAACCCGTGCACGATGGTGGGTTTGACGACTTCGAAATAGGGCGAGATGTCGAAGTCGCGGGGCATGTAGAGCGAGGAATCGCGGATGTGCAGGATCTCGCGGCGGGCGGCGCGGCTGCCGGCCTTGGTGATCTTGGGCAGGATCGGATAGCGCACCGCATCGAACGCCTGCGCGATCAGCGCCGAGCAGATGATCTTGGTCGGATCGCCCGAGCCAATCGCGATCATGCGTCGCCGCCAGCGCTGCGGCACCGGCAACGGGAACAAGAAGCGCATGAGGTCGACGATGTTCTTGGTGTCGTAGCCGAAGCCGATGCGGTTGATCGCATAGCGGCAGACCGTGGTGCGGTCCTCGTAGGACAGCCCGACCGGGCGGCAGACCCGGGTGTGATACGGGAAATATTTCGACAGCGGCGCAGAGGTGACGCCTTCGCCGATATTGGCCTCGATCAGCACATGCGGTTCGCCGTCGGGCTCCGCGGCGCCCTCGACCGGGCCGACATAGAGCGCGGCATGCGACCAGGTCGACTGCGTCAGATATTTGATGATGCCTGAGATGCGGTTGTTGCCCTCGACCAGCAGCACGTCGCCGGGCTCGATCACGCCGCGCAAGTGCTCCGGGTCGCTCGGCGTGAACGGCTCGTAGCCCGGCACCTCCTTGGAGAGGTACGCGGCAATCAGCTTGCCGACTGAATCTAGGACCGTCCCCATTTCCAACTCCCCCCACGACCTTTTGCGGCCGTCTTTTTCCCTTCTCTATCATGGTCGAAACGTCTTGCAATTCGGTTCATCACTCCGTGACTTCAAGCACGATTGATTCACCATGATGGTTGCCGTGCAACATCAGATGCGGCAAGGTTCGCTGACTGTTCCCGTTCGCCGCAAGTCCTCGGAAACCATGACATGACAATCACGCGCCGCGGTTTCCTTTCGGCGTCGGCGAGTCTTGCCGCCGCAATGCCGGTCCTGCGCGCAACCGCCGCGCCCCTGCCGCGCGAGGCGGATATCGTCGTGATCGGTGCGGGGGCCGCCGGAATCGCCGCGGCGCGGCGCATCATGGCGACGGGCCGCAAGGTCGTCGTGATGGAAGCGGCATCGCAGATCGGCGGCCGCTGTATCACCGACAGCACCACCTTCGAGGTGCCGTTCGACCGTGGTGCGCGCTGGATGCACAATCCCGACACCAATCCGATGATCCGGCTGGCGCGCAGTGTCGGGCTGGACGTGATGCCGGCGCCATCGGGCCAGAAGATGCGCATCGGCCGCCGCAACGCGCGCGCGGGCGAGACCGAGCAATTCCTGGCGGCGCTGGTGCGCGCCAACCGCGCCATCGACGATGCTTCGCGGGCCAAGCTGGATACCTCTTGCGCCTCCGTGCTGCCGAAGGATCTCGGCGACTGGGCGGGGGCGGCCGAATTCATGCTGGGCGCGGGCTTTGCCGGCAAGGACCTGAAGGAGCTGTCCGCGATCGACAAGGGACGCGCGCAGGATCGCAACGCGGCGATCGCCTGCCGTCAGGGCCTGGGCACGCTGATCACCAAGCTCGGCGAGCAGGCGCCGGTGGCGCTGTCGACGCCGGCGAGCCGCATCAGCTGGAGCAACCGCGACGTCAGCGTGGAGACGCAAGCCGGCAAGATCGCCGCGCGCGCCGCCATCGTCACAGTCTCGACCAACGTGCTGACATCGGGCGCGATCAAGTTCACGCCCGACATTCCCAAACGCACGTTGGACGCGGCGTCAAAGCTGGGCCTCGGCAGCTATGATCGGATCGTGCTGCAATTGCCCGGCAATCCGCTCGGCCTGTCGCGCGACGATATCCTTATCGAGCAGAGCAATTCGGCGCGCACGGCGCTGATGTACGCCAATATCGGCGGCTCCTCGCTGTGCTCGATCGACGTCGGCGGCGCGTTCGGCCGCGATCTCTCCGAGCAGGGCGAGAAGGCGATGGTCGCCTTCGCCAGGGAATGGATCACGAAATTGTTCGGTAGCGAGGCTGCGGCTGCCGTCGGGAAGACCAGCGCTACGCGCTGGACCGCCTCGCCCTACGTCCTGGGTGCGATGTCGGCGGCTTCCCCTGGCGGCCAGCTGTCGCGAAAAATCCTGAGCGAGCCGATCGGCAACGTGTTCCTTGCCGGCGAAGCCACGCACGAGACGCTGTGGGGCACCGTCGACGGCGCCTGGGAAAGTGGCGAGCGCGCTGCGGACGCAGCCTTGCGCAAGATCGGTGCGCTCAAGGACGACACCACCGATGTGCCGACGCAATCGACGAAAAAGCGCAGAGCGCCGCGGCAGTAAGGCAATCAAGCCGCCAAACACTCCGCCGTCGTCCCTGCGAACGCAGGGACCCATAACCACAGGGAGACGTTTGACGAAGCCTCGCAGTTGAGAGATCGTCGTCGGGACTGTCACTTGTGTCTTATCGATAGATCACGCGGTATGGGTCCCTGCGTTCGCAGGGACGACAGCGGAGATAATCAGCGCAACACCCCGTCCAGCACCGGCAGTCCCGCGATCACCGCCATCGCGATTAGACCATAGCAAATCGCGCGAAATACTTTCTCGCTGGCGCGGCCGAACAGCGAGGCGCCGAATGCGACGCCAGCCGCATAGACCGGCCCGACGATCAGCGAGAGCACGAGCGACTCGCGGCTGATCAGACCCGTGGACGCGTAACTGATCATCGAGAAGAAATCAGACGCGCCGAAGAACAGCACGATATTGGCGCGCGCGACGATCGGCGCGATCGGGCGACCGAGCCAGTAGCCGACGATCGGCGGCCCGCCGGTCTGCGCGAGGCCGCTGCAGAAGCCCGACAGGCCGCCGATTCCGACCGAGAGCCAGGCGTGGTCCTTGCCGCGATAGCGCCAGCCCGACAGCAACAGAAGCAGCAGCGCGGCGACGAAGCAGGAGATGATCCAGCGCGTGGTGACGGGCTCGAGCACGCTGAGGAAATAGGTGCCGACGGGGACGCCGATCAGCGCGCCCAGCACGATCACGGCGGTGGCCTTGCGATCCGCCTTCCGCCACGCATCCGGCAGCAGCGGCGCGGCCGCGACGAAATCGATCACCAGCAGCAGCGCGGCAACGAGCCGCGGCGCCGCGATGCTGCTCGCCAGCGGCATGAAGATCAGCGCCGAGCCGAAGCCGGAGAAGCCGCGGGCGGTGCCCGAAACGAAAGCGACGGCGCAGAGCGCCATCGCAATGGTGAGGCTGACGTCCTTCGGAAGGAAATCAGCGAGGGTCATCCGCGCAGAACGCCGCCGGTCTTCTTGGTGACCTCCGCCACGATCTTCGCCGCGACGGCCTCGATCTCCTGATCGGTCAGGGTCTTCTCGCGCGGCTGAAGCGTGACCGCGACCGCGATCGACTTCTTGCCGTCATCGATGCCCTTGCCCTCGTAGACGTCGAAGACGTTGACGGCGGTGATCAGCTTCTTGTCGACGCCTTGCGCGGCACGGACGATGTCGCCGGCCTTGACAGCGCGATCGACGATGAAGGCGAAGTCGCGCGACACCGGTTGGAATGCCGACAGCTCGATCACCGGCTTGGCGCGGGTCGGCTTCTTCTTCGCCTCCGGGATGCGGTCGAGGATCACCTCGAACACCATCAGCGGCCCGTCGGCACCGAGCGCCTCGAGCGCGCGCGGATGCACCTCGCCGAAAGTGCCGAGCACGTTCTGCGGCCCGATCTGGATCGTGCCGGAGCGGCCCGGATGCAGCCAGCCGGGACCGCCGGCCACGATCTGCAGTGCCTGCATCGGCGCGCCGGCCGCAGCCAGCACCGCCAGCGCATCGGCCTTGGCGTCGAACACATCGGCCTGCGCCGAGCCGGTCCAGTGCCGTCCGAGACCTTCGGACGAAGCAAAGCCACGGCGCACGCCGCTCGCCGCCATGAACTGGTCCTGCGGGCGATCACCTTTGAACACCTGGCCCACTTCGAACAGCGCGACATCGCCAAAGCCGCGATCGGCATTGGCCTGCGCCGCCGCGATCAGCCCTGCGAGCAGGGTCGGGCGCATATCCGAAAGATCGGACGCGATCGGGTTGGCCACTTCGAGCTCGCGCTGGCCACCGCCGAACAATTCAGCCGCAGTCTTGTTGATGAACGACCAGGTCACCGCCTCGATGATGCCGCGGCCCGCCAGCGCGCGCCGGGCGCGGCGGGTGCGCAGCTGCAACGGGGTCAGCACCGGTTTGCGCGCGTCCTCGCCGCGCTCGAACGGCGTCATCGGCACCTTGTCGACGCCGAAGATGCGGACGATCTCCTCGACGATGTCGGCCTTGCCGTGCACGTCGGAGCGCCAGGACGGCACCGCGACTTTCACCACCGGGCCGGGGCCGGCCATCATGAAGCCGAGATGGGTCAGGATGCGCTTCATCTCGACCTGCGGCACCTCGATGCCGGAGAGACGCTTCACTTCCGTCACCGGGAAATCGATCACGCGGTCGTCGCCGAAGGATTTGCCGACCACGACGTTCTCGGACGGTGCGCCGCCGCACATCTCCATCACCAGCTTGGTCGCGAGCTCGAGGCCAGGCACCATGAAGGCCGGATCGACGCCGCGCTCGAAGCGGTAGCGCGCATCGGAATTGATGCCGAGCTTACGGCCGGTCTGGGCGATGTTGATCTCGTTCCACAGCGCGGACTCGATCAGCACGTCGGTCGTGGTCTCGTCGCAGCCCGAGGCTTCGCCACCCATGATGCCGGCAAGAGATTCGACGCCGTGCTCGTCCGCGATCACGCAGATGGCGGGATCGAGATTGTAGGTGCGGCCGTCGAGCGCCAGCAGCGTCTCGCCGTCGCGCGCGCGGCGCACGACGAGATTGCCCTTCACCTTCCTGGCGTCGAACACGTGCAGCGGGCGTGCGCGGTCGTAGGTCATGAAGTTGGTGATGTCGACCAGCGCATTGATCGGGCGCAGACCGATCGCGGTCAGCCGCTTCTGCAGCCATTCCGGCGACGGCCCGTTCTTCACGCCGCGCACGAGGCGGAGCGCAAAGCCCGGACACAGCGTGGCGTCCTCGACCGTGACCTTCACGGGACACGGGAATTCGCCCTTGATCGGCTTGATGGTGGGATCCCTAAACTTGCCCATGTCGGCGGCGGCGAGATCGCGCGCGATGCCGTGCACGCCGGTGCAGTCCTGCCGGTTCGGCGTCAGATTGATCTCGACCACGGGATCGCCGAGCGCTGCCCATTCGGCATAGCCGGCGCCGATCGGCGCGTCCGCCGGCAATTCCATGATGCCGTCATGGTCGTTGGAGATCTGCAGCTCGGCCGCCGAGCACAGCATGCCGCGGCTCTCGACGCCGCGAATGGTGCCGACGCCGAGCGTGATGTCCTTGCCGGGAATGTAGGTGCCGGGGGCTGAGAACACGCTGACGAGGCCCGCACGCGCATTCGGCGCGCCGCACACGACCTGCACGGGCGCACCGCCGTCGCCGGTGTCGACCATGCAGACGCGCAGGCGATCCGCGTTCGGATGCTGCTCGGCCGAGATCACCTTCGCGATGGTGAAGGGCTTCAGCGCCTTCGCCTTGTCCTCGATGTTCTCGACCTCGAGCCCGATCATGGTGAGCTTCTCGGCGAGCTTGTCCAGCGGCTCGTCGGTCTCGAGATGGTCCTTCAGCCAGGAGAGGGTGAATTTCATTTTGCGTTCCTAGAAAACCTCGATCAGGCGAAAGCGTTCGCACATCAGCATCATGTCTTCGCGAAACTTGCCTTGCCGACCGAAATAGTTGCGATGCGCGTTGCGCCAGTGGTCGAGACTGCGATCACCTTCGCCTTCGTCGAAGGCAAAGGCCGCATCGACCTCGCCGAAGCGGCGATAGCTCACCTCGGTCGATTCGATGATGCAGCGTGCCTCCCCGCGTCCGTCGAGCACGATCCAGCGTTCGCCCGCCGTCGAGGTGTTGGGCTCGTCCTCGGTGCTGCATGTCGCGGTCTTGACGCCCCGGATCACGAGATCGAGCAACTCGTCGGCCAGAGCCGGTCCGTCGCCGAAGGCGAACGACCGCAGGCCGCGATATTGCTCCGGGACGGCGCTCAGGTTCACGTGCTCAATCCCCCCGCGAGCGTCGGCACCTCGAGCGGCTTGAAGCCGTAATGGGACAGCCAGCGCACGTCGCTGTCGAACAGCTGGCGCAGGTCGGCGATGCCGTATTTCAGCATGGCGATGCGGTCGATGCCCATGCCCCAGGCAAAGCCCTGATACTCGTCGGGATCGATGCCGCAGGCGCGCAGCACGTTCGGATGCACCATGCCGCAGCCGAGAATCTCCAGCCAGTCCTCACCCTCGCCGAAGCGGATCTCGCCCTTGTCGCGGCGGCACTGGATGTCGACTTCCAGCGACGGCTCGGTGAACGGGAAGAACGACGGCCGGAAGCGCATGTTGATGTGGTCGACCTCGAAGAACGCCTTGCAGAACTCGTGCAGGATCCATTTGAGGTGTCCGAGATGCGAGCCCTTGTCGATGACGAGGCCTTCGACCTGGTGGAATTGCGGCGTGTGGGTCGCGTCCGAATCGATGCGGTAGGTGCGGCCCGGGCAGATCACGCGGATCGGCGGCTTCTGGCTCAGCATGGTGCGCACCTGCACCGGCGAGGTGTGGGTTCGCAGCAGCATGCGCGAGCCGTCCTCCTTCGGATGGAAGAAGAAGGTGTCGTGCATCTCGCGCGCCGGATGGCCTTCCGGGAAATTCAGCTTGGTGAAGTTGTAGTCGTCGGTCTCGATATCGGGGCCTTCGGCGACCGAGAATCCCATGTCGGCGAAGATCGTGGTCAGCTCGTCCCAGACCTGGCTCAGCGGATGGATACGGCCGGCTTCCGTCGGCGCATCGCGCAGCGGCAGCGTGACATCGACGGTCTCGGACGCGAGCCGCGCATCGAGCGCCGCCGATTTCAGCACGTCGCGACGGGCGGCGAGCGCCTGGGTGACCTCGTCCTTCGCCTGGTTGATCGCGGCGCCCTGTGTCTTGCGCTCGTCCGGCGACATCTTGCCGAGCGTTGCCAGCAAGGCTGAGATCGAGCCCTTCTTGCCGAGCGAGGCAACGCGGACGGCTTCGAGGGCCGCTTCGTCGTCGGCAGCACTGATCTGCGCGAGGATGGATTGAACGAGACTGGCGAGGTCGGACACGGTCGGATCCCTCAAACTTGCAAAAGGCTGCCGGGTTGTGGCCGCAGCCGGGGCGGAACGTCAAGCCGATTGGACGTCGTAAATGCGGGGCATTTGAACCGCAAAGGCATGGCTGGCACCAACCTGAACGCGAAGGAGGGGACGATGCGTTTGCGATTCTGGGTGGCCGGCCTGGCCCTGGTTCTCCTGGAAGGCTTTCTGGGAGGCGCGGCTCTCGTCGCCGAAGAATGCCAGGCCAAATCCACGTCGATGGATGACATCGTCGTGGCCCTGAACGCGGCGCCGGGCTGCGAGCGTGCCATGAAGCAGTTCGAGGCCTGCGCATACGGCGCCAGCGGCGACGTACAGTTCGGTGACGTCGTCGAGAAGAAGTGCGAGGCCGATTTCATCGGCCAGCTGCAGCCGCCACAGAAGCTCAGCTACCAGCGCGAGTTGCGGGTCTGCGACCAGAAGTACCGGAGCAAGTCCGGCACCATGTATATCTCGGCCACGGCCTTCTGCCGGGCGGAGGTCGCCCAGCGCTACTCGCAACGTGCGCTGAAGGCCGGCAGAGCCGGCCGCTAGCGCCGCAGGGCTCAGGCAGCGAGCGCAGCCTTGGCCTTCTCGGCGATCGCCTGGAACGCCGCGGGCTCGCTGATCGCGAGATCCGACAGCACCTTGCGGTCCACGGTGATCCCGGACTTGGCCATGCCGTCGATAAATCGGCTGTAGGTCAGGCCGAACGGACGAACGGCAGCGTTGATGCGCTGGATCCAGAGCGCGCGGAAGGTCCGCTTCTTGCGCTTGCGATCACGGAACGCGTACTGCTGGGCCTTCTCCACGGCCGGCTTGGCGGCGCGGATGGTGTTCTTGCGGCGGCCGTAGAAACCCTTGGCGGCCTTGTAGACTTTCTTGTGCTTGGCGTGGGCGGTCACACCGCGTTTGACGCGAGACATGACAAAATCCTTCAGAGATGACTTTGGTTATCGGATTGCCGCGCAAGACGCGGCACGGTTGGCAATGATCGTGGACGCGGTCAGGCGTTCGGCAAGAAGTACTTCTTGACGTTGTCGCCGTCGGTCTTGAACAGCACCGCGGTGCCGCGCAGCTGACGGATCTGCTTCTTCGTCCGCTTGATCATGCCGTGACGCTTGCCGCGATGGGCGAACATCACTTTGCCGGTGGCAGTCACCTTGAAGCGCTTTTTAGCGCCCGATTTGGTCTTCAGCTTGGGCATTTGGCTCTCCTAATGGCCACAGAGTTCCGCCCCGCGAAGGCGGCTGGCCGTCAAAAATGCTCGTTAGAGCGTTGATTGTGCTCAGGTTTTACGAAACCCACACGAAACACCGCCACGGCAGCCCTTAATCAGCCGGGCGATGAAGGCTGGGCTTATGACAGAGGACAGGCCGATTGGCAACGATGAACCGGCGAAACCAGCCCGGCGACTATTCGGCATTGCGACCCTCATGTGCAAGCCTGTCGCCTGGAGCAGGACCAAAATGGCCCATTTTTCCCGATCGCTTCCCTCTTCGACTGTTTTCGCCCGTCCGCGCCATCTGGCGCTTCTGGCCGTGCTCGCCACGGCCGCGCTGCCATCGACGGCCGATGCCCGGGTCGGCGGCTATGACGGCATCTGGAACGTCACCTTCGCCACCACGCGGGGCAATTGCAGCTCCGGTTACAGCGTCCCCTTCACCGTGACCGGTAGCCGGGTGTCGTCCGCCGGCGGCGGCCGGGTTTCCGGCAAGGTCAATCGCGGCGGTGCTGTGGCGGTCCAGGTCTCGGTCGGCGCGTCCCATGCCAGCGGCGGCGGCCGGCTCGCCGGCGTGAACGGCACAGGGTCGTGGAAGGGCATCATTTCCGGCGATCGGTGCAGCGGCACCTGGCAGGCGACGAGGACGTAGCTGTCGCCGGGAAAAATGGCGCGCTCCCTCCCCCGCTTGCGGGGAAGGGCTGGGGAGAGGGTGTCTCCGCTGGCGAGAACCCCCAAAGAGGACAGAACCCTCACCCGGCGCTCGCGGCTCGCACCTCGCCCAAAACAAAACGGCCCGCCGGAGATCCGGACGGGCCGTTGAACTCTTGAGTTCCAAGCAACCGGCGTCAGCGCGGCGCCAGAACCATGACGACCTGACGGCCCTCAAATCGGGCGTCCTGCTCGACCTTGGCGAGCTCGGCGACGTCGGTCTTGATCTTGTCGAGCAGCTTGGTGCCGATCTCCTGGTGCGCCATTTCGCGACCGCGATAGCGCAGCGTGATTTTGACCTTGTCGCCCTCTTCGAAGAACCGCTGCATCGCGCGCATCTTCACGTCGTAATCGTGGTCGTCGATCATCGGGCGGAGCTTGATCTCCTTGATCTCGACGATCTTCTGCCGCTTGCGGGCTTCGGCGGCTTTTTTCTGGGCCGAATACTTATATTTCCCGTAGTCCATGATCTTGCAGACGGGAGGGCTGACGTTCGGCGAGATCTCGACCAGATCCATGCCCGCTTCCTGGGCCATCCGGATGGCCATGACGGTCTCGACCGTGCCTTTGTTGTCACCGGCCTGATCGATCAGCTGGATCTGCGCATTGCGAATATCATCATTGATGCGCGGCCCATCTTTGCTGGCGACGGGCGGGGCTTTATTGGGACGGCGAATGGGTGGTTCTCCAAAGTTGTGAAAGAGGCTGCTATTTTGCAGGAAGATGCGTTTGCCGGCAAGCAATTCGCTCGTGCGCGAAACGAAAAACCCTCAAATGCGAGGTATTTCGGCCACGCCTGGGCACGCTGACCGACATAGACACCTTGCTTCCGTTCCGCAAGCGTCCCAAAGGGACAATGCCGGTCTCCGGCGCTGCGGAATACGACCCGACAGCTCAAACCGCGCAGCCAGGTTAAACGTTCCATGAGCCATGCAATTGATGCCGTACTCGACTCCATCGATGTGGGTGAGGGCCCCTCAGCACGCAGGATCGCGGTGCGCAGCCGGCGCGGGCAGGGGCCCGGGCTGGTCTGGCTCGGCGGATTCAAATCGGACATGCAGGGCAGCAAGGCCCTGGCACTGGACGCCTGGGCCCGGGACCACGGCCGCGCCATGGTTCGGTTCGACTATTCCGGTCACGGCGAATCCGGCGGCGATTTCGCCGACGGAACCATCGGACGCTGGTTGGAGGAGTGCGTGGCGGTGTTCGAACGGTTCTGCGATGGCCCGCAGGTCCTGATCGGCTCCTCCATGGGCGGCTGGATGGCGCTGCTGCTCGCGCGCGAGATCAGGAAGCGTTCTGGCGCGGCCTCGCTCGCAGGGCTCGTGCTGATCGCGCCGGCGCCCGACTTCACCGAAGAGCTGATGTGGAAGAATTTTTCGCCCGCGGTGAAGCAGGAGATCGAGACCAAGGGTGTCTGGCTGCGGCCGTCCGAATATGGCGACGGCTCGCCCTATCCGATCACGCGGAACCTGATCGAGGAGGGCCGCAACCATCTCGTGCTCGGCCGCGCCATCGATCTCGGCTGCCCGGTCCGCATCCTGCAAGGTGCGAAGGATCCTGACGTGCCCTGGCAGCACGCTTTCGCGCTGACGCATCGCCTGCCGGCCGACGACGTCGTGCTGACCATGATCCAGGACGGCGATCACCGCCTCTCCCGCCCGCAGGACATCGCGCGCATTCTTGCCGCGGTGGCTGAGATCGGGTGAAGTGCCTTCTTCCTTCAGGAGGCAATCCAATGACCACCACCGCCATGCTGCGCGCCTTCTGCGATGCGGTCGAGCAGCGCAACGGCAAAGCGTTCGCCGAGCTGTTCACCGAGGACGGCGTCTATCACGACGTGTTCTACGGCGCCTTCGCCGGCCACGAGAAGATCGCCGCGATGATCGACGACTGGTTCTATCGCACGGCGACCGATTTCCGCTGGGACATGCACGATCCCGTCACCGACGGCACCACGCTCTATGCGCGCTACACCTTCAGCTATCGTTCGACCCTGCCGGAAGCGAACGGCGCGCGGGCGATGTTCGAGGGCGTTGCGATCATGACACTGAAGGGCGGCAAGATCGTGAGCTATCACGAGGTCGCCAATACCGCGCCGGCATTCGTCGACCTGAAGTTTGCGCCGGAGCGGATTGCCAAGATCGTCGCCAAGCAGGGCGCCGATCTGAAGGCACGGCCGGAGATGCAGCGGCATTTGAAGTAGAGGCGCAACTCTCTCCATCGTCATTCCGGGGCGCGCCACTTGGCGCGAACCCGGAATCCATCGGGCGTCAAAGCGCGAGGCGGCATGGATTCCGGGCTCACGCTGCGCGTGCCCCGGAATGACGGTGAATAGTCTATCGCTTCGACGGATTGGCCATCGGCTTGCGCTGCGCCAGCGCGGCCACCGTCGCGGTGCCGATCGGGCCCTGTTCGTCATAGAGCCAGCATTCGCCGATCGCGACGCCGTCGGTGGCGTGGTGGTTCACCACCTCGAAGCCGATCCAGTTCGTCACCGGCAGGCGGTGCAGATAGATCGTGACGTCGCTGTTGATGTAGCCGAGCCCGTTGTCGCCGGCATTGGCAAAGGGGCTTGCGAAATCCGCACCCGTTGCGACACGGACGAACGGTGTCATCGGCACGCCCGCGACGAGCTCGCGCACCTCGCTCATCCAGAGTCTTCGCGGACCGAGCGAGCCCATATGACCGACAATGGGGCGCGTCGTCCATTTGCCGTTCATGCCGAGCCTGGGATCGGTGGGTTTTGGAATGTCGGCCGGCTTCGGCACGTCCCAGTTCGGCGGCGACCAGACATTGCCATCAGGATTTTGCGTCTTGCGCAGCAGCTGGCACGAGGCCCGCGCCATGCTGACACCGCCGGAGACGAATTCCGCTTCGACCACGCGGATGCGCAAGCCGTCGCGCACGAGACGCGTCGTCACCTCGATCGGCTTGTCGATGGTCGGCAGCCGAAACATGTCGACGGTGAGCCGCGCCGGCACCAATTTGGGACCGGAATGGCGCTCCTCGATGGCGAAGCCGAGCAGCCCGACGACGACGCGTCCATGCAGGGATTTCGGATCCCACGGACCGTTGGCGGCTTCCGTCGGATGGAATGTATTACTGTTGCGGGTGAAGAAAGGCAGGTTTGTCATGCGCGCGAGATTGAAGAAACGCGCGGGGAAATCAAGGGTGGTGGTGCCGTCGTGAGAGTCAGGTGCGCAAGCTCTCGCCACGACAACAGGTGTCTTCGCCCGGCTTGACCGGGCGATCCAGTAGTCCGAGACGGCCGTGACAAAATCGAGAAGCCGCGGCGTACTGGATTCCCCGCCTTCGCGGGGAATGACGGCGGTGGGTTAGGCGACGGTCTGCCACTCCTCACGCACGCTGTCGTCGCGTTCGTCGTCTAACGCAGCGGCCTTCATCGCCTCAAACTCTTCCCGCCTCACCAGTTGCCCCAGCGCCCACACCGCCGCGCCACGCACCAGCGGGCTCGCATCCTCCAGCAACCGCCGCGCCTCTTCCGACAACGTCACGTCACCCGAGTTGCCAATCGCAATCAGGACGTTGCGCAAAAACCGATCGCGGCCGATGCGCTTGACCGGCGATTTCGTGAACAGCGCGCGGAACGCGGCGTCGTCGAGGCGTGCCAGCTCGGCGAGACCAGGCGCGCGCAATTCGCTGCGTGCGGCGAGCTTGGCTTCGCGCCCCTCCTGCGCAAACTTGTTCCAGGGACACGCAGCGAGGCAATCGTCGCAGCCATAGATGCGGTTGCCGATGGCTTTGCGAAATTCGTGCGGGATCGGTCCCTTGTTCTCGATGGTGAGATAGGAGATGCAACGCCTCGCATCGAGCTTGTAGGGCGCGGGAAACGCCGCCGTCGGGCAGATGTCGAGACAGGCCTGGCACGAGCCGCAATGATCGATCTCGGCAGCGTCGCGCGGCAGCTCCAGCGTGGTGTAGATCGCGCCGAGGAAAAGCCACGAGCCGAACTCGCGCGAGACGAGGTTAGTGTGCTTGCCCTGCCAGCCCAGATGCGCAGCTTGCGCCAGCGGCTTCTCCATCACCGCTGCGGTGTCGACGAACACCTTCACGTCCGACGGCGCGGTCGCGACCAGCCAGCGCGCCAGCGCCTTCAGCCGCTTCTTGATGAGATCGTGATAGTCGTCGCCCTGCGCATAGACCGAGATCGCCGCGCGCGTGCGCTGCTCGAGAATCGCGAGCGGATCCTGGTCCGGGCCGTAATTGACGCCGAGCATGATCACCGAGCGCACGTCGTTCCATAGCCCGCGCGGATCGACCCGGCGCTCCGGCTGCGCCGCGAGCCAGTCCATGTCGCCATGGCCGCCGGAGGCGATGAATTCGAGGAAGTATTTTCCGGCACTCTCGATCGTGCCAGGTGCGGTGACGCCGATGCAGTCGAAGCCGAGCGCCCGCGCCTCGCGCGTGAGCGCTGCCTTCAGTTCAGTCGGATCGGAGTTCAGAAATCCAGGTCCACGTAGGTCCGCGACGCCGGCACGCCGGCCAGCCATTCGCTCAGCAGCGGACGGAACGACGGGCGGGACTTCACCCGCGCGTACCATGCCTTTGCTGCGTCGTCCTCGCTCCATGGCACGTCGCCCAGATAGTCGATCGCCGAGAGATGCGCCGCGGCGGCGAGATCCGCGTAAGTGAGCCGGTCGCCGGCAAGGAAATTACGGGTCTGCGCCAGCCAGCCGATATAGGCCAGATGATAGCGCACATTGGCCTTGGCGGCGCGCATCACGTCGGCCGAGGGCGGCCCGCCGCCGTTCTCCTCGCTCATGAAGCGCTTGTAGATGCGCTCGGTGACGAGAGGATGCGAGACCTCCTCGAAGAATTTTTCGTTGAACCAAGCCATCAGACGGCGAACCTCGACACGCTCGCCGATGGCTTCCGGCATCAGGCGCTTGGGTCCCATCCCGGCGCCATAGGCCTCGTCGACATATTCAGCGATGATCGCAGCGCCCGGGATCGGCGGCTGCTCGTCGTCCACCATCACAGGCGTCGTGCCGGCCGCATTGAGCAACAAAAATGCCTCGCGCCGCTCCCAGCTGCGCTCTTCCACCAGCTTGAGGTCGAGCCCGTATTCGCCCGCGATCAGGCGGATGAAACGCGAATGCGGACAGAACGGATGATGAAACAGCGTAAACATGAAGCCTTTGACTATTTGATGGTGCTTAAGATTCCATCAATGTTTGTGCGACGCCACACTAGTCCTTCAAAACCGCGAGGCAAGGGCGTGATTTCGCATTTTGCGATTGCGGCATGGGGGCGAATAGGCGAGAAGGGCCCCGCTTTTCCAGCCGAAATGGACCGTAAATATGTCAGACGCAATACGGGCAGTGATCCTCGGCATCATCGAGGGTGTGACCGAGTTCCTTCCCGTGTCCTCGACCGGCCATTTGCTGCTCGCGGAACGCTTCTTCCATCTCGGCGAAGGCGCCTTCTGGGATTCGTTTACGGTTCTGATCCAGCTGGGTGCGATCCTCGCGATCGTTGGGCTGTACTTCAAGAAGCTCTGGGATGTCGTGATCGGCTTCTTCACGGGCGACACCTATTCGCGCCGCTTCGTGCTCGGCGTGCTGGTCGCGTTCCTGCCGGCTGTGATCGTCGGCCTCGTCGCCGGCAAATACATCAAGAGCGTGCTGTTCAATCCCTGGGTCGTGTGCTTCACGCTGATCGTCGGCGGCGCCATCCTGCTCTGGGTCGACAAGCTCGATCTCAAGCCGCGCGAGCATGACGCCACGAGGTTTCCGCTGCTGATGTATCTCTATATCGGCATCGCGCAGTGCGTGGCGATGATCCCGGGCGTGTCGCGTTCCGGCGCCAGCATCGTCGCCGCGATGTTCCTGGGCGCCGACAAGCGCGCGGCGGCGGAGTTCTCGTTCTTCCTCGCCATCCCCACCATGATCGGTGCGTTCGCCTACGACTTCTACAAGAACCGCTCCGAGATGACGATGGACCACATGGGCATCGTCGCGATCGGCTTCGTGGTGTCGTTCATCACCGCGATCATCGTGGTCAAGACGTTCCTGGAATATGTCACCCGGCACGGCTTCGTGGTGTTCGCCTGGTGGCGCGTCATCGTCGGCACGCTCGGCCTGATCGCGCTGGCGCTGGGGCGTTAACTGTCTGGCTCCATCCGGGCTACGGCAGTTCGGCTGGCAGGCGTTTTCAACCCAAAATAAGCTTTTGATGGGTAGTCAGTTTCCAACGCCGGGCGGCGCGCGTCCGGCACAGGAGCTGAGCCATGACCCTCGTCAGCGGCTGGGGGCGTTTCCCGGTCGTCGATAGCGATGTGCTGCGCCCGCGCTCGTTCGCGGCAGTCGGCGAAGCCATCTCGGCCGGCACCGTCGCGCGCGGCAACGGCCGCGCCTATGGCGATGCCGCGATCGGCGCTGTCAGGACGATCGGCATGACCGGCTTCGACCGGGTCAGGTCGTTCGATCCGGCAACCGGGCGCATCCGCCTGGAAGCCGGCGTTCTCCTGTCGGACCTGATCGACACCTTTGGCCCGCGTGGCTTTCTGCCTTTCGTCGTGCCCGGCACCCGCTTCGTCTCGATCGGCGGCGCCATCGCCGCCGACGTCCACGGCAAGAACCATCATTGCGAGGGCGGCTTCGGTCGCTATGTCGACAGCCTTTTGCTGCGCACCGGGCAGGGCGAGGTCATCGAGGCATCGCGTGAACAGAACTCCGATGCCTTCTTCGCGACCGTCGGCGGCATGGGCCTGACCGGCATCATCCTCGAAGCGACGATGCGGCTGCGCCGGGTCGAGACCGGGTGGATCCGCGAGCGGGTGATCTCCGCGTCCGATCTCGATGCCGCGATGCGCGCGCTCGAGGCGGGCGATGCCGCGACCTATTCGGTGGCCTGGATCGATTGCGTGGCACGGGGGCGCGATCTCGGCCGTTCGCTGATCTATCTCGGCGAGCACGCGGGCAGGGGCGAGCTGACGGAAGGCGCCGATGCATTTCCGGTCGGCAAGGAGTCTCGCCTCAGCGTGCCCGTCGACCTGCCGTCGATGGCACTGAACCGCACCAGCGTCCGCGCCTTCAACGAACTTTACTATCGCATGGGCGCGCGGCGCGCCGGCGGCAGCCATGTGGTCTCGCTCTATCCGTATTTCTTTCCGCTCGACAGCGTCGGTGAGTGGAATCGCATCTATGGCAAGCGCGGCTTCCTGCAGCATCAATGCGTGATCCCGCAAGCCGGCGCGCGCGGCGTGCTCGGCGACATCCTCGATCGTGTCGCGCGGCGCGGCGATGCTTCCTTCCTCGCCGTGCTCAAGAAGCTCGGGCAGGGTGACGGCATCCTGTCGTTCCCGCTGCCCGGCTACACGCTGGCGCTGGATTTCCCGGTGAAGGGCGACATCCTGAATTTCCTCGACGAGATCGATCGCCTGGTCGTCGCCGCCGGCGGCCGGCTGTATCTGGCGAAAGACGCGCGCCAGTCGCGCGCGACCTTCGCGGCGGGCTATCCTGCCTTGCAGCGTTTCAACGCGATCCGCAAATCGCTCGATCCCGCCGGCAATATCCGATCGAAACTTTCACAGCGTCTGTTTGATGAGGTCTAGGCCGTGACGTCACGCAAATCTGTCTTGGTGCTCGGCGGCTCCTCCGACATCGGCCGCGCCGCCGCGCGTGCCTTCGCCAAAGCCGGCTACGATGTCGGCCTCGCAGGCCGCGACGTCGCCGCGCTGGAGCCTGACGCGGCCGATCTGCGCGCGCGTTACGCGATCGACGTCGGTCTCTACAAATTCGATGTGCTCGACACCGCCTCATTCGAGGGCTTTGTGAGCGGCCTGCCGGCATTGCCCGATGTCGTCATCTCGATCGTCGGCCTGCTCGGTATGCAGCAGAATGCCGAGAGCGATCTCGTCCATGCCACCGCGATCATGCGCTCGAACTACGAAGGCCCGTCGTTGATCCTCGGCCTGTTCGCCGAAAAATTCTTAGGCCGCGGCAGCGGCACGCTTGTCGGCGTGTCGTCCGTGGCCGGCGATCGCGGCCGGGCCTCGAACTATGTCTATGGCTCGGCCAAGGCCGGCTTCTCCGCTTTCCTGTCGGGCTTGCGCGCCCGCGCCAGCCGCGGCGGCGTGCATGTCGTCACCGTCAAGCCCGGCTTCGTCCGCACCAAGATGACTGATGGCATGAAGCTGATCGGCCCGCTCACCGTCGAAGCGCCGGTGGTTGGCGATGCCATTCTCCGGGCAGTCGAGAACAAGACCGACGTCGTCTATGTCAGCGGCAAATGGCGCCTCGTGATGCTGATCATCAAGACGCTGCCGGAAGCGGTGTTCAAGAAGCTGAAGTTTTGAGGCTGTAGCCGCGGCGGCGGTCTGCTCCCTCTCCCGCAAGCGGGAGAGGTGACACCCACCTCACACGCTCATACGCTGGAACTGACCGGCGGCGCGGAAGCGCCAGAGATATTGCGGGGCGATCGCCTCCAGCGAATCGCCTGTTATGCCGAGCCCTTCCAGCGTCAGGCTGGCGGCCTTCGCCGCATCCGACACGACATTGTCACGCTCGAGCATCGTGATCTGGTCCGGCGTCAGCTTGAAGGCGCCCGGCGCGAATTGCAGGAAGTGCGCCTGGAAGCGGGCGAGGCCGAACGGCAGCGGGATCAGCGCCGGCTTGCGCGCGGTGATCTCGAGGATGGCCTCGATGATCTCGCGCATGGTCAGCACTTCCGGCCCGCCGAGCTCGTAGGTCGCGCCCGCCTTGGCCTTGCCGTCGACGGCGTCCGCGATCGCGGTGGCGACGTCGCCGACATAGACCGGCTGCATCCTGGTCTCGCCGCCGATCAGCGGCAGCACCGGCGACATCCGGGCCAGCGCGGCGAACCGGTTGGTGAACTGGTCCTCGGGGCCGAACATCACGGAGGGGCGGAAGATCGTGGCCGAGGGCACCGCAGCCGACACCGCGGCTTCGCCGGCCGCCTTGGCCTTGGCATAGCGCGAGGGCGATTCGGCATCGGCCCCGATCGCCGAGACATGCACCAGGCGGGCGCCGGCCGCGGCCGCTGCCTTGGCGACCGTTTCGGCACCCCTGGCCTGGACGGCGTCAAAGGTCTGCGCGCCGCCCTCGGTGAGGACGCCCACGAGGTTGATGACGACGTGCGAATCACGCAGCGCCGCCTCGACCGAGGCCGGATAGCGCAAATTGGCCTGCACGGTGTGGACCTGCCCGACCTTGCCGGAGGGCTGGAGGTATCCGGCCAGTTCCGGCCGCCGCACCGCGACCCGGACCCGGTAATCGCGCTTGCACAGCGCGCGGACGACATTCCGGCCCAAAAACCCCGATCCGCCGAAAACCGTGACGAGCGTGTCCAGATTCGATGCCATGGGAGCCGTTCCTGCGGAAAAGAGTGCGTCTTGTCAGGCTTGTATCGGGCCGGTTTGCGATGCGCAATCGGCATCCCCAAACCCGGGTCACGCATGAATTGACAACGGCGTCACCGAACCGTAGTAACCGCCTCCGTGCCCCAAACGGCATGCCCAGGTGGTGGAATTGGTAGACGCGCTGGCTTCAGGTGCCAGTGGCTTAACGGCCGTGAAGGTTCGAGTCCTTTCCTGGGCACCATCGTACTCATAAGTCTCTGATTTTCAGAGCAAATGAGCAAAATCAACAGCTTGAGGCTACCCGTTTGATACACACGGGTGATACACATGCCTCTTGCGATGTCACGTCCTTGGAAGCATCCGAAAACGGGAATTTACTGGTTACGCAAACGCGTGCCGGATGAGCTGGTTGGGCTCGTCGGGAAGCGCGAAGAGTTGCGCACGCTCGGCACGAGGGATCCGGCCGTCGCCAAGGGGAGGCATGCGGCAGCGTTAGCCGAGGTTGAAGCCAAGTGGGCAAACCTTCGGGCCGGGCTCAAGGTTTTGACCGAGCGCGAAGCGCTCGATCTGGCAGCGCCCTTGGGTGACTGGTGGATTTCTCAGCATCGCGAAAATCCTAGTACCCAGGCCTCATGGCGGACCGAGTATGGCGAGAGGGTTTTCGCACCACAGCCCCCGCTGGTCCTGGGTAATGGTAGCAGCCTTGAAGCCGTCTTTGCGCTAAGGGAAGGCGAAATCGAAGTTATGCAAATGGAACGGTGGTGCCTCGAAGCCGCCACGGAAATCTCAAGTTCTCGGGGGATCCAACTCGACGATGTCGGCGTCCGATTGCTCGCCCGGTGCGTTGCTCGGATCATTCAGGGGGCCAGTCTGAAGCTGAAACGGCTAGCGGACGGTGAGCCAGAGGCCGCTGTGTTTCCGTTCGCACACGTCGGCCATACTACCTCGTCCGCTCCCACCTCGAACAAACAACCGTTGCCGTTTGGAAAGGTCGTTGATGGCTGGACCGCAGAGCGTCGCCCAGCGCCCAAGACGGTTTACGAGTGGTCCCGCGTATTTAAACAGTTGATCGCGTTTTTGGGGCACGCCGACGCACGCGCATTGACAGGCGACGATCTGATTCGCTGGAAGGCGGCGATGGTGGCCGAGGGTCTGAGGCCCAAAACCATCCAGGACGCCAAGCTGGCTCCAGTACGAGCGATTCTGCAATGGGGTGTCGATAACAAGCTATTGGCGGTCAATGCCGCGGACGGAGTGACGATTGATGCCCGCGGCAAGCAGGGCGAAAAGAAGCGGAGCTTCACAGAGGAGGAAGCAAAGATCATCTTGCGCGCGGCCTTGAAGGAGACAGATCCTGTTCGCCGGTGGGTGCCATGGATCGGCGCGTACTCTGGGGCCCGCGTATCCGAAATCTGCCAGTTGCGACACGAAGACATTGTGGAGATCGAGGGGATTTGGTGCCTAAAGGTAATGCCTGAAGCCGGTTCAGTGAAAACGTCTGGGTCGGAACGTATCATTCCTATTCACCCGGCGCTGGAGGCAAATGGCTTCATACGATTCGCTCAAAAGAAGAAGGAGGGGCCGATCTTTCCGGGTTTGTCGCCGGACAAGTTTGGTAAGCGCGGCGGCAATGGCACGAAGGTTATCGGGCGATTTGTGCGTCAGCTCGGCATCAAGGATGCGCGTGTTTCGCCTAGTCATTCTTGGCGTCATCGCATCAAGACACTGGGACGGCGTCACGGGCTAGCAAAGGATATTCTGGAGGCAATGACCGGTCACGGATCGAAATCGGTGGCAGATACTTACGGCGAATTTCCTGTTGAAGCGCTTTATCGGGAGCTTTGCAGAATTCCGGAGCTGATTCTCTGATGTGTTAGCCACGCGCTCACCTATGGGGAATTTCCGGTTGAGGCCTTGTTGAGGGAATCTGTAAAATTCCGAAACTTGAGTTCTAAAGTGAGTTCTTGGTGCTGCAAGTTGCGACCTAGGCAACACGTCCGACCGCGCGTCGATAGCGCCATCATCAGGGAAATCGCCCACCTCTCGCTGAGAGGCCGATCCTAGGAGCGGGCGAATTTACTTCTGTTTGCGGACTGATCCACGTTGAGAATTTCAACCAGTGCCTGCTGTGCCGGGTCGTTTCGGCCGACGTTGCCTGTGCCCCATATCGATGAGGCCGTCCTGGACGGAGGCAGCCTCCCGGGATGCAGATTGGACAATTGCCGCAGGCTATCCTGTCGAATAGTCGACGAACCGGGTACCAGTCACCCTTTCCTCTGGCAAAATCCGGTACTTTCTGGCATCTTTTGCCATGTTTTCCGATGGGGCCTCCGTTTAATGCCGGACGAGATTTTGACGCTGCCGGAGGTAGCCCTGTTGCTCAAGGTTGCCGAGAAGACCGTCTACACCATGGCTCAGAGGAGCCAACTACCGGCATTCAAGGTGCGAGGACAGTGGCGGTTCAAGCGTGTCGACATTGACCGCTGGATCGAGCAGCAGAAGGCTGCTTCTCGCGACCACGGGGAGCGCGAATAGGCGATGTCTTGCCTCAAGGGTCATCGCCAGCGGCTTCGCAATCGCTTCAACTTGAGCGTGCTCGGCACGCTCGAGAACCACCGCGTCGTGCAGGTCGTCCTGGCGAACAATTGCCCCGGTGGCGTGGCGCGGCCTTCCGAAGGAGATCCGGCTGTTACCCAGTTGACGGCAGTGTTCGATGCTCTCGGTGTGCCCGTCGGTGACCGCCTGATCGGCGCGGGACCTCGCACTTTCAGTATAACTGAGGCCGGGCTCCTTCGCGCAAACGCGGGAGCCACGACATGAGCGTGACCCTCGAGAAGGATATGGTGATTGAGGGGCCGCTGTGGCCCGAGCCCGTGCGCGTCCTCAGCGTCGACCACTTCGGGACCATGCTACAGGTCGACGCCGTCGGCATGCGTACGCGGCAGTTCTACCCCGGCATCATCGTCACGATTGTGCAGGTTGAAGCGCTCAAGGTGCTCTCCAGCGCGAAGGGGATGGATTTCTCCGGCGACGCCGAGGCCTTTCATCTTGCCATCGAGGCCATGCGGATCCGGCTGGCCTACGAATACGACCCGCACTTCGCGGTGAACGCATCGACCATCACACCGCTGCCCCATCAGCTCGACGCGGTCTACCGCTACATGCTTAAGTCACCGCTTGTTCGCTTCCTCCTTGCGGACGACCCCGGCGCTGGCAAGACGATCATGGCGGGCCTGCTCCTCAAGGAGCTGCGCTTCCGTGGGCTCGCCGAACGTGTGCTCATCATCGTCCCGCCGCTCGTAGCGCGGCAGTGGCAGGAGGAGCTCGCAAGCAAGTTCTCCGAAGAGTTCACGATCATCGACAACGGGGCGCTCAAGGCGAACGTCGGCCGCAACCCATGGACCGAGGCCGACCGCTGCATCGCCTCGGTGTATTGGGCGGCGCGCGACAACGTACTCGAGTCGCTGAAGGATGCCGACTGGGACCTCGTCATCGTCGACGAGGCCCACAAGATGGCCGCATACCAGCAGGGCGTGCGCTCGCAGAAGACGCGCAAGACGCGGCTCTATCGGCTCGGCGAAGAGCTGTCGGTGCGCACGAAGCACCTGTTGCTCCTCACGGCCACCCCGCACAAGGGCGACCCGGAGAACTTCCGGCTGCTCCTCGAACTGCTTGACAAGGACCTCTTCGCCGATCGGCAGATCCTCGAGGAGGCGATGCGCTCGTCGGACAACCCGATTATCCTGCGTCGCTTAAAGGAGGAGATGCGCCGCTTCGACGGCTCGGCTCTTTTCCCGCAACGCACCGTGAAGACGGTCACGTTCGACCTGAGTCGGGCCGAGCGCGAGCTGTACGACGAGGTCACCGAGTACGTCGCAGAGCACTTCAACAAGGCGATGCAGAAGGAGAAGCGCACTGTCGGCTTCGCTATGACGATTCTGCAGCGCCGCCTGACCTCCAGCCTCGCAGCGATCACCGCGTCGCTGACGCGACGCCATGAGCGGCTCCAGGCGCTTCTCGACCAGGTCCGCGCCCTCGTCGCGACCAAGGCGCGCGGCGCGCTGAAGTCGAGCGAGAACGACACTGGGCTCGAAGAATTGCTCGGCGGTGCGGAAGTCGAAGACCTTGATGACCTGACCGAAGAGGAGCGCTGGAAAGTCGAGGACTCGTTGGTCGAGCGGCTCACCAACGCCGAGTCGATTGAAGAGCTGCAGACCGAGGTACTCGCCCTCGAACGCCTCGTGCGTCGCGCCCGAGCGGCTCTCAGCAGCGGGATCGAGGCGAAACTCATCAGGCTTAACGACGCGATCCTCCGTGATGAGGGCCTCGCTGCGCGTGGCGAGAAGCTCCTCATCTTCACCGAGGCGAAGGACACGCTTGACTTCCTCGTCGAGAGGCTGCGCGAGCAGGGCTTCACGGTAGCCATCATCGACGGTTCGCTCTCGATGGAGCAGCGCCGCAAGCAGCAGGAACTGTTTCGAGGCCCGGCCCAGGTGATGGTGGCGACAGAGGCGGGTGGCGAGTCCATCAACCTGCAGTTCTGCAACCAGATGGTCAACTACGACATCCCGTGGAACCCCAATCGCCTCGAGCAGCGAATGGGGCGCATCCACCGCATCGGCCAGAAGAACGAGGTCTTCATCTTCAATCTTGTCGCGACCGACACACGCGAGGGCGCCGTGCTCGCCGCGCTGCTCAACAAGATGGACGAGATGCGGCGGGGCCTCGGATCCGATCGTGTGTTCGACCTCGTCGGCGATCTACTCGACGACCACGAGATCTCGCTGGCGGATCTCATCATCTCGTGCATCACGAACCGCCGTCGGCTGCAGGACGCCATCTCGAGCATCGAACAGGCGGTGAGTCCGGCACACCAAGCGTCGCTCATCGCGGCCCGCGAGGAAGGGCTCGCGCGCCGGTTCCTGAACCTGCCGGAGCTTCGCCTGGACGCGGCCCGGTCGGCGAGCCACTCGCTGATCCCGGCATACCTCGAGTCCTTCTTCACGCGCGCGCTGGAGCGCAACCGTGGGCGCGCGGAGCGGCGCGCAGACGGCAAGCTCCGTGTCGAACGCGTGCCAGTGAACTTGCGGCACGAACAAGAGCTCGACTACCGCCGTCGTTTCGGCACGGTCGAGCGTAGCTACCTATCGCTCACATTCGACAAGAAGGCCGTCGGCGAAGATGGGCGCACCGAGTTGCTCGGCCCGGGCCATCCGCTGTTCGAGTCGGTGTTGCAGGCCGCGTCGGTCAGCTCCGCGGACGCCCTCACGCGCGGCGCTGTGTTCTTCGACATCGACGCCGAGGGGCCCGAGCTGCTCTGGTTCTTCCGGGGCGTCGTCGGCGACGGCACTGGCCGCGTACTCTCGCAGCGCCTTTTCGCCGTGCGCGAGTTCGGCGCACCGGGCAGCGCCAGCTTCGAGCCCGCGCACCCGATTCGCCTCCATGACCTGCGACCGCGCACCGATGGCCTACCGCCGCCGTCGCTCTCGGACTTCGACGTGCGCAAGCACGCCGCGACGCGCTTCTGCCTCGAAGCTCTCGTTCCGCGCTTCGTCGAGGAGGTTGCGAGCGGACGGCTCAAGGAGCTGGCGTTGAAGGAGCGCTACCTCGAGCGCTCATTCCGTGTCGTCATCAGCCGTCACTCCGACCACCTACTCGACCTTGAGAGCAAGTCGAGCGCGGGCCAGGACATGACGCTCGCCCTCGGCCGCGAGCAGCGGCTCATGGACGAGGCCAAGCGGCGCCAGCAGGAACGCCTCGCCGAGATTCGGCTCGAGCAACAGCTCGTGCCGCGCGCTCCCGAGTTCCTCGGAGTTGTGACGGTGCTGCCTGCTCTGGCCAAGGTCGGCGTGGCAAAGGCCGACGAGAGCGTGCTCGAACAGGTGCGCGTGTACGAGTCGTCGCGAGGGCGCGTGGTCGAAGACGTGCGCCGCGAAGGCCTCGGCTTCGACGCGGTCGCGAGCGACGCCGAGGGCCAAGGCGTCGACTTCCTCGTGGCGCGCGTCCTCGATGGCGACGGCAAGATCTGGCTTAGGTTCACCGAGTGGACGCAGCTCCAGCACCTCAATAGCCACGCGGCGCTCTACGTCGCCAAGGACGATCAGCTTCTCCGGCTTGCGCCGAAGGACGCAGCGACAGCCCAGGTCGACGAAATGACCCGCCGGGTATCCATCCACATCGACGGGCTCCAGCTCTCGATGCCAGAGCACGTAAGGAACGAAGCATGAGCGACAGGCGCCTCATCGAGGATAGCCTCCCATTGGCGGAGATCAGCGAGCAGAGCGCCCGGGAGAAGTACATCCGCAAGGGCCACATCAGCACGCTGCATCTCTGGTGGGCGCGGCGACCGCTCGCTGCGTGTCGTGCAGCCGTCTATGCCGCGATGGTCGATGCACCGAAGACAAAGGAGGAGCGCCAGCGGCAGCACGAGCTGCTAAAGAAGATTGTCGACTGGGACGTGCTCGAACCCACGCACCCTGATCATGGGCTGCTCAAGGTCGCGGCCGACGACATCACGAAGGCCCACGCGGCACGCCTCGCCCGGCGCAAGGGAAAGGACTCGACCGACGCGCACGAGCATCCTCGCGTACTGGACCCGTTCGCCGGCGGTGGCGCGATCCCTCTCGAGGCGCAGCGGCTCGGCTGCGAGACCTTCGGGAATGATCTCAATCCCGTGGCCCACGTCATCGAGCTCGGCTCGATCTACTACCCACAGCGCTTTGCGGAGGACGTCGTCCGACCGAAGAAGGACGGTGACCTTCCCAACATCGACGTTCCCGCCGAGCCGCGCCTCGCTGTCGAGGTTGAGCGGTGGGCGAACTGGGTCCAGCAGCGGGTCGCCAAGGAGATCGGGAGCCTCTACCCTTCGAGCGGCCCGGACCGTGAAGTTCTGGGCTACTTCTGGGTGCGGCAGGTTCACTGCTCGAATCCGGCGTGCCGCGTGTTGATCCCGGTCGTCAACCAGACCTGGTTGGCCAACAAGGCGAACCGTAAGATCGCCTACCGCATCAAGTCGAATGCGAAGCGTACCGGCGTGGAGTACTCGCTCCACTACGACGAGGACATCGACTTCGATCCAAAGACCGGAACCTACGGCGAGAACAAGCTGCTCTGCCCGTGCTGCGGTGAGGTCACCGACGGCAAATACATGCGGGCCGAAGGCATGGCCGGAAAGATCGAGCAGGATCTAGTTCTCGTCTGCGAGGTCTCGACGAAGCAGCAGGGGCGCTTTTATCGCTTGGCCACCGAAGCTGATCGGAAGGCATGGCGGAAGGCAGAGGAACTCGCGGCGAAGATCAAGCCCGTCGAGGGCGACGTCACCCCGGACCGCCCCTCGGGCAACGCCCGCGGGCTCAGCGCCGTCACGCGCTACGGCATGTCGAAGTTTGCCGACTTCTTCAACGCGAGGCAGACGGTCACGCTGGACGCTTTCGCTCGGGCGATTCGAGCAACGCGCGACGAGATTGCGAAGACCGGCGAGGACCTAGCGTTTGCTGACGCTGTCGCCTGCTATCTCGCGCTCGCGCTCGACCGCATCGCGAACCAGTGCTCGACGGTGTCTCGCTGGCACAACTCAGGCGAGAAGATCGAGGGCGTCTACTCCAAGCAGGCCGTGGCGATGGTCTGGGACTACGTAGAGAGCAACCCCATCGGATCGAAGACCGCGAGTTGGTCCGGTGCCGTTGAGTGGGGCACCGAAGTCATCCGCAAGAACTCGTTCCCCAACCCGGCCCGCGTCTTGATGGGTAGCGCAACGGAGCTCGCGTCGCGCTTCCCGAGACTCGACGCGGTGATCACCGACCCGCCGTACTACGACTCCGTCCCGTACTCCGATATCTCGGACTTCTTCTACGTCTGGCTGCGACGAACGCTCGGCGACGTCGTTCCCGATGCCTTTTCCGGTCCGCTAACGCCGAAGCGCCGTGAGATCATCCAACACAACCCTCGCCACGGCGGCGAGGCGAAGGCGCGCGCGTTCTACGAGTCGGAGATGACCAAGGCCTTCGAGGAGGCCGGCCGCACTCTGGCGGACGATGGAATCATCGTCGTCATGTTCGCGCACAAAACCACGGCCGCTTGGGAGACGCTGCTGACCTCTCTCCTGGCAGCCGGGCTCGTCGTCACGGCCTCGTGGCCAGTCGACACGGAGATGGGCGCGCGCACCGGCGCGCAGGGCGCGGCGTCGCTCGCGTCTTCGGTCTTCATCGTGTGCCGCAAGCGCGCGGCACATGACGAGGGCTTCATCGACGACGTCGAACCGGCGCTGAAGGCACGACTTCATGAGCGCCTCGACTACTTCTGGACGCAGGGAATTCGCGGCGCAGACTTCTTCATGTCGGCCATCGGTCCCGCCATCGAGGTCTTCGGGACTCACAAGCGAGTGTTGAAGCTCAGCGGGGAAGAGGTGTCGATCGCCGAGCTCCTCAACAAGGTCCGGGGCATCGTCGCCGATTACGCGCTCCAACGCATCGTTCAAGGTGCAGCCGCTGGCGACGTCGACGATGCGAGCCGCTTCTACGTCATCTGGCGATGGGCGTTCGGTGCTTCGGTCGTCGAGAGCGGCGAGGCGATTCACATGGCGCAGTCGATGGGCTGCGAGTTCTCCGAGCTCGTCTCCGACAGGGGCGTGCTGACCAAGACGGGCGACAAGGTCACGCTGAAGGGACCGCTAGACCGCAAGAAGGCGAAGGGCCTCGGAGAGCCCGCGCCCACGGGCACGCTGGCGCCGCTCATCGACGTCCTCCACCGCGCCGCCAACCTCTGGGCGGCAGGCGAGCGACAGGACCTCGCGGACTTCCTCGCGATGGCGCTTCTGCCCGGAGGCATCGACCGCATGCAGCGCCTCGCGCAAAGCATCGTCGACGTGCTGCCTCCCGGCGATAAAGAGCGCTCGCTGTACGAGAACTTCCTAGTCGGAGCACGCTCGCTGCCGGCGCCCACGAAGAAGGACGAGGCTGCCGAGCGGCAGCGGAAGCTGTTCTAGGAGACGAACCATGACCACCACCACAACGCCCTGGCGGAATGTTGTCACCCCGCACGACAACATCAAGCAAGGCAAGGTGAAGCAGAACGACTTCGCCGCCAGCCTTGCCGACGTGCTGAACAGCAGCGGCAACCCAGACTACTTCGAGCCGATCCGGTTCTTCAACCGCACTTTCCTCACGGCGGGCCTTCGTCAGCTTGCCGGCGAGGTAGTTGGGCGCCTCACCGGGCAGGGCGACGGCGACGCGGTCATGCAGATCCAGACGCCCTTCGGTGGCGGCAAGACGCACACGCTCATCACGCTCTATCATCTCGTGAAGAACGGGGCCGCCTGTTTCGATCATCCGGCTCTGAAAGAGTACTGGTTCGAGCGCGGGTGGAAGACGCCTCCGGCGGTTCCCGTTGCCGCTTTCGACGGCAACCAAGTCGGCGTAGGTGCCGTGGAGTTAGAACCCGGCCTGTCGGTACAAACGATGTGGGGTCACCTAGCCTGGCAGCTCGCTGGCAAGGCTGGCTACGAGCTGGTGCGGAACTTCGATGCGGACCGCGTCTCGCCCGATGGCAACGACATAGACAAGCTGCTTAAGCTGTCGAAGGGCGGACTTATTATCCTCGACGAGGTCGCAAACTACGTCGAGACCGCTGCCGCCGTCTCAGTTGCCGAGTCTACCCTGGCTGCGCAGACGCGCACCTTCCTCCAGCGTCTCACCACGCGCGCCGGTCAGCACGCGCGCGTCATTGTGGTTGCGACTTTGCCACGTAGCGACGGCACGCAGACCCACGGCACGGCCTCGCTGCAGGTGCTGCAAGCCCTTCAGGAGGTTTTCGGCCGCGTGCAGAAGGTCCGCGAGCCCGTGCAGGGCGACGAGGTCCATGAGATCATCCGTCGGCGGCTGTTCGTACCCTTCGGGCAGGACACTGACGACAAGGGCACGCGCACGAAGAAGGCTAACAGCCGTGACGGGACGATCAACGCGTACATTGCGGACCTCAAGGCGCGCCCGCAGATCCCCGACTCGGCGAAGGAGCACGACTACGCCGAGCGGTTCAAGAAGTGCTACCCGTTCCATCCGTCGCTGCTCGACATCCTGAATCTCGTCGGTGCAAATCCGAAGTTGCAGCGGACGCGCGGCGTGCTCCGTGTGCTCGCGCTCTTGGTCGCGGACCTACTGAAGAAGAACCACAATGGAGGCCTCATCCAGGCGAGCGACATCGACCTGACGAACGAGGAGCTGCGCTCCGAACTCCTGGAGCTCGTCGACCGCGAGTTCCGCTCGGCGCTCGAGGCCGATATCATCGGCGCGACGGCCAATGCCCCTGAGCTCGACAAACAGAGTCCGTTGATGACGCAGTGGCGCGTCGCTGCGGGCCTCGCGACCACGACATTCCTGTTCACCTGCGAAGCGGGAAACGGTTCGCGCGGTGCAACGCCTGCGGAGCTTCACCTCGCGTCGGCCCGTCCCGAGATCGACTTTGGTACCATCCCCGGCGTCGTGCTGCAGATGAAGGAGCGCTTCCACTTCATCAACACTGAGGGCGAGCGCTTCCGCTTTTCGACCACGCCGAACCTCAATCGCATCCTCCTCGACGCTAAGAACGGCGTCGATGACGAGAATGTGCGGGAGCGACTCGGCGGTGAGCTGCGCAAGCTGCTCTCCGCAGCTCCACTTTCTCCCTATGTCTGGCCCGAGAGCTCCGGGGACATCGCTGACAGCGCGAGCAACAAGCTCGTCGTGATGCCGCCCGAGCGCACTCTCGGGGTGGCAGGCCGTGCCGACACGCAGGCTGCGCTACTAGACATCCTCAACAAGAGCGGAACGTCGACGCGCACTCGTCGCAACACCTTGGTGTTCGTTATCGCGGATGAGAGCGAGGTGGCGGCGCTCAAGGAAAGGGTGCGGGGGCTCCTGGCGACCGAGAACGTCGACACCAACCGAGAGCGCCACAACCTCTCGAAGACTCAGAACACGCAGCTGCAAACCGAGAAGTCGAACGCTGCGAAGGGAGTTCGGCAGCAGATTCTTCGCGCGTATCGTCACGCCGCATGGGGCGGTAGCAACGGAGAACCGTTGAAGGCCCTCGACATGGGGCAGCCGCCGGCGACGACGGACCAGAACCTCACGGAGCTCGTCGTGGCCTTCCTCAAAGATAAGCAGAAGTATCTGGAGCAGATCGCCCCGATTCTCCTAGTGCATCCGACGAAGCTGCAGGTGTGGCCGGAGAAGGAGCCTGCGCTCAGCCTCAAGGCGCTCCCCGGGTACTTCCGGCAGTTCACGCACCTGCCGATCCTCAAGGACGACGACGTGCTGAAGCAGTCGATCGCAGATGGCGTACGAGCCGGGACATTCGCCCTTTGCGAGGGTACGGCCGCTGAAGACGCGAAGGTGCTCTACTATAAGACGGCACTGGCCATCACCGATGTTTCTCTCGAAGAAGGCTATCTGCTCATCCGCAGCAGCCTCGCGGACGAGAAGCTCGCGGCCCCGCCGCCAAGCGGAACGACCGTCGGTACGGGCTCCACCGGGGGCGTAACCGTGGTAGCGCAGCCGACGAGCCCTGGCCCTGGGGCGGGCGGCTCGTCCGGCAGCGCAGGAGGCGTCACCACCGTGTCCGGCGATTCCGCCACGACGGTGAAGCCTGTCAATGGTGGTGCGTCGAGCAACAAAGCGCGTCGCGTCAAGCTCGACGTCGAGGTGCCGTTCACCGACTTTCACACGTTCTACACCGGCATCATCAATGCGCTCGGCCGCAACGCCGACAATATCAAGATCACCGTGCAGGTGGAAGCGTCCGCAGAGAACGGCTTTAGTCCCACGCTCATCGAGGACACGGTCAAGGAGACGCTCTTCAACCTGTTCCGTTCCGATGAACTCCTGAAGATCGAAGAGGCGTAGGAGCGCTCATGAACAAGGACGTCCACGATATCCTCAATCGCTACATCGCAGCGGAGCTAGGGCGTTCCTTCGTGCTTCCCGACGTCACCGAGCTCTCGCGCCAGCGCTCGGCGTTCCTTGCGCACTTCGGGCCTGAGCAGCTCGCCAAGATGAGCGGTACAGAACTGCTGCGGCAGCTCCCACACAACGCGAGCAACGACCAGCCAATGGACTACTGGCTGGAGTTCAAAAACGACGACGAGTTCAACTTTGCGCTCTTCGGCAGCATCGCGGGTGGCTCGGCGGCGAAGTTTGGGCCGTGGCAGGAGAAGAAGACCGGCTCGTGGCGCGCGAAGCTGGAGGGAGGACGGGAGATCTCCAACATAAGTGAGGCCGACGCATTGAAGGCGCTGGAGGAGCGCCGCTCCGAGCTGCTTGAGGCGGTCGAGGCGTTGCGCGCTTTCCATGGCAAGGACGCCAAGAACATCGACCCGCAGAAATTCCAAGATGCCGTTGAGGACGCGGCTCCGCGCTGGAGCAAGAGCGCATGGATGCACAAGTACCTGCACCTTGTGTTCCCTGACCTCGTGACGTGGAACGCGACGACGTCGTGGTCAGAAGCCACCCTCTACTACGTGGGCGAGAAGCCGCAATGGCAGGGGCTCTACGCACTCGACATCCAGATCATCCGCTTCTGGAACAGCCTCCCAACGCTGGCCGACTTGCCGGTCCAACTTCGCTATCGAGTCGGTAAGGGTCTCATCCCGCGAGATCACTGGTGCCTTGGTCTCGCGGGCGAGGTTTCGGCGTGGAAGGAGATGCTGGCTCACGAGCATCTTGCGCTGGGGCCTATGAAGGTCGGTAGCCTTGCGGAGGCCATCGCGCTAAACAAGAAGCGCGACATCCGCCTCGCCGTCGAGACGGCTTTTCAAGACGCCTCGCTACCCACCTCGTCAACCGAGGCCCGCAGCCTGACCGAGTTCGTCTACCGTCTGAAGGAAGGCAGCCTCGTGGCGCTGCTCTCGGACGCGTCCACGATCGTCGCAGTGGGCACCGTGACGGGCAGCTACCGCTTCGCGCAAGGAGCGGAACGGCCGCACCAGGTTTCGGTGCGATGGGTCCACAACCGGAGCTTCGAGGTCTCTACCTCCATCAGCGGGCTCGGAACGGGCTTGGTCGCGCTCGAGCCGACGCATCCCGCGGTCGCAGATCTCGAGGCATCGCTGCTCGTGAACGGCATCGGTCCCGCGTCCTGGCCGAACTTCAACGCGCTCGCCGACACGCCTTCGGTTCTACCGCCCAAGTCAGTCGTCAGCGGCGCTGCGCACTCGTCAGGCGTGATGGTCGATCCGCCGCCGCCACTCGAAGGCATCGCGCGCCAGGTCGTCGACATGCTCGACCGGAAGCGGCAGGTCATCCTCTACGGCCCGCCGGGCACCGGGAAGACGTATCACGCGGACCGCATCGCCCTCGAGGTCATCGCTCGCCACAACTTCAACTGTCTGCCGTCGCAGCTTTCGGACCGGCAGCGAGACATGGTCTATGGGCGCGGCGGCACCGATCCGTACATCGCGACCTGTACGTTCCACCCGATGTACTCCTACGAGGACTTCATCGAGGGGTACCGGCCGGACGGCGAGGGTTTCAAGCTGGAGCCGGGCATCTTCAAAAAGATGGTGACGGCGTCGCAGGCGCAACCCGCCAAGCGTTTCGTCCTTATCATCGACGAGATCAACCGAGGGAATATTCCCAAGATCTTCGGCGAGCTCATCACGCTCATCGAGACATCGAAGCGCGGAACGACGAGCGCGTTGCTGCCGCTATCGAAGGAGCCGTTCACGGTCACTGACAACCTGCTCGTCATAGGCACGATGAACACGGCGGACCGGTCCATTTTGCTGCTCGACACGGCGCTTCGACGGCGCTTCGCTTTCAAAGAGCTACTTCCCGAGCCGCACCTTCTCCGTTCCGGCAGCATCGCGGACATCGCGCTCAGCACTTGGCTGCGCGCCTTGAACCGCCGCATCGTTGAGCAGCTCGGGCGCGATGGCCGCAATCTCCAGGTCGGTCACGCGTACCTCATGCCAGGCGGCAAGCCGGCTGCCACCATCAGCCGCATCGGCGAGATCCTGCGCGACGAGCTTTGGCCGCTCCTGCAGGAGTACTGCTACGAGGACCCGAACAAGCTCGCGAACATCCTAGCGGCGGACAAGGGCGGCGTGTTCGATCGCGACACAGCGAACCTGCGATTCGAGCTGTTCGAGCCGGGGCGTGAAGACGCGCTTGCGCAGGCGCTCACTGCGATCGTCACGCCGGACGACAAGAAGTACGACGCCGTGCTTGGCGAGGATCTCCCGGATGACGAGGATCTTGAAGAGCCGCACGACGAACAGGGTCTGAACGCATGACTGCGGCTCCTGTCCTGCAGGTTCGCGAGTGGAGCACCACCACGCCCGACACGCCGAGTGCTGGCAAACTCCTGCGCGACGTGCGGCTCTCCGCTGCGGACCGCGAGCTGATCGCGGAATTGGACGGCCGCGCCAGCCTGCGCTTCACCGAGCTTCGCTCTGGCCTCTCGGTTTCGGTCGGTCCGCACATCGGTACCGTGAAGCTCAGCTCTTTGCGACTCGTCATCCTGCCGAAGCTGCGCCTCGACAACTTGATGCGTATGGTCGCGTACGCCTTCGACCTGTCGGATCTGGTCATCACCGAGACGCGTACGACGTATGAGAGCGCGGAACACGGGCTCATCGACCTCCTCGGTCTCTCACTGCTTCGCGCCGTCCAGCGCATCGTCCGTGGCGGGCTGCTGCCCACGTATCAGCCGCGCAATGAGGACCTCGCCACGCCGCGTGGCCGTCTCGACCTGCGTCACATCGCGACCCACCCACGCCTAGCGACTGTGCGCTGCACCTACGAGGACCTGACGGTGGACCACGAGCTGAACCGGGTCTTGGCCGCTGGACTTCGCCTCGCAGCGTCAGTGATGGAGTCGCGCGATCTGCGGCTCGATCTGGCCCGCGCAGCAGACCGCTTCTTCGGCGACCTCGAACATCGCCCGCTCAGCACGGACCGGCTCGAGACGATGCTATCTGGCCTCGATCGTCGGTCGAGCCACTACCGAACCGCGCTGACGCTCATCGAACTCATCCACTACGGTGCGCGCCTTGGCGGACACGTCGAGGCGGGGGCGATGCCGCTCTCCAGCTTCACGCTCAACATGAACCTGGTCTTCGAACGCTTCCTCGGGCGCTATCTGTCGGAGAAAAGCCCCGACGATGTGCGCATTGGAATGCAGGACGTTCGCTCGGGCGTGTTTAGCTACCTTGAGAACGCTGGGGGATGGAACCAGCCGACCATCCGCCCGGACTTTGTGTTCCGCCGGCGTACGAAGGTAGTCGCGGTGGCAGACGCGAAGTACAAGAACCGTCACGAGAACCCACCTTCGGCGGCTGAGCTATACCAGCTCACGACCTATGGTTTGGCGTACTCGATGCCGGAGCCGCGCGAGGTGCTGCTCCTTCATCCGCTCGCGCGCGGCGAGTTCGAGCGGGCCACAACACTACTCTTCGCTCCGTCGGCAGCGGCGCAGCATGTTCGCATCCGGCTCGTTGGCGTGCCCGTCGACGACTTGCTCGACGGCACGCTCAAGCGCTGGTGGCCGCTAGATGCAGTGAACGCGACGGCCCCCGTGGCTGCTCGGGTCGTCTCGGGTGCCGGCCAGATTGGGGCGCCCTGATGGGCACGCACCGAGTCTTTTGCCGTCTCGATCGGGGCCTGAGATCAGGAGAACGCCGGTGCGGGATTGGCGGCCGCAGCGGGCATTCTTTTGCTGTGACTTGGTCCAAGTGGACTCCGGCGCCCGGACCGGCAGACATTCGATCGGCCTATCTGCACGCGAATGACTCGCTTCGTGGCTCTGACCGCCAGCGCTTAGATGAGTTTGTTCATCAGCGGCTCCGGATCCGGCTTACCGATGCCGACGCCCAGCTTGACCGGATTGGTCATCCTTCCTCCTCCTCTACCTGGCGCGCCGAGCAGCTGAGAGTGTGAACCTCTCTTGAACGACCCGTCTAGCGAACTGCTCGACCGACATCATGGGATTCGTCCGGTGGATCATCCGATGGCAGTTCGAGCACAAAACGGCCAAATCTTTGAGCCGAGTGCCAGTAGGACCGGTCGCCGCAAGACCCTTTCGGTGATGTACTTCACAGAAATTTCCAACCAAAGAGCCATATTGGTCTCGGAAGGAAAAGTTACACGCTTCGCACCGAAGCTCTCTTAGCTCACCGAGCACCTGCTCTATCTTTCTCTCTCGCAACTTAGGAGCGCGTTCCCTTCTGAGGTGTGCTACGAACTTGGGCTCTCCTTCCTCAGCCTCGAGGTCCTCCTGTCCGATACCTGGAATTGCGAAGCCCGGCTTGAAATCCCCTCCGTCCTCGGCCCACCAAAGCTGCTCAGGTACTTTGCGGGTGTGGCTCCTGAAAACAATCTTGAGCAGGCCCGGCTCGCAGTAGTTTCGTAGGTTTGCCCGAGAATACTTGCCGCCATAATCTAGAGTCGCACTTTTTCCACGGATCATAACCGAGCAGCGGGCGGACCGGATGACGCCATCAGTACCAAGAAATTCGTGCGTCAAATCACTAGCCGTTCCCTCTCACGAAAACCAACTCCAAGGCAGGTAGTCAATTGCGCCCTTGTAGTCCCCCGAAATCCAATGCACTCTAAGGAAAGAAGTACCCACCATTCATATTGCCTACGTGTTTCGGCGCTCGTTGCAGAGCCCTGAGTTTTTCATGGCTGCGTTTCGCGGCGTGTAGCGACCCCAAGCATTGTGGGGAGCTTCCTCAGTTAGTCGCCGGGATAGGCAAATCACTGATAGCTAGGGCTCGTGCTAAGTCGACCTGCTTTCTCACAAACGCATCCGGATCTGGGCCGACTCTTACGCCCAATTCTCTGCAATCGTTGTAGATGTTCTGAATGGCTTTCTCAGAAAGCTGTCTAGTCCCGGTTTGGACAACCAGTGTTGTAAGGATTGGCAAGTCGTTCGTGACGCAATAGTGAACCACGCGTCCAAGACTTGAGGCGACTATTGAGAGCGTCTTATGCCCCTCCCAAGGCGCGTTCGGTCGAAACTCAGACCAGATTTGTCCGTAAGTACACAACCCATCGTCAGACCCTCTGGCCAGCTCCAGGATTTTCGCAGCGACTTCGCGAGTACCGAATGCCGTCGGCTTCCGGCGCAGCTTCTCAAGCAAGATCTCGCTGAGCGAGTATTTACCCCCCTCGGTTTTGTTCACTCTTCGATAGTTCGCCTCGAAGGTGTCCAGCTGTTCGTCGGTGAGTTCATCTACGTTCATTTGCTCCTCGCCAGTAAGCTTGAAACCGCTCTTCTTCTCGGTAGGCTGAGCGGGTAGAGCAGGCCTTTGCACGACCGTAATAAGAGCAATTATGCGACAACTCTAATCAGAGAAGATATGACCGGGGGTCATTGCGACGAGCATTGAATGGCCCGCCGCTGCGTATTTGCAGTAAGCTCGAATCTGAGCCTTATATTCGGCTTGCTTCGTCTGAGTCATGCGAACGTCGCTTTTCCAGTCGATAACTGTTTGGACGTTTCCGTGAACATCGCGAACTAAGGCGTCCGCTATACCCGAGACGAGTGTTTCCTCTCCATTCTCGGATTGTCGACCGAACACCGTCTGTTCCGGCACTAGATGTGGACGCAAGGTCACGATCTCCGGAAGCATCAGGGTTCGAAGAACAGTTGACGCGAGCTCCACAGGCGAAATGCCAGCCCTCGGGTCTTCCGAGGCCTCAAGGCCCAATTGCGACAGCAGATCAATCGCCCGCCGCTCAAGCTCTGGCGGCGTATCGGATGTTTCTCCTGTTAACACCTCTTCGACTAGCTTATGGAGTACCGTGCCGCGAGTAGGGCTACCAAGCACCTCAGGTGGCTCGATCGATTCGTTGACCTGCTCCGGATCACGAAAAATCCGCTCCTCTTCAACCTGAGGCGGGGCATCGACCTCATGGCGGCTTGGTCGATTCCAAACGATCGTGTGATACGCCTCTGAAATGCCGCCGGCTTGCTGTCCAAACAGTTCGAAGCTCTGCTTGTTTTCTTCAGCAGCACACAGTGCCGCGATTTGCGTGCCGAGATCAGTGGGCTCTATCGTAGGCAGAGCCGGAAGACCGAGGTCGACCAGCCGCGCCCACGACTTGTCAGATAGCTGTGCGGAATGGCGCGGCAGGATCAGCAAATCTCGAGCTCTGGTCGCAGCAACATACCAAAGGCGAATGCGTTCACGAGCCAATTCGAGCTCATTCCAGGATTTTAGCTGGGAGTAGCCTGCCGGCTCGATCGCTAGGATCGGGGCCGAAAACTCGCCTGATCGTCGATCGTGCATGAGCCCGGTCTCAGACTTGGGCGCTCCAGTCATGTTGATCGGAATAACGACGGGCCATTCGAGACCCTTAGCGGCATGAATGGTGATCAGAGCGACGGATTGTTCCTCGGCGTCTGGACGCCCCTCGACCTGGAGAACCTGTTCCTCCCAATTTGCCCTCATGTCCCTCGCAAATGCGAGGAACCCACGCACATCGTAGGCGCGCGACATCTCCAGGAATAGGTCTAGATTTGCGAGCACACGATCAGCACTGGCGGGGAAACGATGACGAAAATGCGCGCGGACGTTAAGCAGACTGACGGCGTCCGAAAGTAGCGCATAGGGCGTTGTCGTACGCACTCTTCGCGCGAGAGACTGCAAGATCTTGATGGCGTCGCGCGCCAACTTATGATCGATCTTCTCGAGCTCGGTCCAAAGCGTGAGATTTGGAAGGCGGTCGGGGCGGTTCGGGTCGGTGGGAATGCCGTCGGCAATATCGAGCAGCTCAGTTTCCGATAATCCAACCAGAGGACCACGCAGTAGAGCCCCCAGGGCAAGCGTGTCGCGCGCATCCGCGATTGCGCGAGTTAGCGCGATGAGATCCTGAATTTCCTGCCGTCGGAAGAAACCTTTCCCGGCTTGCGTCGAGACTGGAATTCCGCATTGCTCTAGGGCTTCCTCGAACCGCCAGAGATCAGTTCCGACCGGAGCAAGGAGTGCAATATCGCCAAACCGGCAGGGCCTCAGCTCGCCATTCTCGCGTATTTTGAGGTTACCAACTATTTTTGAGCAGAGTTCTGCGACCCTGTCCGCCTCTGCATCACGCAATTGCTCGGCGCTATCCTCGCCATCCTCGACCACAACATCGAGTGCCGCGACAGTTGGTGCGTTCTTTTCCGGAAGACGGGTTGCTGCCAGAGCGGTAAAACCCGGCTGCCCTGCAGCCATGGAGAGAGGGCCAGCGAAGGCTCCGTTGACGAACGCAAGGATTGGCTCAACCGAGCGAAAGTTCGCAACGATGTTGGCCACCCATGGTTCGCCAATCGCCTCTCGCGCCCGAAGATAGGCGTTTACGTCTGCGCCGCGGAATCGATAAATGGCCTGCTTCGGATCCCCGACCAGAAAGAGAGAGCCCGGACGAAGGACTCTTGTCAACGCATCCCCGTCTACATCATTCGGCTGATCGCCACACAAACGCCACAGGATCTCAAGCTGTAACGGATCCGTATCTTGAAATTCATCTACCAAGACGTGCCGGTAGCGCTTTCCGAGCGCTCTCCGGACGTCATCGTTCTTGGCCAAAAGCTCCCTGGCGGTATGTAGCAAATCATCGAAATCAAGGAGCGCGGCAGAACGTTTGTACTCGCGCCAGTCAGCGAAAAGCCAGTCCATGGCATTCGCGATACGAGCAAGAAGCTCGCCGGCTAACATAGCCATCAATTCACTGAGCGCCTCGTGACAGGCGTCGTACCTGGCTGCACAGGCCTGAAAGGCCATTGTCCCATGAGCCTTGCTCTTGCCTGCAGCAGCAGCAGCTTTCTCCCAAGCGCCCTTTGTTCTCAGCTGTCTTTTCCCGCCGCTCTGCGTGAAACAGGCAACATGCCGAGGAATGCTCGCTGCTTGAACAAGGGCGCGATTGCTAGGCTTGGTGGCTACTAGATCAGAGCCACCGAGCGCATCTATCATTTCGATAAATGCTGTGCACGCTTGGCCGGTTTGTTCTTCCTGAAATTCGAGCTGAGCTATCTCCTTCTCAAAAGCCGCGGCTGCTGCTGAGAGTTTTTTGGCAAGGGAGGTTGACCAGGCGTGATTTGGGAGCCTGGCATCACGAGTCTTCCGCAGGAAATCTGCAATGCTCCGAATAACACGCAGGCCGCGAGACTCGTCAGCAAGCACCAGCTCGGCGATTACATCGTCGTCGCGTTCGCCGGCGAGGTGCTCTTTAAGCCAATTTAGATATCGCTCATTGAAGGCGAGGTCTCCCTCGGTCGGATCGACGATCTCGGCGCCAGGATCTATTCCTGACTCCGCCGGGTAGGGCTTAATCAGAACTTGCGCGAACCCATGGATGGTGGTGCAGAGAAGCTCATCGAGGGATTGCTTTGCGCGGGTCAGGTTTTGACGTTGACTATCTGACACCCCGCCGGGGAAGGCTCTGGCAATGTCGTCTGGAACCTGGCCGATAGAAAGCGAGCTAACGAATCTTTCAATACGGATTCTCAATTCGCTGGCAGCGAATTCGGTGAATGTGATCGCCGCCACATTCTTCGGGCTCACGCTCTGAGCAAACAGGTACGCCACCCGCCCGGCCATGATCGAGGTCTTGCCTGAGCCCGCACCAGCTTCCACCAACATGCACCGGTCGATGTGGGTAAGGGCGGCCGTGCGCGCAGCCAGGTCTGGAAGTTCGCGTGTCTTCATTATGGCGCCTCCCAGATCTTGATGGCGTCGCCCAGGCGCTTATCGGCGACAGGACGCTTTCGAGTCAGATAGCTCGGATTGGCTGGTAGTGCGAACGCGTAATCATTGAAGCCATCACCCGCATCAATGCCGGGAAGCGCGAGTCCCTTTTCAATATTGTCTCGACCACACGATATGGCCGCAGCGAGTGTGTCCAGAGCCCCCTGGATATCGTCGAGCGGAAACAATGCCTGGTGGCCGTCGGTCGCCTTCGGATAGAGCAGAGCCGCTTCGACCTTAACGTTGGGACCAAGCAGCGTTCGGACAGCAAAGGCATAAAGGCAACGCTGCAGCTCAGTGCCGCCTTTGAGCACGACATCCGCCATGTCCCGACTCAGGCGCCCAGTTTTGTAGTCGATGACACGCGCCTGGCGATTGTCGCCCGACAAATCCAGCCGATCGATTTGCCCTTGAATGATAATCCCCGTTCCTGGAATTCCCACAGATACCGAAGGGTCCCATGGGAGGCTACGGCCGCGGCCATCTGCCATGCCGAATGGAATTTCAGTCCAACTCTTTTGTTTTGGCAGTCGATCAAGACGATAAGTTAAGGCCGCGGTCGCAACTTTGCGGGTTGCCTCCAAAGCGTTCCGCCAGATTATTGGGGGCGGTACAGGTTGCTCGGTTTCCCATTGCGCGGCCGTCGCAAGAACCGCCTCCTCAATGGCTTTCGTGACATCATCCGATTTGGCTTTTGCAAAACCGCCATTTGACTCGAGCGTGCCGACGGCGAGCTGAAGAGTTTCGTGGACGAGAACGCCGAAAGTGAGTGGATCTACACTAAACGGTTCGTCGGTCTCCTCTGGTTGACGCCATCCCAGAGCGTATCGCCAGACAAAGCGAATAGGATCTCGCAATAGCATCCGCAACGAAGTCGCAGACATAGGCTGCTGAAATACCTTATAGAGCTGTGGGTGCTTTGGGCGAACGAGACCGTCGTGCGCGTTGATTTGGCGCCTATACCAGTCTCGCCACGCAGCTAACCCGGAGCGCGCCGACGGTGTAGCCCGGAATTCCGTCGGCCGAGCGGTCAAACGGTCTGGCTCGCTTGCGGCATGTTCCGGGATCCTGCCGTAACTTAAGTAGGTCTCTTTGAACTCGCCGACTAAGGGCGAACGCCCCAACAGACGCCCCTCGACGTCACGCCGGCTGAAGGAGATCGATGCTTGGGTAGCGCTGGCGACAATGGTCGCGAAATCACTGCGGTCCGCGTCTGACACGGGTAGTGGGTCCAGATCCTCGATCGGAATGATGTGATCGGGGACGAGACGATCCTCTGAAATTCGGCGCGGCCATCGACCGGCATTCAGTGCGAGCAAGCGAACGAAAGGTCGGGGGGAGGCCGCAAGTGAAATCGCCGGTGTCCAAATTGGATGCGAAGCTGGTTCGAGATCGTCAGCAATGCGAAGCCGAGTAAGGGTAACGGGAAGTGCTGTGGCCGGCCCATCCTCAAGTGCGAGCTGCCAGAGCTTCAAAGGCAACTTTGGGAGCAGCTTTTCTCCGGCTTCCTGTGCTCCCGCGGAACCTTTTTCAAGAATCTGCAACACGTCAAGCACGATCTTGGACCGGTCGACCCCGCCCGGCCAAGCGGTAGACTCAACTGAGGAGAACACCTGCTTCCAGCGTTCGAGAGTTGAAAGAGGGGCGTCGGCAGGAAGAACGCGGGTCCAGTCACGTGGTAACGCGGCAATACATTCATTGCCATCCAGCCGGCGCAGCAAACGCTGTACGCGTGCTTGGGAAATCCCGTTCACGAGAACGTCAGCCAACGCCGCAGCGGTTTGACCTGCCGGGGTCGCGACGGCTTGGATGCCTTGTACGAAGTGAACCGGAATGTTCGCTTCGTGGGATAGCGCCGAGACGTAGTCGTCGTAATCGGCAGGGCTTGCGGCTGCTATGGCAATATCTTCCGGCTTTGCCTTGCCATCAGCAAGAAGCGATCGCATCCATCGAAAGGCTTCCAAAACCTCGTGCTGCGGCGTGGCGCAAGAGTAAACATCTGGCGCAATTCCGGATGGCAAACTTTGTTGAATTTCAATGTTCTTGCCGATGACCCAATCCGGAACCGACCGCGGACCGGCTACCCAGACCACGGGTACGCGATTCGCAAGTGCGAGAAGCAATCGGCGCCAGCAAACCGGCATTTCGCTATGGCTGTGAATTTCGACTGGGCCCAAGACAGCGGGGGCATGGATCAGCCGGTTGAGCGCGAGATCAACCAAGCTGCGCGGCTTCTTCATTGAAGGCGGCAGCCGCTCCAACACTTGGGCTTCCAGAGCGGCCAGTGCTTGTAGACGTGGATGCTCGGAGGTAGAGAGATCGATATCCGCCCGCCAGATCTTGTCGAGAGTGCCAACCGCGGCGCGGACCATGCCAGGCAGGCCCTTGATTGGCTCAAGCTCACCAAGAGTGACGGTCGGCAACGCGTCCCGGACAGCCTCACGCAGTGCATCGGTATCGATGGGCCTGAGGAAGCCGCCTGCAACGCGTGCGGCAACTTGGCCCATGCTCATGATCTGAAGTCCGATTTCTCCCCGCCGCGCGGCAGCGACCCGAGCCATATGGGCTGCAAGATTTGTATGAACGACAACCGTTCGGCGAGTTGGCAACACTGCGCTCACAAGGCCCCACCCGGCAATAGATCATGGAAATCAATTGTTCGAATACTATTCCTCATCCTAGAAGCCCTGCCAATAGGAAGCCTCAGGTAGAAGAGCTAAGTGCGTCCAAATCTGACGTGCTGCGGGGGAAAACTTGGTGTAGCTTCAGGATCTCAGTTTGCTTCCAATGACTCAAAACAGGCTCAAGGCGAGCATTCGGATTCCCGCCGATTGGGAAGCTCACAAGTGCTGCTGGATGGCTTGGGCAGTTCATCGCGAGTGGGGTGCCCGCGACGCCTCTAGGATAAAGCGCGATTTGGCTAAAGTCGTATACGCGATTGCTCGCTTCGAGCCGGTCCGTCTACTCGCGCCGCGAGGCCGCGCGTTCCGCGAGGCCAGCAAGCGATTTTTGGATTGTCCAACCGTTACCGTCATTGAAGCGCCGGTAGATGATTTCTGGATGCGAGACATCATGCCGACTTTCGCCATCCATACCGATCGCGGTCAGAGACAAGTCGTGGCAATCGATTGGAATTTTAACGGCTGGGGCGGTACGCCCGACCGTCCAGCCCGGGCTGGTGACCAACTCGCTAAGTCCGCAGCTTCAATTTTTGGCGTACCGCGCGTCGAAACGTCGTTTGTCGCAGAGGGCGGCGCGCTTGCATTCGATGGGCTCGGCACGTTGATCACGACGCGAAGCTGTCTGCTCAATCCAAACCGCAATCCTTTGCGGCGGGAGGCCGATCGGCAACTGGCCATCGCGTCAGAATTCAAGAAATTGGGTATTCACAAGACAATTTGGCTCGAGGGCGATACCTCCGAGCCGATCACAAGCGGCCATATCGACGGATATGTCCTCCGCGCTCCGGGAAACAAAGTCTTAGTCGAAACTATCGACGATCCAGATGGCGAACCTCCCTTCTGGCGCGAGCACGATGTACGCCTACTGGAAGAGGTGAGGACGAGCCGCGGACCGAAGTTGAAAGTAGAGCCGGTGCTCGCGCCACGGAAGCAGTACTTGAAGGGATATCCCGACAGTTTCGCTGCCAGCTATCTAAACGTCTACATCGCCAACGGTGCAGTGATCGGTTCGGTGTTTGGCGATAACGAACGGGATGAACTGGCGGGCAAAGCGCTTGCCAGTGCGTTTCCTAGACGCGAGACTATTCTTTTGCGAATCGACGCGATCGGAAAGGGGGGCGGTGGTGTTCATTGCCTTGCCCAACCGATGCCAGCCTGAAAGAGCAAGACCTTACGATGGTTGAGACAGTCACGACTTTTCTGAAAGAGAAGGGATTTCAGGGAGTTGAGAATTTTGAGGAGATAACGAGCAGGTTTATCGAAGTCGCGCGTCGGATCATGTGCTCACACGAGCTTGTCTACGGTGACCGGGGGCGATCTTGGCGTATTACCGCTCTTGAATTGTATCTTCACACCGGCCGTGCATCGGATATTTGGCAGGATCCGTACGCGCACGGTGCGCCAGCTCAGCTCGAATCCGGTACATGGTATGTTCACGATAATGGAGCACGGGCGCCGTTTTATTCGGGGATCGATATTACTTGCGGTTCGAGCGAACGGCACGGTGGTTTGCTGATTCGTGAGTTGGATAATGAACACCGCTGGGTCTTCCAGCGAATTGTGCGGGGAGCGAACGTCAACCGGGAAAGGGCGAACAACACTTGGTCTGTCGGTGAAAAGCGGATCATTCAGCAATCAATCCACGGGAGCCAAATTAACTGTGGGCTTTTAAGATTAGTCGAGACGCCCTCGCGCAATGAGCAGCTGTTCATTGGGCCGCGAATAGGCCTCAAGAAAAAGGCCGGAGAAGACGCCTGCTCTCCCGAAAACGTTGCTTATCGAACGGCATCCTTAAGGATCGCGACATCGCCGACGGCATGTTTAAAGACGAGCATGAGGGCGCTGTCGAGCACGTAGGCCAGTTTGGTCGGTGGCTAGCCTCTGGTTGCCTTTTGCAGCTGCTGTCGTAGCAGCGTTCGCAATCGCCTGGGCTCAATGATCTGCACTTGGTCGCCCCAGGTAAATAGGTGCCAGCACATCTCCAAAGCTCCGCCGGCACGGAATCTGACCAGAAGTGAGCCATCCTCCTCGTTCTCGAAAGCCTTTGTCGGGTGGAAAAGATACTGACGCGCATCGGCCGCTGCTTGCGGGGTAAACCGCCATACAACCTCAAGAGGGTCTTCCTGAAATACACCAAACGATCGCTCCGAGAACTTCTGTAGATTGAAGTCCTTTCGTCTTCGAAACGACGCTTCTTGAACTTCGATCTTTTCGATATTGCCCAGACTAAATAGTCGGTAGTCGCTGATGCCCTCGCTCAGGCTGTAAGCGACGAGATAGTGCCGGTTGCCGTATAGAAATCCATAAGGACAGACCAGCTGGCGGCTCAGTTTCCCGGTGCCTCTTGCTCGATAATGAAGTCGGACTTTCCGACAGGCGATAATTGCGTGGCGGAGCTCTTCAAGGAGAGTATTCGGGATGGCCAGCCTTGGGCCTGGCCTCAGCGCGATTCCCTCCGCTTCCATCAGCGCCTCGAGATCTGGACCGATCCGGCGTGCTGCGTCCGGACGTATGAGGGACTTGAGTTTCGCGGAGAGCGTCTCAAGCCGTGCGGACAGATCCGCGACATTGTCCCGCTTTGCGAGAAGTGCGGCTGTAGTGAGAGCAGACAGCTCGTCAGTTGAAATACCAGCAAGGTTCGCGATTGGTCCGGGACGAATCCGCCATCGCTTAGGAACTTCTCCCGGATTGGCCTGTTCCATTTGCGGGAATACGCGTTCGATGGCATCGCGCATCCGTTCCGCGGTTCGGCGGCTAACCCGATAGCTCTGTTGAATTTCCTCGAGCGAAATCCCTTCCGCGCTGCCTCGCATGTCGAGAGCGACGCGAAGCAGTGTCTCCAATTTCTCATACCGCATTCTGGTCCCCGAGCCCTTCCCAGAGAAGAATACTAAGGGGGCATAGGCGGATTCGCCAAGCGGGCTCACGTAGGATCCGGCAACGACATTTCGACCGGCGGAGGAGCGACGCCTCGGACCCGCCGGCGTCGCGGTCGCGGCCTCCAAGTCAGATTGTCGTTCGCAATGATCTGCGCAATCGAACTGATAACTGCTTCAGAAGGAATCTGGACAGCTTCGAATGCGCTGAGGATCTTATCGTGGTCTTGAGGCTCAAGGTCGGTGTTCTCGGGGCCTTTAACCTCGTCCAGGAACCAACCGAGACGACCGCTTCGGGTGACGGAGCAGGCAGCTTGCGAACCAGCATCTCGCCAAAGGTAAATCGCACACTGCCCATGCTCTACATTCCAGACGTAGCTTTCCAAACAGTTGCCCCACTTCTTCCCAAGAACCCGTAGTTGGCGCCCGGAATCGATGCGCTCGGCGTGCCCCACGCGAGCTGGCGGCAGAGCGTCGGGCAGCGGCAAGCTTTCAACAATAGACTTCAGTCTTGCGAACAGCTGGTTGGGTTGACGGGCACGTGCCAGCTCAGAGACAAGCTGATCGAAGCTTAGCTTGCGACTACGCATTGAGATGCAGTGTAGGCCTTTTGAAAAAGAGCTCATGTCTCCTATAGTTTCATGCATCGAGAAAACGACCCGGCGCAGCGCCTCCGGAACATCGTTCATCGCCCTAATCGTCGAATCACGGATCTCGAACGTATGAAAGATCAGGCGCGCGGCGTCCGGCTCAGCAAGGAGCTTTACAAGCCCCCGGTAGCTTTCCGCTTCCATTAGGCAACTCGGCATCACGCTCACTGCACGCTTAAGGCCGGATGGCTGGTGACCGACGGTCGCGTCCAGGATCATTTCTGCTGATCCTCGAAAAAGGATTCTCGCTAACTCTGAACTCGGCGTACCCTGAACGTGTGCGAGGGCCGTTCCGATCAGATGCATCCGAGTTCGGCTGAAATGGATCAAATCTGATAAATATTCGGGCTGGCCCCGAAGCATGGCTATCAGATTAGGGATTGCCCATTTGAACGGTTCGAGCAGAAAACCGGCCGGTCTTTCGACTGAAGCTAAGGTACCAAGTTCAATAATCGTGTTCTTCATCATAAGCTCCTGGTGGAGCTTATGTACCGGTGCTGTACGACAGTTTTGGACGTGTTAGTTCGCCGACTGTCGACCAGGCGGCTAACGGCGGCTACTCGTGGCTCGAGATAGAATGCTCGCGCTGCAAGACGAAACGGGACGTCGACCTGGCTGTTCTGCGCCACCCGGCGACCACGGCCGTTCACGATCTGGCGAGCCGCCTTCGCTGCAGCAAGTGTGCTACGGCCGGGGCCGGCCGCCACGCTGCTGCAACTGACGGCGTGCCCCCGCCAGGCCGCTCCGGAGACCTGAAATGTGCAACCTGTACTCGATGACGAAGAACGTCGACGCGGTCCGGCGTCTCTTCACCGCTCAGAACAGCCACGTCGGCAACCTGCCTTCCATGCCGGGATCTTTCCGGATTACCCGGAGCCGAGTGCGGGACGCAGCCGGTGGACGCGAGATCGTCATGGCGCGCTGGGGCATGCCGAGCTCGCAGCGGGCTCTGCTGCAAGCGACGAAGAAGCGCGCGGAGAAACTGCAGGCCAAGGGCAAGACCGTCGATTTTAAGGAATTGCTCCGGATAGAGCCGGACAGCGGCACGACGAACATTAGGAATGTCAGCGGTTGATTTCTGCCCAATTTGATGACCACACGAGATTGCATCATGAGGGGGCACATGGAGTGCGCGTCGCATGGATAGCAATCGTCTAGATGCCGTTTCCCCAAAGTTGGCGGACTACGTTCGAAGTCCGTCGCTCCGCCATATTCGCGATCCCCACAAAATTCAGAGGCTCGCGCGAGAGATCGTGGATTCGTTAGATCGCGCGAGCTCAGCTTGGCAAAAATGGGACGACCCTCGAGAGCAACTTGCGAAGGCAGCAGCGCCCTGTTGGATCCCCATAGAAGACCTTCAGGCGTTCTTGAATCGATTACCGGGTCCTGCGCTCACAGCTACCGACGTGGCTCAGCGCCTGCTTGCGTTCTGGGAAGAGCCTTGGGAAAAGTATCCAAATGACGATCTGGAGCCCGGTTGCCTGGCGCTCTACGAAGCGGAGAAGGCTCAAGGAACCGAGCCGCCGGCGATCGTTGGTGCGATACGAGAATACATAGAAGCGGAGGAAGAGCGGCTACGCCGGGAGCGAGAAGTGGCATATCACCAGTTCAAGGAAGAGGAACGACTTCGGCGGGAGCACCGGTATTTGTCAGGTGCGGACTCTGGCTGGATCCAGCTGCAGGGATCGGAGGGCTTCTTCTGCCGACGCAACGGCCGCGCGTACCGGATTGCGCGATAAGGACAACAAATGGGATCTTTATCGTATTGAAATTCCACACAGGTCTGATGTTCTCGTAGGGACCTACCTGGGACTGTGAAGCGACCAAGGCGCTTGAAAAGATCGCATACGAGTCGGAACCACGGTGGTAAGCCTCTTCCCCTGCTGTGCCGCCGCCGGCGTCCAAATCGCGCTGGTCGGAAGCGGCGGTGAGAGAATAACGTCAGCTATAGATTGAGACCGTACTTCAGCTCTTTTAGGAGTGATGTTCGCTTAATGGGCGCTAGTCTTCGCCGTCGGCTTCATCGTCCCCCAGATCTTCAATCCGCACAAGGATCGCGGGATCGCCAGCGCCATCGAGAAAATCTCGGATGCTTGAAATGAGACCGAGCTTTTCGTCGAATCGCGGAACCCTGTTTCGACGGCGTTCTAGAATAGTTTGTGCTTTTTCGAGATTGTCGCGAAGCTTCTGAGCCGCCGCGTCTCGTCCAGCGAGAAGCGCAAACGGTTCGACTTCGCGATACCGAAACAAACCCGCTGTTGCAGAAAGCGCATTCTTGAAACGAGTTTGGAAAGACAGTTTCTCTGTGAGATAGACAAGCTCGTTCGATGCAAGGTCAACGATCTTCTCGACCACGGCCGCTGTTAGTGCCCGCGGTGCCTCCTCTCTCCGTGCAAGGATCATTGCGAGAGCATTCATCGTGTCTGCGTTTGCAGGGCGCGATACTAGGGAATGCAATACGCGACGCAGTCGCGGTATACTCGTCACGGCGCGACCTGCACCCTGTATCAGAACCTTTCTAGCGGATCGAGGCACTAGAAGCGGGTGTTCACCTTGGTTCAAGTCTGCTTCTAGGGCTTCGACGATCATATCCTGTATGCTTGTCGGACAGAGGGTGAATGTCCAGGTCAGGCATCGGACTGGCCCGTTGTCAGAAAGAGGATGTCGAGACGCATTAGCAATTTGTTTGGCGCACTCCTCCAGCGCCGCGGCAAGGCATCTCTGTGCTTGCTCTGATAGTTCGTTGGGTAGGATCCCGTCGGTCCCTATGGGGCGGAGATGGACCTGAGTCGAGGGATCTCGCAGCGTTCGGGAGAGAAGTGGCGCGAGCACAGAAAGATTATATCCTCCCGTGCGATGCATTTGCGCCAGTGCAGAATTCATGCCCTTGAGGCGGTCGCTCCCTGTCCAGAACTCGATTGAAGGAGGCTCAACAATACGGATTGGTATCGTTGGTGGTGGCGTTCTCAGCTTTTCGAGTATTTCTTCAGGTGAGGCATTGATTGGATCGAGTTTGGTCCAGTCGAGAAAGATGGGGGCTCTCTGAAGCGGTTCCCATTCCGGCGAGGTCAAGGACAGTTTTGCCCAGCTTTGCCCTGGCGTCTGTCTAATGCGCAACTCGACACCGACATCTCTCTTTGGAGCCTCGTTCAGATGCACACTCCAGAATCGAATTTCATCGTCTCCCTTGAGTACGTAAAACTCGATATTGTGTTTGCCAGCGATCCACTTCAGATCGCGATAAGGGGGCGAGACGTACTCCCTGTTTGCTGGCAAGGTGGCCTTACTTCCGATTAGGTCGTCAAATTGCGGTTCGTCCCTCTTCATGACAGCAAGACTTATTGGGGTGAGCCGGTCAAAGTAATGCGGCAATCCCCTCTCGATCAGGCGGCCGGCACGCAGACTACCACGCGCTGCGGCGTCCCAATCCAGAATCGTCATATTGGGAAAAAAGGCCTGAAGCCGTCTGGACAGGACAGAGGCAAAAGGGGCAGCCAAGGGCGTTAGCAGGAACGTAGAGGAGATTGTTTCCGAGATCCCAAAATCCAGATCTCTGCCAGAGTCAGTATTCGAGAAAATATCGCCCTCAGCTATCTCGGGCGCAATAATTTCGATCCAGTTCCCATTATTCAGACGAAGTATCTCAGTATCGCCCGTTCTGCAGTTGCCACAGATCAATCTCAGACCAAGTGTACTTCTCTCGCAAAAGCTTTCGCCTAGCACCGGATTGGCTCTTACCACACTGGCATGAGCTCGATCCGTAAGCTGCTTCAAGCCTAGATTGCGCAGGATCCGGAAGCCGTAACCGTCACGTTCGGGAGCGACATGGTCGGGATGTTCTGAATCGCGGCGAAGTCGAAGCGTCTGTAGCTCAATGCCCGTGCCGGAATGAATCAGAAAGCAAAAAAGTGCCCCGTCGGCATTTTGTGGGATTGCGTGGCAATCGAGCGCGTGAAGAAATGCCGCGACTGGCTTCCAAAGAAGCCGAAACTGTCTCCGATCGCGTTGGAAGATTGACAGCATCCGGAACTGGGCTGCTTCGTCGAAGTCCTCGACGTCAGGCACGCTCAGTATGATATCGTCGGTGCCTCGCGCGAGCGCATTGACGGTTGCGCCATAAATTCCGTTGACCGTGAGCGTGTTGCCCGATCGTAAATCGTCGAACATCGGAGCGAGCGACACTCGGCGTTCTGGATTGCCGAGTTCACCCCACCCCTGTCCTCGACCGTGCGGTGCAAGCAGGGCCTGTGGTCCCCCGATCCAATCGCCCGAACTTTGCTTGACAGCAACGGTGCCGAGACCACCATCAACAATTCGAGGTACCTTTAATTGGACGTCAGGCTCCTCGATCTCCCAATCGCGGGCTGCAATATCTCTCCATCCGTTGACGTCGAGCCCTGAAACACGTCTCATTGACGATCCCCGGGCGCCAAAGTTGAGGTAAACAAGCGCGTCAACTCGCTGAGGCTCGTCCACAACGCGGCGCTTTGCGTTCCAAGCGTAAGGCAGAGCGCGCCCTTGCTACTTTCACAGTCGCAGTGCTCATCGCTATGCGAAGGACGGAGAATGGCGGCGGCAACGATATTTGCTCTCGTCCCGGTTGCCAGAACACGCTCCAGTTCAGCTAGCTCTCCATCGATGAGGCCGCTGTGGATGGCCCAAATCGGCCAGACAACGACGTTTCCTAGGAAGCCCCCGACGTCGCCAATTCGTCCGAACCGTATCCATATTGGCGCCGCGAAGTCTGACAGACGCTTGTCTGGTTTTCGCATCCTGTAACGGACCTCGATGATCATCCTTTGCTGCGGGAGGTAGAAAGCGGCGAGTGGATTGTCATGAGAGATCCAGGACCCACGGTTCTGTTCACTCAAGAAATCGAGCGGTGCCGCAGCTATCAACTCGGCTCCTGGGATACCCACCAAGGCAACCACGACGGCCAGGGTACAGAACTCTTCCCATGATCGAGCTTGCCAGCGCCAGAGCTCGTCGAGAACCCGATCGCGATCAAGCAATTCCTGCCAAGAGGTCCAGACCCGGTGGTAATTGACATTGTGCTGAAGCACGAAATTGGGAGTGACGCCGGGATCGGCAAGTCTCACGCCGTGGTCAGCCAGCTCCCGCGCCAGCCGCCGACTCGACCGGCCGAAGGCATCGACCTTGCGCGCACGGGTCGTTAGACGCTTCGTGCTGTTCAGTTCGAGATAGTCCCTGGCCGCATGCGAGGCCAGTTCGCAGTAAGCACGAAGTACTCGGTTTTCGAGGGTGTCGAAGTTTTCTTCTCGCGCAACTGCCAGTATTCGCTGTTGATCACCAGCCCGCTCAGCGAGGGTTTCTCCGGGCTGGCGTACGAGCCAGGTCATGGCTCGACGGTCGAGTTCTTGAACCCTTGATATTGGGATCTGCCGATGGGTTCTTCGCAAGATACGACGAGGTGATCGGGCCAGCTCTTCGATCGTTCGCCAGAGCGCGAAAGCGTGCAGGGCTATGACATCCATGCTCGGGGGGGCGCTGTCACCTTCTTCGGTCCACCGTCGCCGCAATTCCTGCCAAAGCCTTGCTGGATCGCCCAGGGCGGTCTCTACGTCTCTGAGTCGCCCCCAGACCGCTTGGGCTCTAAGCATAAGGCGGTGGGCCTCCTTTTCCTTTTCTGTCTGAGGTTCCAGTTTGGTGGGCGGACGTTCTGGTGCACTTGGCCAGTGAATCCTAATGTTTTGGCTAGCGGTTGAGACGGATATGCCGGGCGTGCTTCTGATCGGAAATGGGATGATCGAGAGATGTCGCTCTTCATCTCCAGACCCAAAGCCCGAAACGGGCTCGGTCGTATTCTGCCGGCCATTTACGGTCGCTCGTTCACCATTGGCCTCGTAGAGCCAGATCGAGGCTGCGTGGTTATCGCTGATTTCAATGTCCTGGCTACGCAGGGCAATTCGGTGAGGCCGCTCCGGTTGAACTAGGGCCCACGGCCTCAGCCAGATCTCCAGCACGGCGCTCACCCTTCGCGCATTAGGCCGCGCCAGACGAATAGGCCAGTGCCTCTGGCCTGCCGCTCGCGCAGCTCTGCAACCCGTTCTGCCATAACCAAGTCGTTTAGTTCGTCTCGAAGCAGCCGATCGAGTTTGTCGAAGGCTGCGCGGTGACTGTCAATCTCGAGACCTCGAAGTTTCGGCAGAATGCGAAGCTCGATCTGATCGGCAAGAGGCAGTCGGTAATCATCGCCCTGAGGTTTAGGGTAGTTAGCAACATATGCGATCATTGCATCTCTCAGGCGATGACCAAACGGGCGACCGCAGTCTTCCATGATTTCGGCGAGTTTGTTGATCGCAGCGTCAACCGCGCTTCGAGCCGCGCCATTGAATCCGGTTGCCGGGCGAACCCAAGTCCGCCACGACTTGAACGACTGGGCTTGCGCGGGACGGTCGCCCCCGCGCGCGCTGTTCAAGTTGTGGAACTCATGGGGAGCCGCAAACTGGAGGATGTTGCTTCTGTCCAGCACCTTGTCTGACAGCGACTGAGTGCTTTCGTCATCGTTCATGGTCCCCGCAAACAGCACATTGTGGGCCGGAAACAGCGAGGTTGCCGTCTTTAGTCCCCGAATATCGATCGGGATCATCGCGTCCGCACGTTTGCGCTCGTCGCCGGCCTCGTGGTATCGGGGCCTTGCTTCGAGACGGCTCAAGAACTCGGAGAAGTAATACTCGACGCGAGCCAGATTCATTTCATCCAAGAGCACCAGCGCAAGGTGATCGCTGCGGTCTGCGTCCGACAGAGCAACAGACTTGTACGGGTCCATATGAACCAAAAGACGTGCAAGATCGGTGGCCCGATAATTCTTCTCAATGTAATTGTAGAACCCAAGAAGATCCTGCGGACTGTCCCAGCGAGGTTCGACCGCGATCTGCAGGAAGTGAATGCCCATCGCTTCAGCATATCGTCTGGGCAAGAGACTCTTGCCTGTACCCGAGACACCGGCAAGGACTGTCAGCTGTGAGTGGTCATTGATTTTGAGCGCAGTATGAAAAGCCAGAACCGTTCGAGTGCTGTATTCAAGATTGTAGGCTTTGAGGTACTCGTTGACAAAATGTAGCGCTTCAGACTCCGTGCGAGGCGCGCCCAGCTTGATTGCTGGAAACTCGAGGCTGAAGGGTACCTTGGTCAGGTCATCAAGCAGCTTCTTCTGGTCGCTTTCGCCGATTTCGCCGCCTGTTTCCAATTCCAATCGTGCCTTGCGACTTTCCAAGCGCGCGATTTCCTCAGCAAGTGCGTCACGCGCCGCTCTGACACGATCGGCCTCCTTTCTTAGGGCCTCAAGGGGTTCCTTTTCCCCCTGGAGATCCTCAATTTCCTTTGCGAGATTGTCGCGTTCGATCGTCCGCGCGGCCTCGAGCGCAATGCTCGTTTTGGCCTCCTCGATCTGCCTAAGCGCAATATCGCGTTCGGCACGAAGTGCGGGTAGTTGCGACGAAATTGCATCGTGTTCCGCTGTGACCTGGGCCAACTCCCTCTTCAAAAATTCGAGCTTCTCGGGATTGCATTCGTCCGTAATCTGCTCAAGCTCGGCCTGCTTTTCATCTAGCTGTTGCGAGACCTTCGCCAGTTCGCCAGCTACCTCCGCTGCCTGGGACTTCACCTCCTCAATTTCACGGCGAGCATCCTGCAAGGTTGCGTGCTCAGCCTTTATCGCGGTTCGCTGCTCTTCGAGACTGGCAACTTCGGCGATCAGACGGTCCCGCTGCTGGATCTTCTGTTCGACAACGCTCAGTTCTGCCCGCCTTTCAGCAAGGAGGCCTTCTTCCTGAGCTCTCAGCTCACGTATGTGTTCGAAGCGAGTCGCATCTGGAAGGCGATCTCGCCGGATCTGAAACATGATTGCTATGCCGCTCATGACAAGCGCCAAAGCCGTCAGCACGATGATGGCAGGAAGGACAAGTTGTGAGGCATCCACGGTGGATTTCTTCCGCTACGGCTGTGATGAGGCTCTTGGAGCCGGGTTGGCAGGTTGTCGTGGGGCTAGTCGGCTCGGGCCTGGGATCGGGCGTGGACCTGAACTTGTTGGCCCTAGTGCCGGGCCTCTCGACTGCTGCGCCGCTTCGCCGGGTGCAGGGGGCGTCGGTGGATTGCTCGCTGCGCGCACTTCTTGGAGCCGTCGGTTTTCGTCATCTAATCTTCGTCTCAAATCATCCAACTCAGCCGAGGTATTGTCCCGGCGCTGCCGCAGATCGGCGATCTGCTCTTCCACCATAGCGAGATTTTTCTCTGCCTCAGATCGAGTTTCCTGAGCGCGCCTTGCGGCCGTTTCGTCGATTGCGATTTGATGTCTTCGTTGTTCCAGCCCGGCGAGCTCCGTTCGGGTCACTGCCAGCCTCTTCTCTGCAGTAGTTAGTTCGTCACGCTTCGTGGCAAGAGAGGCCTCGGCCTCCGTGCGGGCAGTCGCTGCCCGTTGAACGGCCGCTTCATCGACGGCCTGAGTGGTTCGAATCTGCTCGTACCGGGACACGTCAGCCTTAAGCTGGATCAGTCGTTGTTGTACCGATTGAACTTCATCCCGTGCTTTCGCCAGGGATTGCTCTGCTGCAGTCCGCGACTCATCTGCCTTCTTGGCAGCTGCCTCATTGACGGCGATGGTGCTTTGGTTCGCCTTCAGACCCTCGACCAAGAGTCTTAAGCGTGTGACCTCGGTCGATCGTTCCTGCCACTCGCGATATGTGTTGTCCCGATCCACCTTTAACTTGACTGCATCGGAGGCGTCCTTGCGGGCGCTTTCGGCTTCCCGATCAGCGGCCAGTTTTCGGTCTTCCAGCTTCTTAATGTCAGCGATTAGTGCGTCACGTCTAGTCTCTAGTGCCTTAGTTTCTTCAGATCGGGTCGTTGCCGTTTTGCTAGCGGCCGCATTTTCCGATTTAAGAGCCTCAAGCTGTCGTTTCTGACCCTCAACCTCAGCGGTGATCTTGGACAAGTCAGCTTCGGCTGTGCGTTTATCAGCAAATAGTCGGTTGCGGTCGACCTGAATCCGCTCAGCGTCGGCGGCTCCCTTCTCTGCATCGTCCTTTCGGCGTAGCGCGATCGTTCGGGCTTCCTCAAGTGAGGCTATTTCAAGCCTGATCGCGCCTAGCTGAGCTTCTTTGGCTGTCGCTTCTACAAGACGTCGACGCACGTCGTCTTCCCGTGTCGCGATCCCGCGCTCATGTTGTTGCACAAGAAGGAACAGTGCTGCGTTGAGGCAGATAACAAGAAAGCCGAGGCAGCCGATCAGGCCTATCCACTTCCATGAGGCTGGTGGGATCTGAAGTGCCGGCCCGTTAGTGACGGCCGAGCTCTCGTTCAATGTTGTCAAGGCATGCCTCCATGTCTTCTGCGAGCTGATGGACCCAGAAGCGCAGAACTTTCCAACCGCGGCCGATGACTTCTTTGTCCCTCAACCGATCGGCGGTCTTCCGATTGCCGGTCACATCCGTGTGCCAGCGAACTCCATCAACTTCGACGTCGAGGTTTGTCTTCCCGGCAAAAAGCGCGAAATCTAGGTACCGTGTACCAAGCGGGTATTGAGGATGGGGCTGCAGACCGCGCGCCTGCATCGCAGTATAAAGCCTGCGTTCCCAACTACTGTCGAAGTGCTGTGATCTGGGAGGCGACCATGGCCGACTTGCACGGTCCGCCAGGAATTCGATATGTCGAATTCGACATGTCTTGGCGTTGGAAAGGTCACCCAACACGATGCAGAGTGCCCTCGCGCGGCTTACAGCGACATTGAGCCGACGTCGTTCCCTCTTCAGAAAGGCGTGGGTCGATTGCTGCGTGTTTGCAGCTATGACAAGCGACAGAAGAATGAGATCGGCTTCGCCGCCCTGAAACTTGTCGACGGTCGAAATTCGTAGCGAAAGTCGATCGCGCTCGGCTTGAGTCATGTGCGAGGTGACGGTCTTCTGAATTTCCGCGACCTGAGCATTAAAGGGTGAAATAACGCCGACGGATCCGATGAACGATTCGTCCTCAGCGAATTTCTTCAGCAATAGCGAGATCCGCTCTGCCTCTGCCTTGTTGACCGGACCACCATCTCCTCTTGTCTCGTGGCCAGTTACGTCCTCCCAGACAAGACCCGGGCGATAGCCTTTTGGAGGCCGGAACTGTTCTTCCCACCTTCGGCCGATGAGCTGGTCGTTATAGAAATCTGCGTTGAGATAATCGACAATGGCCGGCGCCGATCGAAATTGATCGGCCAGCAGGAAACGCTTCGCTGCCGGGCGACTTGCGCAGAAATCGAATAGAGAATTGATACTCTGAGCGAACGATGATCGGCCTTGTTTGGGAAGTCCAGCAGCGTCCATGAGTGCATGCTCGGTGCCCGAGCCGAGCGGCCGAACGAAATTGAGCTGCATCGGATCGCCGACGACAACCGCCTTTTTCGCTCGGGCCAATAACGGAAGAGCAGACGCAATGTCGCTTTGGCTCGTTTCATCAAAGATGACATAATCAAAAAGACCAGGTGCGAGAGGAACGCGTGACGGCACAGAGAGGGTGCTGACTGCCCAGATCGGACGATGGCGCAGCACCATTTGCGCATCCTCAAGGGGCATGCGGCGGGCGCTCTTTACACTGTTGAATTCGAGCTCCTTTGCTCTTGTGGCGATTTGTGCACGCTCTTCGTGTGCTGGCTTCGTCAGGCTTTCGGCCAGTTTCGGCAAGAATGCGGCAATATCCTTGCCTAGAGAGGCGTAGTCAGAATCAGTTGGAGCCGCATCCTGTGAAGAGATGGCGGCCTGTTGCAATTGATACCTTAGGTCTGCAACGCGATTATTGATCTGTCGAAGTGAGGCATTCTCGGGCAAGGGATCCAGCGAGTCGCTGGACCTCCCGGTAAGACGCCTGATGGCCATTAGGATCCGATGGAGTAAGCTCGGTCGTGCACCTTTGCGGGCTGGAGATCTCTTGTGCTTGCCTATCAAGTCACGACGCTCTACCAGCTCGGAAAGTGCAAGATGCAGGGCAGTTTCATCTCTGCCTTTTCGACGCCAATCGTGGTGTTCAGTCGCGCGGGTGTTAAGTGAGCTTGTTGCCGCCTCAATTTCCTGGCGTTGGGCTAAATCACTCGTATCTTCGTGAGCAAGTTCACGAAAGGCATCAAAAAAGCTGACATCACGCTCGCCATCGGCATCTCGGGCTCGGGTCAAAAGGGGGAAATCAGGCACGACAGCCTTCAGCCGCTTCTCTACTTCATCGACGGCTTGATGATTCCTGGCTGAGAAAAGAACAGATTTTCCGGCCATCACTGCTGAAATGAGCAACGCGAAGATGACTTCGCTTTTGCCTGAGCCAGGCGGTCCCTGAATAACCGTCAGACCTTGTTCGAGTGCGGCCTCGGCTGCGTCCAGCTGGTGATCGGTCAACATCCCACGCTCGCCGGGAGGTATCACGTTGACATGGTCGTCGGCTCCGACATGGGGTGTGGTGTTGGACAGGACGGTCGCAAGGGCGGTGTTGGCCAGCCTATCCTTGGACCACTCGCGAATTAACTCTAGATCCTCAGCAACAGCCTTGGTGAAGCTTCCTTCTTCGGGAAGAAATAGAGCCGCAGCGTTTCTTAGACCGCTGCCGGACAACGAAATTTCGGAAGCCAAATCGCCGGGACGTAGGGTCATGCCGCCGATCGTTGCGAGGGAATGACGCATGCGATCGCTGAGAGCGCCGATCGTGTTTTCCTCTCCTTCCGGAAAGAGCTGCTCGGTCAATTCGGCGGCTTTCCACGACGTGTGCCGGCAAACCTCCCGCGTCCATGCGGGATTGAGTGCCGGCTCCGCGGCCTCGATATCGAGAAAAAGTTCTTTCCCTTCTAAGCGGAAGTCCACCGGCAGGATCAGAGCCGGTATGAACAATTGGCCTTGAGATGAAGGGAAGATCGAAACAGGCCAACCGATGGCCGGGGACGAGAGATTTCGTTTGGATAATGCCTGGACAAATGCCTCTGGCAGAAGCTCTGTGCTGATACGAATCGAGACGCCAGACCACCAGGTGCCTGTGAGTCGAAAGAGCTGCCAAATCGAGCCATGGCGATCTGCAAACGTTTCGATCCTCCCGCGTGGGTCCTTGCGCTGGGTTGCTGCGTAGTATCCGAGGAGTGGTCCCCAATCTGGCAGAGAACCTGAGGTCTCTGGTCCGGTCGAAACAACGTCTTCGGGTGATTGCTGCAGAGGATACCAGGTAGCTTCAACGGCGGTCAGCGTACCGAAAGCTACTCCGCTATTCCTGTTGGGCTTGCCTTCGGCGGTTGCTGGCTTTGGCTTCGTCTCCGGACGAGACACTTGCCATCGTCCGTTTGAATCCCGAACGATTTCTCCACGCTGGGCCAGCGTACCGAGACCAGCTAGCAGTTCCGATGCATTCAACCGAATGCCGGATGCGCTGAGGCGCCAAATAAGCTGATCATCCGTCGCTCCCTTGGGAAAAAGCGAAAGCAGCTGGCGAATGGTCCGGTCGAACACTATGACCTCTCGCTCAGCATCCGAAAATCAACCGTCAGACAATTGGTTACAGGCCGCGAGAATTCGAACGTACCCCAGGGTCGGCGTCGATACCGTCCCCACAAGCTCGCCAAAGGCCTAAGTACAAGAAAACGGTACACAATTGCGGATTGTCTGTAAACGACTGGACTCATCTCAAGGCGATGAAATGAATATGGCTGGGGACATTTCTTAGAACGTTCCCCGCTATGGGATTCCACTGGTTAGAGCCCTGGGACTCCGCAGATGGCACGCTCTCGTCATTGGATCCGGCGGCGTGGCGGTGGACCGGTCGGAGGGCGCCATCGACTATATGACGGTGACTTGGGAGCTCTTTGGTATCGCGGTGTTGATTGAGTTCAACGCGCGCACGCGCAAGTGGCTCGAGGTCTACGGGTCCTGTCGCCGGCGGACGGGCACGAAGGCGACGACATGGGGCCAGCCGAGCCGCATTATTACGCGTATGTGCATGAAGAATGCCTTGACCCATGGTTTCCACACCCGCCAGCTGTTTCATGTCAGCGACGGCAAGGCAAAGCCTTTGCGGAGCTCGCGGTGATTGTGCCTGTCGCAGCTGACCGGCGTGACGAACGCGGCGGCGGAGGCGACTGTGATTACGCCGAATACGGTGCGGGATGGCTTTTCTCCGTACCTGCCTCGGTTCAAACGGAGTGGAAGAGCGGTGCTGGGTTTGGTTCCGGTACCTCGCCAAGAACCTCAGCCCGCATGAATCAAGCAGGTTGGTGATCAGTGCGGGCTACAACGCGAGATCTTTCGAATTCGGCCCGTCTTCATCGCGCCGGCGCCGGTGGCGTGCGCGAATCCGTTCGGTTTGTTCTGAGAACATCGCGATCGGCGCGCAGACGAAGGCCGGGTTCGTGTCGAAGTTCGACCGAGGGTGACTGGAAGTACCTGTACTCGAGCTCTGAACTGGATGAATACCGGCAAGGTCGGCGCCGGCGCGCTGATTAGGAGGAATTGCGGATGATCTAGGGCAGCGGATGAGACAAAATAGACAATGCCTATCCACTCGCGCCGGTCCTATTGCAGGAGAAGCGGCAGATTGAGCGGGCCGCGGAAACCGAATCCGTGCCAGCGCACGCTCGCGGGATCAAGCAAAGTCATGTTGGGGAAGCGCTCGAACAGCATGGGCAGCAGGATGGCGCCAACGGTTCGCCGCGACAGGTGCGCGCCCGCGCAATGATGCGGGCCGTTGCCAAAGGCCTGGTGAGGATTGGGCTCGCGCAGTCCGTTGTAGTTCTCGCCATCATCGAAGACGTCCTCGTCTCGATTGGCCGACGCCTGGATCGTCATCACGGTGTCGCCCTTCGGGATCAAGCAGCCGCGAATCTCCGTGTCCTCCATAACGAGCCGTGAACTTGCCTGGATCGGCGCTACCCACCGCACCCCTTCCTCGAAGGCGGATCGCCATTTGCCGCCTGCGCGCACGGCGTCAAGCTGGTCCGGATTGGTCAACAGGCCGTAGAGGATCGTCAGCAGGGCGTCGCGGGGCTCGTTGATGCCGCCGCCGATCGCGATCTTTACATTGGCAATCATCTGGCTTTCTGGAATCGGATTCTTCGTGTTCACCATGAAGGAGAGCGCTGAGGAATCCGGTTCGGTACGCACGCGTTCGGCGTTGGCGCGGATACATTTGTCCATCTCCGCATTGGCAATGTCGGTCGCATCGAAAGGCCCCGGCGTCCAGCCAAAATTGCCGGCGCCGTCTATCAGCGTCTGCGACCATCGCTGCATGTCCTCATCGCTTGCGTCCGGAACACCCATCGCATGCGCCAGAATCCGCGCGGCAAGCGGTCCTGCGAGAGCGGGATAGAGATCGACCACCTCACCGCGCGGCAGCCGGTCAAGATACGCTGCAGCCAGTTTCGCATACAGCGGCGCCCAAACGGATTCGATCGTCTTCGGCATCAGGGCCGGCATCATCGCCATGCGTTCGGCCCGGTGCTCGTCGTGGTCCTTACGCATCAGTGTATGAGCGAGAAAGGCGCGCTTCATGGGCGTGTTCGGGTCGTCGGAGCTGAACAACGCCGCATTGTCCTTCACGTATTTCGTGTCGGCCGCCTTGGTGAGGAAGGTGCGGCCCACGGATTTGACGCGTAATACGGGCGCTTCGCGTCTGAGGCGCCTGTAGATCGGATAGGGATCGCGCGTGAGCTCCGCGATCGTGATGGTCTCGTCCAGGGGGGCCAAGCTCGCGGTCAGCATGGGATGATCCTGTTGGATGCGGGCCAGCATGTGCCGGGGCTGAGGATAATGGCAGGCGCGAAACAGCGCAATCCTGGCGTCCGCTGCACTGCCAGGGGCGAAGCCGGCACGCTCCTCCTCGCGCCGGGACCGAATGCGAGAGGCGACATCATAGCCCGCGGCTGCGAACGCAAACGGGCCTATCGACGTGACCGATAACCTTCAAGGCATCCCGCTCGCCAGGGACATCGCTTTGCGCATACGTGAGAAGATCAAGGCGGAGACCGGCCTCAACGCCTCGGCCGGCATCTCCTGCAACAAATTTCCGGCGAAACTCGCCTCTGACCATCGCAAGCCCAATGGGCAGTTCGTCATCTCGCCGGAGATAGGGCCGGCCTTCGTCGAGACACTAGGCAAGTTCCACGTGAAGTTTGCCGACTTCGAGATCATTACGCGCAGCCGGTCCGTCTCCTCGGCTGTCGCCAACCGTGATGACCTCGCCGAAGTCGCAATCGGCCTTTTGCAGGACAACATGCCTTTTCCGAAGGCGGTTCGGCTTTTGGGGGTGTCACTGTCTTCCTTGCGGGTCGGGAATGGTGCGAAGCCGCAACTGGATTTCGGGCTTTGATCCGGAGTAGATTCACGGCGGCCGCAAACCCGCTGCGCAGGCGTGCGAGGGACAGGGTACCAAGGTATAAAGATATCAGCAAACGTCCTGGTTGTGATTGCCGCCCTATTAATTGTAGAAAGATTGCAAGAGCTTGAATCGAAGCTGGCCAGCGCGGGGAAGTTGCGAGGAGCGGCTTTGTGCCGGAAAGGCCGGAGCAGAAAGCACGAGGGGGATCTATTCGCTCCTAAAGATCGATGGCTGCGCTTCAGTGGTCGTCCCGACAACGATCGGTTCGGGGCGCTGGCGACAATGTGCGCCGCAAGACCCTTTGCACCGGGGCAGCGCGTCGACGATCCGAACATCAACCCATTGCCAAGCGGGACCAGTACCTTGCCAAGAGTCTGAAAGAGTCCCCGGGGGGAGGCTCAGTGGTGGAAGCAGTTACAAAAGTACCCGACTACATCCGCGGGCTAGACGTAGCAGAGTTAGTCATTCGTCGAAAATTGGCTTTGGCCGACGCGACGCCGTTCCTTGCTCACGTCGAGCTCAGTGAAACGGATCGCGCACGATTTGCCTCATGCTTTGCGGCGTTTGTGCGTGGAGATGCGGAGAGAATACCCGAAGCGTTTCGAAGATGGCCGCTGACCTCCGTTTGGAACCTCGCTTCGGTTCTATCGCACGGCTATGGAGAGGATGGCCACGCAGTCTATGCGGTTCTCGAAAAGACGTTCAGCGTTAGTCTCTCTGGCAATGTGCGAAACCGGATAAACCAAGCGTTTCGATCTGTCTGCCGTAAACATGGGCTGTGTTTCGACGGTTCCGGGTTGGTGCGGGACTACCTCGCGCAAGCGGGCATCGCTAACTCGCAACTTCATCATGTTGTAAAGGCGTTCATGTTCGCGGAGCGAGCCTTCGGCTCGCCGCCTTATGACAACACTGCTGCGCTCAACAGCTGGGAGGATGACGCGGCACATTTTCTTCCCGTCGGAGTGAATATTCCCCGCATGGTGCTCGAGGTTGATCAGAGCGCGCACTATGCCTTCCTGTTCACGAGGTATCGCCAGAACGAGACGCCCCGGAACGAGTTCGAAGCTCGGTTCTTCAAGGAAATCGAAAGCGCACAAAGTGCAATCTCTGGCGGGCGACAACATTCTTACGCTATTCCCAGGCCATCGCTGATTTGGAGCCGAGACGGTTTGGCTCTCGCGCTGCCCAAGGTCGAGGGTCGGCTCTCGATCTCGACTGGTGGCGACACACGCAAGCTACGTGGGGGGCAAAACTGGTCCTTGCCGACGCCCTGGCCCAGTTACATCGACTGGAGTTTCGGCGATCACGTGGAACGGCTCCCGGTGTTTACGAGCGAGCGGCACATCCTGGCTTTCGATAGTGAGCTTGGCCGACTCGCAGGCCAGGTCGACACTGGCCGCGAGACGGCGTTCGTTGCTGATGCCCGCGCAGTGGTGCTCGTTGCCAAGTCGCCGTTCTCTGTCGATGGCGAGCCGGCCTTCGAGGTCGGCCTGCACGGCCACGCAAGTCACTGCCAACTTGGGCCGGGAGGCGCAGCGATCGCAATCGAGTCGCGGATAATCCGGGTCACTGCGAAACCGAAACCGAGAATCTGGGTTCAGAGCGGCGCGGTGGCAAAAGGACCCAAAGGCATTCTTCTTGCGGGAGGCTCGTCGCTCGGCATTGAGTTCGGGGAACTGGAGGATGGGGCGTTCGACCTTGCGTTGACCATCGACGGGCGCGAACAGGTCTCGCAGCTGACGGCTTCGTCCGAGAGTCGCTCAGCGATTCATGAATTGTCTTCCCTTTCAGTCTCCGGCACCGGCCTCTTAGCGGTGAAGGCCGAATTGAGGCTGCGAGGCAGTAGCCGCGCCCTGGTTCGGTATAAGGCGTGGCTGTGGCCTGGCTTGCGAGAGCTGAAAGACGAGTCGATCTTTGACAGCGATGGGCGGCCGACAAACTATTCGCCAGAAAACAGCCGCCACATCGTTGCCGACGACGCTGGTCGCCTCTGTCTCGATGCTGATGCGGCCTATGACTCGGCGACCTTGGCCTTCCTAGTCGGTCACGAGCGGATCGAGTTCGAAATTCCCCGGCCCGGTCTGACGCTCACCTTCACGGACGGGGAGGGGCGATCGCTTCCAATCAGGATTGGAGAATCTCTTGTCATCCGAGATGAGGATAAAGGGGGCACCCTCGCGATACGTTGCCCCGACCGCAACGCAAAGCTCAACGTGAGGGGACGCTTGGAACCCAGCGCATTCAAACGCTCGGCCACGCGTATCCTCTCTATGGTAGATCTCAGCACTCCCTCTGCCAGAGATGAGATCACCGTTGAGCAGCCGTCGGTTGGGTCAATTCCAATCGTCCTTGCCCGGATTGTGCCTGCCGCGGCACCGACAGCGTTCGTAATTGAACGGAAGCGCGATATACTGTCGCTGCGCCTCGAGCTGCCGATCAGTATCGATGCGATCCGATTTTCCCTTGAAGACGAAACAGGTAGTCGGAGCGAATGCGATTTCGCTGTCGGACATCGGCCCGTACCTTGCCCAGCTCCCGGCTGGCTGCATGCAACGCTCGATTTTGAAAATACGAGGCGGACCTTCGTCACGATTAACCGCAACGAATTCAGCGGCGATGTTTCTTTGGCACATTTGGCGGTGCGCCCAACAGCCACCGATTCGTTTCGCCCGCTCCGAAATTCGCGTGGCGACAGCTACGCGCTCATTCTGGCGCCCCGAGGCGGGTCGGACCCAGTAGATTTTCGTGCGCTCGACGTAGTTGCGCTCGCATTGGCATTACGGGGCTGCGTCGTTGAGGAGGCACCGCAGCGTTTTGTTACGCTTAATTCTTGGATGGCCCTGTGCTTCTCGCAGGAGAGCTGGGACCAAGCCGGCCAGTTCCTGTTGCAACGATGGATGGCTCTTGGAAAGTTCGTGGCGGAAACGCCCGACGGTCGCGATCTACTCCTGGCATCCGCTCATTTGCCGCGGCAGGTCGGAGTTGCAAAGAGTTGGGTTCCTCTTGCCCATCCATTGCAAATTCTTCCTTCCCTTTACGCATCTCCAGCAACGAGTTTCCGCTCTTTGGCCGAAGAAAATGTGGCAGAGGGGGCCGAACAACTGGCATTGCTTGCAGAAACAGCTCGAAAATCAATTCCTGAGATACATCAGGCGATTGGGCTTTCTCCTGCGTTTCTTATGGCCTTCGCCAACTTCGATGACGCGCATAGAAGAAATACACCTCTACGGAGGTTCAGTTTCGATCGCTATCGACAACTATTTCAGACATTCGACACCAACGCGGGCGCCCGGTGGTTTTGGCAGCCCGGGAGCGAGCTGTTGGGACCGGCCCATTACGGGGCAGCGCTCGGAAGGCTGATCGATCGCTTTTACGATGCTGGCCTCGAAGAAGAAGGGTCGAACGAGGTGCGTATCCGCACGGCGAATTCACTTGCCCATGCGGCTTCGAGAATTCAGGAGAACACTTTACCGCCGCCGCTCGGAATCGAATTGACGCATGGCATCTTTGAGTTTGCACCATCATTCATATCCGGATTCGCTCACGCCTCTAGGCATGACTCCGTACTGGAGTATCTGAACCGGCTCGCTGCCAGGCTTGAGCGACCATACCGCTCGGTCGCTAGCGACGCCTCTTTCCTGATACGGCTCGCTCCTGAACTGCTGGCGTTCTATTTGCTCCTATGGGAGCTCTCGTCCGAAAGGTTGTCTAAATGAAGGAACTGAACCCGGTCGTCTTTCGCGATCAGCTTCGCGCCACACTCGCGCGGTTCATTTCGACAGCGGCTCCCGTTTCCCAGATCCGTGCACCGCGGCTCGCGCGTCAAATGAGCGAAGCGCTGAATTCTCCCAGCGTGTCGCTCGTCAAAGGCCCCTTCGTCGAGAGTCTGCCAGACTTTGAAAAGGGGGCCTCACTCTACGATTTGGTACAGTCTGGAAAACTGAATCGCAGATGGGCGATCCTTTCCGAGACGCCGGAAAGCGATAAGATATTCCGAAGGCAGCTTCATAAGCATCAGTCGGAGGCTTTGGGGCGATCCGGTGAGAACTATCTCGTGGCGACCGGAACTGGGTCAGGTAAGACAGAGGCGTTCCTCTTCCCGCTCATTAACGACCTCTTGAATGAGGATGATCTTTCTAAGCCGGGCGTTCGCGCAATCCTGATCTATCCGCTTAACGCCCTCGCCAATGATCAAATGCACCGCATCGCGCGGTTGCTCTTTCAAGATCTTCGCGATCCCGGGATTACGCTTGGGAGATACACGGGCCAAGTGGGGTCAGGAGCAACCCGCGCCGAAGTAGAGCGCAAGATAGTTGAGACGCCTTCGTTCGAAAGGGATTTCGGCGCGGCCAGGAGCGTTCCGAAAAATTGGCTGCTCAGTCGGGCAGAGATGCTTGAGCGACCGCCTCATATCCTCATCACCAACTACGCTATGCTCGAGCACATCCTCTTGCTTCCGCGTAACCGATCGTTACTGGAGCAGGCAATGCTACGGTGGCTCGTACTTGATGAACTTCACACCTACGCAGGTGCTCAGGCGATTGAAGTGGCGTTTCTCTTGAGAAAACTTAAGACCCGGTTGGGCCTATCAAGGGGACAACTTAAATGCGTAGGCACATCGGCAAGTCTTGATCCGGCCCGGAAGGATGAGCTTGTGCGGTTCGCACGAGACCTCTTCGGCGAGGATTTTCCTGATGGCGAGCGGGCGGTCATCGTATCGAACCGACAAGCCCACCCAGCCCTAGGTTCTGACGTAGTCCCGGGGAGCCTGACCGCTTCCGAATGGATTGACCTGGGGCACGTAGTTTCAGAACTCCGGATGAAGGGTGAGACCGAGGGCGATCGGCTCGTGGAAGCCTGGAACCTCCTCGTCGCTGAGTTAGGGCTATCACGGCTCGTTTTGCCAGCAGATGGGGATTTGGGCGATGGTCTTGTCACGCTGCTCGGGAGAAATCAGCAGGTGCGGGCTGCCGCGAGACTTCTCGAGGATAGGGGCTCAGTGCCTTTCGAAGAGCTCTCAAGGTCGCTGTTCCCTGAACAAAGTATTGCCGATCAACATGCGGCTTGTGCATCCCTCATATCGGTCGGCGTCCTAGCAAAGCCATCAACGCCCGGCGCATTCCCTCTACTTCCCGCGCGGTACCACCTCGCCGCATCAGGAGTAGAGGGCGTGTGCCTGCGCCTCGATGCCAATGACCCGGAGCACTGGACCGGTATGGCATTCGGGAAATCGGTCAAGTGCGAGGACGGTGTCCCGTGGTATCCGCTTCTAGTCTGTAGGAACTGTGGTGAGCCATACGTCGAAGCTTGGGATGACGGGGTTCGGCTAAATGCCAAACCCGAAGCCAATGCGAAGCGTCTCGTACTGCGCTTGAACGGGATCTCCGAAGACCAAGCGTCCGAGTATGACGATGAGGAGACCTCTGAGGTCGAGCAGAGCGATGTCGAGTATTTCGATCCCAATACTGGCGCGCTCGCCGACGGGCGTGGTCCTGGAATAATCGGTCTTCTAAGAGCTGAAATGCAGGACGACGAAGACGAGGGTCGGACGTACGTCAAACGCTGCTCATCTTGCCGAAGCCCCGCCGGCCGATACCCCGAACCTATCAGCTCGGTTCACCCAGGGGACGATGCGCTGGCTGCTGTCGCGGCCCAGGAACTTCTCGAGAGTTTACCCAAGCCGCACGACCGCGCACAGGACGCGCCTATGGGCGGACGAAACCTGCTTGTCTTTTCCGACAACAGGCAAGATGCAGCGTTCTTCGCTCCGTTTTTCGAGCGGACATCTCGTGACCAGGCGCTACGAGCCGCGATATTCCGCGTGCTGAGGAAGGAAGGAGAAGCCATCAACCTGGAGGACCTGACGCAGTCTGTCTATCGCGAGCTGCGTCGAGACGGCTTGAAGCTCTACGATCGCTTCGCGCGTGATCCGATGGGCAACACCCAGACCAAGGATCGCCTACTCTCGATGATCGTTGCAGAGTTCTGCACAGAAGGCCTGACGAGAATCTCCCTGGAATCACTTGGTCTCGTGAAGGTGACATACGATGATCGAGGCGCCCGAAATACGGCGGCGGCGATAACGCGTGCTGTCCCTGCGCTGAAAGACAAGGCTGTAGGACTCGTACATTTTGTGCTGGACGTGATGCGACGGTACAGGGCGATCAATAGCCTTGATCATCGCATCGATCTGGAAGACGACTCTATCTGGGGCGAGGCCCAAGCGCAGGAACGTCGAGCGTGGACAAGGACGAAGGAGGGCCCGTCCCGCCTGCTGCGTACACTTGTCCCGGCAGGACAATCCGATAACAGGTTCACCTGGTTTCTCTGCAACAAGCTTGGCATTACCCGCCAGGAGGCGGTAAGTACGCTCGACGCCTTCTGGAGCGAAGCCGAGCGAACAGGCAGCAGGCTGCTCACACGTCATTTTAGCGGCATGGCTATCGACCTGTCAGGCCTGCACTTTGTTTGCGCTGCCGACGATCCACTGTACCGCTGCAGCAAGTGCGGCGCGCGCACGCAGCTGAATATCGCCGGCCAGTGTACTTCGTGGCGCTGCGCAGGCAGCGTCACGGAGATAGATGCTGCCGAGCGGGCATCGATGAGTAAGTCGCATCACTACGTCAACAGATACGCGGGAATCCCACTTGCTGCACTTGCCCGGGAGCACACAGCTGCGATCGGTCCCGATCTACGGTCTGACATTGAAGAGAAGTTTCGGCAAGGCGAACTGAACCTACTCAGTTGCACGACGACAATGGAGATGGGCGTCGATATTGGAGACCTTGAGGCGGTTCTCTGCCGTAACGTTCCTCCTGGCATTTCCAACTATCAGCAGCGAGCGGGGCGAGCAGGGCGCAGAGCGCAAGTTGCGCCGACCGCCTTGCTGGTCGCGCGAAATAGCCGGTATGACCAGGCGCAGTACAGCGATCTTCACAGCTATCTGAACGCTAAGCCGGCCGTTCCTTACCTCACTTTGGATAACCCGAGCTTCTTTCGAAGGCATCAAGTATCCACGGTTTTGGCTGGCTTCCTCGAAAGTCGATTGACCAATCGTGACCGTACGGGGGCTCCAAGACTGAAAGAATTCTTCTCGGACTCATTAACAGGGGAAGATCAACAGGCGCTTCGGGTTGAATTCTCTACCTGGATTGCGACAGAGCAGGGGACGCATTTTGTTCGGCTCGCCGAAACCTTGCATGATTGGCTTCCCAGCGAACTTAGTACTGTTGGTCTGGTCGGCGACGACTTAAGAAATCACGTCACGTCAGTCGTTCATCGGTTCGTTGATGATATCTCAGAGAGGTGGCAGGCGCTCGATGCCGCCGCAGCAGAGCAGCGGCGCATTATGGATGAAGTGTCTAGCGAGGACGATAAGCGAAAGGCTTCAAATCGCCTTGCTGCGAAAATGCGTGAGAAGGCGCAGTTTCTTGATCAGTTCTTAGTAACCGTGTTGTCGCGGTCAGCGGTCATACCTACCTACAGCTTCCCTGTTCATTCTATTCGTCTTGAGATCTCCGAAAATCGCGCGACGGCCGACGAGAGCCGATTCGCGCAGGGTGCGTCTCTCCAGCTCGATCGCGACGCGGCGCTTGCGATAGGCGAATACGCTCCAGGTGCCGAGGTAGTCGCTGGTGGGCGAATCTGGACCAGTCGCGGCATCGTACGTCGGTCCAAGGAGTACATGCCGGACAAGTACTACCGAATTTGCAAGAGCTGTGGCCATCCAGAGATCCATTTCCAGAGATCTGAGTTTGGCATCGTATGCGAGCAATGCTCAGCTGAACCCGAGTCACGAATCATCAGGTTCATTGAACCCACTGCATTTCTCACTGCGTTTGATGAACGACAGGGGCGTGATCCTGGGTCGTCGCGGCTACGGTCGAGGGCGGTTGACGAAGCTCGTCTGCTAACGAGAGCACATTTCCGCGACTATGTTGATACGGACTTGGCTGGGGTCCGTACGTTCTTTGCGCCTGCGACACCAACGGCTGGTGAGGCAGCGGGCCGACTCTTTGTTATCAATCGCGGCCCGAAGGGGGCGGGATACTTTTGGTGTAGCCGATGTGAGTACGCGGAGGCCGCGCCGCATTCAGCTCTGATGGGCCAAAAAGCAGTAAAGTCGGTCCACAAAAATCCCCGGACGGGCGAAAAATGTTCCCAGGAGGAGATTAGCTATCCGTTCGACTTGGGCCACACGTTCGAAACGGATATTCGGGCAATTGGCTTTTCGGTACCTCCGCCTTCCTTTGAAGATGCTCAAGATGAGCGAGAACGTGAGGACAAGCTCGAAGGCTTCTTGCGCACCCTAGCGGAATCATTACGCATTGCTGCCGCCGATCTCCTCGAGGCTAATCCGCGCGACATACGAGCGTCTAAAGAGCTCCGAGAGGGAAGGCCGCTTGTCGTTCTGTCCGACGCAGTGGCTGGTGGGGCGGGATACGTTCAGCGGCTGCTGGAAGACCCACAGTTTTCAGCACGCGCCCTGGTGAATGCGGCGATTCGCGTCGTTGACTGCCGCCGCACCGAATGCGCGACCAGTTGTTCTCAATGCATGAATGACTACTCGAATCAGGTGTATTGGGACATTTTTGATCGCCTCCCCGTTCTATCGTGGTTGCGTGCCCTGCATGCGGATAATGCGGAGCGGCCTCAGCATGCACCGGAAAGGGCAGTGCCGGTCAGGGCGATCAACCATGCCGGTTTGGAAGAGCAGCTCAGAGGCGCTTCGCTGCTCACGTTCTGTGCAGTTTCGGTGCAGGGCGCTCGCGATCCGGAACGCGCGATTGCGGCTGCTAGACTCGTTCGCGATTTTTGCGAAGCTCGGCCAGATCGGAAAGCGCGCTTGGTGGTGTGCTCGGGCCTTCCGCTTTCGCAATCACCGCTATCCACGCTCGATCGACAGATCATTGACCTGCTACTCCCGCTTGAAGCAGGCGACCAGCTGGACGTGTTCCTAATTCCACGGACCAAATTGGAAGACGCACCACGCATTGCTGCTCGTAAGGCGGACAAGACGATCGAGTACTACACGAGTAACTTCGATCAACCGATCTTTGACGATCTGTTTGGGCCAAAAGTCTATCTCTCGAACTCGGCAAGGGCGGATGACTGGCAAGAGCGGCACGAGAAACACCTCAAGAAGATTGAGAACGTGTTCTCAGCCTGCGCACTAAACACACAAGCGTTTCGACATGAGCCGGGTCATCCTCGTGATTTCAAGAGCATGTTTTCTGCCATCGCAGGGCAATCGGTGAGGCTGCAGATCGACGATCCGTACCTCGCAAGCGGTGAGAGAAATCGGGGGGCACTAGCGGACTTTCTGGGGAAATTGCAGGAAGTCGGCGTTGTTATCAAGTCTTTGACAATTTCATGGAAGCCCGCCCGGCCGGGCAACAATCCGAGGTATGTTGACGAGCGTCCCGAAGAACAACAACGGGACTTGATGGGCCGCCTGAAAGCAATCGGGCTAACGACCGGCATCATCCAGCTAAAGCCGAAGAGTGCGCGGCTTGGCCATTTCCATGATCGTGTTGTGACGGCAATGATCGATGGCGATCCTCATGCGGCCCCGAGAACATTCAGATGGGACATTTCTTCGGGGATAGACAATCTGATGCAGAGAGACCGCCAGTGCAGCGTGTTTTTCACGACAACGAATGGCTAGGCGGCAAAAAGAATGTGTTGTCTGCTCCGCGGCATGACGATCTTGCGTATCTCGTGAATCGCAGCCTTGAGGCGCGCCCGAATAACATCATCGCTCTCGTAGTGGGGGCAACTCCCTTGCTGGCAGGAGAGATCTGGAGGCGCTGTGCTCCGGTCAGACGATTTTGGGTTCGAGCCCTCGCGACCCGTGCAGGGCGAGGCCCTCGTTCCAAGCGGCTGCGTCTTGAGGCACGTCAAGACCATGCTCGATCCGCTCACGTTGGCGCTATCCCTGCGGGCCTAGAGCGCCTTCTGGATCTTCATCTTCCTCGAGCTTCGTGCCCAGTCTGTAGCTTTGCAAACGCGCGCTTCGGTAGCGGAATTTCGACCCGCGCATGACGACGAACTTCAGGCGCCCGGCGATCAGCATCTGTAGAACTGCGGTCAGCGCGTCTGACGGGATGCTTAGACTCGCATCCAATCGTTCCGGGTAGGCCTCGATCGCTCCGACGGCGATCGGTTTGAGGTCCTTCCGACGCTCCTCCTCCAGGCTAATTGACGGAAACAGCGACACGTCCATGCGGTCGGGCTTCAGTCCGGTCGGCCGCAGAAGCCGACCCTTCATCTCCACGTGCCGGTGCTCGTGGTAGGGATCGAGCGCGTTACGAAGGGTGTTGAGCGCCAGCCAATAGTTGAAGTCCCAGCTTTCGATCTCGACGATGTAGTCGACGAATTCCTCGGACGACTTGTGCCGCCGCTTCACTTTTCTTGGCGCCTTTTGCTTTGGTTCGGTGATCATGAAGTTCGCCGCATTCCTAGGGCGTAGCGAGGCTATCTTCCGGACCAGGCATTTTATGCAATGAGATGGCCAATGCAGCGTGTTTTTCACGACAAGGGATGCTTAAGCGGCAGGCGCGTACTCCCTCGTCGCCGCCGGGCACAAGGATCTTGAGTAGTCCGTCTACGACTTCTCGGAGCGGCCCGAATCCAGATGTTGCGCTTCTCTTGGGTGGTCAGGACGGGTATCGCCTTGCGTGGACAGGCTCGACAACTTCGTTTTGCGAGGTCGTCAGGAAGCTGTAGACTAGGTGAGGACCGAAGATCGCCTTGGATTTGGTATCGCGATCGCCGTTTGACTCGGTCCATGTGCCGGCGAAGCATTGAACCGAGAGGCTAACGCGTTCGCCGGGTGCTGAGTCGCGGAAGTTTCTTGCCGGCGCGCTGGACGAACGGATGCGGGAGGCGGCCGTTTGCGACCGAATTGCTCGTCGAGCCAATAGACGCTCAAGCCGAGTTAGATGCCGATTGCTACTCAACCGCGACTAAGCCAGAATGGGCCTCAGAAACCTGGATGCCTGAGCACACTGAGACTACAGCGAGAGATCCAGTGGCAGATGTCGAGCAACCAAACGACGGGGCCCTTGCCGTCCTCAGCAGCTGGATCAAAGCTGAGATCAAGGTCGTCGTCGCAGACCCGAAGGCCTGGATTCGCAGCCAGTGTTTTTCCATTGGCGGGTATATCAAGCGGCAATGGTCTTTTTTCTTGAGTCCTCGCGGGCTCAAGATGCTGGCGAAGACTGCGACGCGGAAGATCCTTGAAACAGTTGCCCTATTACTGCTGGTGTACGCCGCTGTTCATTTACATTTTCTCGGACGAATTGGCGACGCGATTCTTTCGTTCTCATCTGCGTCGCAGAAGGACATCAAAGATCTCACAGATCTGATGGCCTCGTACCAAGACTACCTGAACCAACGTAATGTACAGGCGAACCGCGCGCTTGCGCGTGAGCATGAGCTGTTCTCGGATGTGGTAAGCCGTGTTTTCCCGCTGAAGTGGGATAGCGATCTAGTAAGTTTGAGCCAAAACCAGCTTGACGCTCTCAACAATGGTGCAACCGTAAACGTTCAGGCACACTTCCGCAGTTTCAAAGGAATTCCCTACTTTTATGCGATCTTGAAGAACCTATCTTTCAACATTCAACCTGATAGGACAACCGGGGTGACGCTACAGTGCGCTTGTGCCACGTCGCATTGTAAGGTGCTGCTTAAATTGAATCAGGCGCCGCGCGCGGGCCAACGGGTGCTTCTAATAACGCGTCCTCAGGTGCATTGGATCGCATCCGGGGAGTTTCCATCCGATGATGACGCTCAAGACAACCTTCCAGAAAAAGAGGTAGCCTGTTCGCGATAGCCGTCTCGCGCTGGATGGTTCGATCTCGTGCTATCATTGGGCAGAGGGTGATTTGGCATCACCAGACAATGGTGGTATCCTACCACTGTCAGATTCGATAGATCTGACGGAGTTTCCTCTTTTTGGGCATCTTCCAATCGAAGACGCTGCCGATTCCGACTGCCCTGTTCGATTTACTTTGCAGACTCGGCAGCGGCTATCAGTAACGACAATCTCGTCGTTGCGACATCTCTGGGGTCTTCAAATTGCTGCACGCGCTTTCCGGTAGCAATGAAGCCATCGTCGTCGACAAAGTTGCCGTAGCCTGAGGTTCGATGGCTCTAAGCCGGCGTGGACTTGACTCAATCGGGACGCGCCGATGCGGCGAGATATGAGGAAAGATCCTTGGCAACCGGCGCAAGTGGCGACGCGATTGCGCCAACGAGCAGGGCCACCAAGAAATCCTGAGAGGTCAGATAGTCGAGCCACTGAAACGCGCCGGCCTGCGCATGGGAAACCCCGCCACCTACGCCAGCAAGGATAATCGCGATTAGCGCTGAAAGCCCCTTAGAAGAATTTCGATATTTTTGATCGGCTCGTTCGTATGCGCCATCCAATACCGCATCCACTATTGCGTCAAAGCGGGCGAGAATGCCGACGTCCTGTGGATCCAGAGCAGCGCCCGCATCGACTTTGTTTGCTGCGGTCCGAAGCGCGTCTGGATCGATGCCAGTAGCCTCCGCCATTCCGAAGGCATTCTTGGGCGATAGACCAAGCCTGATCAGCGATTTGGCGTTAGCCTTCTGCTGGGATAGCGGCGCGCCATTGAGCCAATTGGCTCGTAGAACCTCCATTGGGGAGGTGGTCCCGGTATCGCGGAGCGCTGCCTCGTACGGACCGAGAGCCCGCTTGATGTGACCAAACCCTGCATTGGAAATGCCGCCCCAGAATGCCTTTGAGACGTCGACCAGTCCATAGGCGGCAGTACCAAGCCCTCCCGTGGTTGCGGCGTAGTTGACCAAGCTCGTCAGTGTTCCGCTTAAGAGATCTGTCGCCATTGCCCCCCCACTGCGAGTCCGGTCGGTACAACCAAACCGGCTCAAAATACTCATGATCGCGCAAGACCCTGTGCGCGCTGCCTTGCGGACCCGTCCTCGTCACCGCGATTTTTTGTTGCTGTGCATCCATTGCGTGTACGCTCATGCGGTTGTAGCATCGTGTCAAGTGTACTTTGATCAAGCGCATTCTAACTGACCCACGTCTGGGTCACTGGGGTGGTGGTCGATGGCCTTCAGGGGGGGAGGGGCATCGTCCGGCGTACAGCCGGCGGCCGATAAAGCTCAGAAAGACACTGCTCACATTCCGACCTTGGACGTCCCTGCCGTCACGCAGCCGAAAGGCGGCGGCGCGATCAGAGGGCTTGGCGAAAAGTTTTCCGCTAACCCGGCGAGTGGCGCAGCATCGCTGACGATTCCAATCGCGGCCCCAGCCGGCAGGAATGGTCTCAAGCCGTCTCTTGATCTAAGTTACAATACAGGCGGTGGAAACGGCGCGTTTGGCATCGGCTGGCAGCTTGCGGTCGCGCAGATCTCGCGCCGGACTGATCGGGGCCTCCCGCTTTACGAAGACGCAACGGACGTTTTTGTCCTCTCGGGTGCGGAAGACCTTGTTCCCGCGCGACGTCCCCGCGATGACGGCGGCGACGAGCCCGACACTGAAAAGTTCGGCGACTATCTTATCAAGCGTTATCGGCCGCGCGTAGAGGGCCTTTTTGCCCGGATCGAGCAGTGGGTCAGGCAGACCGATGGCGATATTTCCTGGCGAGTTACAACCAAGGAAAATGTCACCAGCGTGTTTGGCCAAGATCCGCAGGCGCGAATTTGCGACCCCGGCGATCCATCAAAGGTATTTGCCTGGCTGCTTCAGGAAACTCGAGACGATCGCGGCAACGCAATTCAATACGGCTACCAAACCGAGAACGGGCGCGGAGTCCGGTCGGATGTACTGAGCGAGGCCACGCGCTTTCGACCAGATGATCGAGGCAAGCCACAATTCGTCGCAACGGCACAACGCTATCTCAAGAGAATTCTCTACGGCAACCGCGTGCCTCTCGATACGACATCCGGCTCGCGCTTCGTACCTCTTGCAGCGATCGACAATCGTGCCTGGTGCTTTGAAGTTGTTCTCGACTACGGTGATCACGACAAAACGTTGCCGACTCCGGCCTCCGATCAGATCTGGCCGGTACGATTGGATGCGTTCTCGACCTACAGGCCGACGTTCGAGGTCCGTACCTACCGGCTATGCCGGCGCGTTCTGGTCTTTCACCGCTTCGCGGACCTCGGTAGCGGGGCAACACTCGTGGGCTCGACGGATTTCGAGTATGAGCAGACGCCTCTGCTCTCGTACCTGACTTCCATCACCCGGAACGGTTACATCAAGAAACAGGGTGGAGGCGGATACGACCAGGGCAGCGACGGCTCCTTGCCGCCGGTCGAGTTCAGCTACACGCGGGCAACACTGCACCGCGAACGCAAGACCTTCCCTGCCGAAAGTCTCGCTGGTCTCGAGTCGGGCACATCGAGTGAGTATGTGCGTTGGCTCGATCTGAACGGTGAAGGAATTCCAGGCGTCCTTTGGTCGACCGATCAGGGATGGTACTACAAGCAAAATCTTGGTGATCTTAACCTCACAGCCCCGCGCCGCCTGCCAAATCTGCCATCCGCAGCCAACCTCCGCGGCGACATGCAATTGGTCGATCTCGACGGAGAAGGCGAACTCGAACTCGTTCGCTTCAGTTCGCCCGGCACCGGCTATTGGACCAGGACCGACACGGAGGACTGGCTCCCGTTCGTCCCGATATCCGGCGTGCCTCATATCGACTGGGACAGCCCGAACCTCCGGCTTCTCGATCTGGACGGTGATGGCCTGGCAGATGTGCTCATCACGCAGGACGACGCCTTGCTGTGGCACAGGTCCCGCGGGAGGGCCGGGTTTGAAGCCGCCGTTCGTGTCGTCGCCGACTCAAGCTCGGAGAAGAGGCCGCGCCTTCTGTTTGGCGACGGGACCGAGACGATCTTTCTGGCCGACATGAGCGGTGACGGTTTGATCGATGTTGTCCGGATCCGCAACAGCAGTGTCTGCTACTGGCCAAATCTCGGTCGCGGGGCATTCGGTGACAGGATCACGCTGGAGAACGCGCCGGCGTTCGACGCACCCGATCAGTTCGATCCACGCAGGATTCGCCTGGCGGACATCGACGGTTCCGGAACAACCGACGTCATCTACTCGCGACGCAACGCGATCGTAATCGCGTTCAACCAGTCGGGCAATTCCCTATCCGAAGTCCATCTCGTGGACTCTCTGCCGGCCGTCGACGCCGCTTCGACGGTCGAGGTAGCGGACCTGCTCGGCAACGGCACGGCATGTCTGTTTTGGTCGTCGCCGCTGCTGGCACGGCGCGGCCAGCCGATAATGCTGATCGACCTCATGGGTGGGACGAAGCCGCATCTGTTGACGTCTGTCGTTAATAATTTCGGCGGCGAGATCTACATTGAATATACGACGTCGACTCGCGCCTACCTGAAGGACAAGGCGATCGGTCGTCACTGGGTGACGCGGCTGCGCTTCCCGGTCCAGGTTGTCAGCAGCGTGAAGCACATCGACCGGGTTTCGGATGCCGAGTTTTGCGCACGTTACGAATACCATCACGGCTATTATGATGGCGTGGAGCGCGAATTTCGCGGGTTTGCATTCGTCGAAACGTTTGATGCCGAGAAGTTTGATCGATGCACCGCCTCGGAGCTGACGACGCCGCCGATCCACACCAAATCATGGTTTCACACCGGCGCGTGGTTCGACCACGAGCGATTGGAGAGCAGGCTGGCGACCGAGTTCTGGCATGGTGATGGCGATCGCCGTCTGCCGGAAATGCGGCTTCCCACAGGATTGCCGACCGACGAAGCCCGTGAGGCCATGCGGGCCCTACGCGGGATGCCGCTTCGCGAAGAGGTGTACTGGGAGGATGGCTCGGCGCTCGCGGACCGACCCTATTCGGTCACCGACATGACGCATGAGGTGAGAGCGCTACAGCGCAAGGGCAGCCAGGCCCACGGCGTGTTCCTCGCCCACAACTCGGAGAGAATCCAGAGTCTCTACGAGCGCGAGCTGGCCGATCCGCGCGTATCCCACGATCTTACCCTTGAGATCGATGACTACGGCAATGTCTGCACATCAGCCTCGATCGCCTATCCACGACGAGAACCCCTCGAGAAGGAGCAGGATCGGTTATGGTGCACGGTATCGCAGTCTTCGTACGTCAATGAAGATCGTCGGAGCGATTGGTTTCGCGTGGGTGTCCCGACCACGTCGACCCAGTGGGAGCTTTGCGGATTGCCGCATGACCGCATCGTGAATGCAGACGATGTGAGGACCAAATTCGCCGCGGCGAAGCCTGTTCCATTCGAGACACTTCCGGACCCGGAAAAGGAACAGAAGCGCATCGTTCGCGCCGAGTGCCGGCAATATTGGCTGGATGGCCTCGGTGGGCCGGCCCCGTTCGGGACCATTGGAAGGCGCGCCATCCTCCACCAACAGTTCGCACTGGCTCTGACGCCCGGCATCATAGTCAAGGCGATCGGGAGCGACCGCGTCACCGACAGCATGCTGACTACGGAGTGTGGCTATGTGAATGCAGCGAACGCCGGGATCAGTCGCGTGATGCCCGATACACCGGCGAGGAGCTGGTGGATACCGTCGGGCATTCTGATTCCGGACCGGGCGCGCTTTTACGTACCGGTGGAAGCAGTCGACGCATTTGGTGCGCAGACGCGCATCAGCTACGACGAGTATTGCCTGACAGTAGTCAGGACCGCAGATGCCCTGCAAAACGTCACTCACGCCGAGATCGACTATCGGCTGCTCAATCCAAAGCAGATAACCGATCCGAACGGTAACGTCAGTTTGTTCACCTTCAATGCGTTGGGTCTCGTTACCAGCGTAATTCTCGCAGGAAAAAATAACGAAGGTGATAGCGCCAAGGACCCGACGACGCGCTTTGAATACGAACTTCGGCGATGGATTACCGGCCAGCCTGCCGGAGCTTCGTCAGTCGCAACAATCAAGCCAGCGCGGGTGCACGTCATCTCGCGGGTGAAGCCCGGCACGTCAAAATCAACCCACGAGGAAGCCTACGTCTACACTGACGGGTTCGGGCGTGAGGCCATGCACAAGACGCTGGCTGAACCGGGACCGGTGCCGGTGAAGTACGCGGATGGTACGATAGCGAAAAATCCGGATGCTACGATCAGGGATGAAGAGGTTCAGCGTCGTTGGGTCGGTACCGGGCGCGTGATCTACGACAACAAGGGCAATCCGGTAAAGAAGTATGAGCCGTTCTTCTCTGCCACTTACGAGTACGAAGACGAGGAGGAACTCGTCAAACGGGGCGTCACGCCGACCCTGCACTATGACCCGCTTTCGCGGTTGGTCCGCACTGACAATCCCGACGGTACCTTCTCGGAGACGAAATTTTTCGCGTGGCGGCAGGAGCGCTGGGACGAGAACGATACCAGTGATCGCGCTACCGACTGGCTCGAGGCCTTCGAAGCAGGCACGACTGAGCAGCAACGCGTCGTCGAACTCACGCGTGACCACAAGGGTACGCCCGGCGTCCTGCATCTCGACGCCATGGGGCGTGCATTCCTTTCGGTGGCCGATAATGGCGAGCGTGGGACATACGAGACGCGGTCAACACTGGATATCACCGGCAAGATTCTTTCGGTTCAGGACGCCAAGCACAGAAAAGTCGCGCAGAGCGCGTACGATGTTGCCGGACGGCGCCTGCATGAATGGCTCGCCGATTCCGGCGACAAATGGCGGCTGCCCGACGTGGCCGACCGCCCTGTGCGGCAGTGGGATGCACGCCACTTCGTTCAGCGCTTCGTCTACGACGAACTGCGCCGCCCGACGCACCTTTTTGTATCGAATACCTCTTCCGCGGTCGCGCCGTTCGGCGAGCCGGATCCCGATCCGCAGTCGCCTCCGCCATCGCCCCCTGGGGGCTTGAGCCGCGTCCTCTACCGTCTCCGCGGCACTCCTCCAGAGCCGCTGCCAGAACCGGAAACGGAGGCGGTCTCCGAAGAAGCCGTCTTGTCGAACGCCGCCGAGCGTCTGTTGGAGCGCCGTTACTACGGCGAGGACCTGCAGACACAGGCTAACGCGACCAAATTCAACCTGCGCACCCGCGTGGCGCTTATCTTTGATGGCGCCGGTATGCTGCGCAATGATCGCTTCGATTATCGCGGAAACATCGCGCAGTCTGTTCGCCGGCTTGCGAAGCAGATCCGCGTCGATCCTGACTGGGCCGCTCTGGGCACAGCAGACCATGTGGAAGTGGCCGAGAAGGCCGCAGACGCGCTGCTCGGGCCGACGGCTTTCCTAACCAAAACCGACTACGACAATCTGAACCGACCGACCACACGCATTACGCCTGATAAAAGCGCTACCCACTACGTCCTGAACGAGCGTGGTCTGCTCTCCCGCGCCGCGGTCCAGATAGGCGGTGCATCGACCGAAACGGTGATGATCAGCGCGATGACTTACAACGAGCGCGGCCAGCGCAAGCTGGTTGAGCAGGGCAGTGGGGTAAGCATCGCCTATGACTATGACCCCAAGACCTTTCGTCTTATCAAGCTCCTGAGCACGCGTAAGCGGAACGGCCGCACGGAGAAGCTGCAAGACCTGCGCTATACCTACGATCCGGTTGGCAACATCCTTGCGGTCGAGGACCGAAGTGACGCCGCGATCTACTTTACGGGCACGGTTGAGCCGGGCGGCGGCCGCTACGCTTACGACGCCCTCTATCAGCTGATTCGCGCCACAGGCCGCGAATTTCCCGGGACGGCTCCGAACGAGGACGACGTGGCACCCGGAGGCATCCCGCATCCCAACGACCTTCAGAAGCTGCAGAAATACACAGAGACCTTTGTCTACGACGAAGTCGGCAATATCCAGCGGCTTGGACATCAGGCCGATTCGGGCGGGTGGAGCCGAACCTACTCCTACGCCACAGACAGCAACCGGCTGATCGAAACCGACACGTCTGGCTCGCCGAGTGCGAAGTATCGCTACGACGAAGCCGGCAACATGGTCGAGATGCCGCACCTTTCCGAAATGCGGTGGGACTATGGCGGACGGCTCCGCCTTGCTGACCGGCGCGGCGGCGGAAAGGTGTGGTTCGCTTACGATTCGTCGGGGCAGCGCGTGCGCAAGCGCTACGTCCACAATGGCCTGATCGAAGAGCGGATCTATCTCGATGGCGTCGAGTACTACACCCGCACCGCCGCCAATACCGGCAAGCTGCAGCTCGCTCGCGAGACCCTGCACGTTATGGATGGAAAAAGCCGGGTTGCGTTGATCGAGACCAAGACGGCAGATGCGACCATCACGCTATTTCGCCCACAGACGCGCCAGCGATTTCAGCTCGCAAATCATCTCGGGTCGTCGATCGTCGAGGTCAGCGAGAAGGCCGCCGTGATTTCCTTCGAGGAGTACCATCCGTTCGGCTCGACCTCTTTCCACTCTGCGCGCGCGGGAGCGGAGGTGAGCGCCAAGCGATATCGCTATATCGGCAAGGAGCGCGACGAGGAGACGGGACTCTACTATCACGGTGCGCGATACTACGCGGCATATCTGGGTCGATGGACTAGCTGTGAGCCCCTGTTGCGCGAGCTTTTGGCGCAGACGTTCGCCTTCGATACGAGATCGCGTTCCGCTCCAAGCGGGTATAGCTCAGTTCAAAATAACCCGATCAAGATGACGGACCCCGATGGATTGCTCGCGCTGAGCACCGTCGGCGGTATCGTGTGGAACGCTGGGGCCGAATTCGGTTCTGACATGCTTCGCGCCGCGGCGGCCGTCCTCTCGCATCCGATAGTGGCGGGTGGAATGCAGATTGCTGCCGGATTTGGTGAGGCGACCGTTGCAGCTGGCATGTTGCTTGCGCCGGAACCCGTGGTAACCAAAGTCGCGGGAGCTGTTCTATTCGCGCATGCCGCCGACATGGCGGGTGCTGGATTAAGAACGCTGATCAATTGGCAGCCACAGCAAACGATTACATCGCTAGCTGCAGAGCATATTGCAACTGGTCTTGGCGCAAGCCCTCGAGCTGCGCATTGGATAGGTGTCGCTGCCGACCTTGCACCGATATCCGCCGCGGCTTCGGTCAATACATTCTCACTTGCTAGCGCTGGAGGTAGAGGAACATTGGTCGAAGCCGAACGTGCGCCGTTGGCAGCGGAATCTAAGCTTTCTCGACCGCCGCCCACCGAGGGTGAGTGGAACAATATGAGCCCGCAGGCAAAGGGTGCTTGGGGTGAAAAGGAATGGGACAATATTCTCGTTTCAGTGAAGAAGCATGAAATTCTCGCAAATCAAATGGAGATTGAACTTCCGAGCGGCAAGAGTTGGCGGATTGATACGGTCAGCGTTTCACCTGAGGGCGTCCCTTATGCGACGGAGGTGAAAACGGGATTATCCGGACCAACCCCCAATCAATGGGAGGCTTTTACAAAGGGAGTCGCCGGTAAGTGGACAGAAGGACCCGGGCTAGACCGCATCCGAGAATTCGCCTCCCAGAATAACATGAGTCTTGAACAGTTCACTTCCTCGCTAAGGCGCAGCTACGTGCCAATGAGTGCTCCACATTAACTTGTCCCGTTATGGGCAAAAAGAAATTCCCGGGAGTTTTATTCGGAGGACGGCTCGAGAGTTTAGCATTTGTGAGCGCCCAGTATGAATAATGAACTACTTCACGCAATCGACGTCCTGGCTGCGTCTAGCGATCGATTTTCGGCACACGCACGCCGCGCGCAACGACAATTGAAAGATGTGGCGTCTGATGGCCCGCCGGTCGTATCGATCGCTGATCTGATCCGCGCAGCCGAAGGTTTCGCGGCCAACGAGGAAAAGTCAAACCGCGAAAGTCTTCTCCTGTCCTACTGGAAGATATTCTTCCCCCGAAATCAGAAACTGAACATTGACAAGCTAACCGCGCTGCTCAGGGAGATCAAAGCCGTGCTGCAGGACCAGATCAAGACTCTCTCGCTCAAAGTTACGCACAATGAGGGCGCAAAGGCGATAGGCGGCCTTACGGTGAAGCTCCAGCGCCTGGATCGCTTCGAGGGGTGGCAAACCATTCTGCCGCCGACGGGCGCGCCGGCCGTTCAGACCGGCGAAGAAAACGGAACCGCGAAGCTGTCTTACGCGACCGACAACAACGATGACGGCTTCCCCGTGATCCGCGATCCGAAGATGCCGGTCTTTCGCTGGCAAGTGGAGGATCCTCGTGACGGCACAATTCTGGTTCAGAGCGACGCCTCACTTCTCGACAAACTTGCGACCGCTGTCGCGTTCGAGACATGGCAGTACGCCGACAAAACCGACTACGATCTGGCGGCTGCATTCTATGACGTGCATGCCGAGAAAATCGAAGCCGCCGATGATCCCGACCAGATAATCGAAGCGGCGGCCCCGAATGATCCGGTCGGCAAGAGCCGGCTCATTGCAATGTATTGGACCAGGCGGCTTGCAAAAGATGCGTTGAATACGGCGCGTGCGTTGCCGGTTTTCCCTTCTGCCGCCGACAAACGGCCCGACGAAAAGACCCTGAAGCAATATTTCTACGGCCTGCTGCGCAGCGATGCACTGCTGCACGCGAGCTATACGGGGCCCTTTGGCCCTGCCGAAACAACGACCGCGAAGAGCAACTCGGACGACCTCCTAAATCGCGCCTCCCTCATCGATGCCGGAGTCATCGTTGGACTGCTGCGCCCCCGCATTACCGGTTCTGATGGAGTTCCGCTGGTTCCGGTCTTGGTGCGCGCTTCGGCTCAAGAACTCGAGACGACGCGTATGGCGTTTACGGATGCCTTCCGGGACGCTGCGGCAAAAAAGATCGGCAGTGGTTTGCCTGGCGTCCTGGACAACGACAGCGACCACAAGGCGTACCCCCCCGAACTCGAAGCGCTGATTAAGGCGCTCAGCAGCGACCAGCCTGGAGGCGTTTGGGCGGTGATCAAGAGGTTTGCGCAGGCCCGCCCCAGCGCCAACGCACTTGTGGCCGGCGACCGCGAGCCGGACGGCGAAGCGCCGGGGTGGGTGATGTTGAAGGCGCTTGGCTGTCTCAGCAATCAAGATATTGCCGGTTTGGTCGGTCCGGAAATGGCGCAGGAGGCCGAACAAGCCAAGCGACGGCTTGCACTGATGTCACGCGAGGGGCTCGAGCAATTAGGAGCAGGTCTCCTGAACGCCGATGCGGGGGCGCTCGCGGTCGGGCGTCGCAAGACCGCCGTGAATATCATGCGCCGCGTCCTTGCCGAGCAATTCCCGGTAGAGGTTTATCTGTCGGACTGGGAGGAATATCACCGGGGAAATTCCAAGCCGGTCGGCAACAGCAGCACGGCCGCGTTCGCGGCCAAGGTGCTCGAGAAGGTCGCCGGGCAGCCGAGCGAACCGATCCGCGCGCAGCAAGTTCGTGAGATCAGCGAAACGGTCAAGTCAGAGCTCGCGCTCGACGGCCCTGCAAGCGAGAAGCTCGATCAAGAAGTCGCGACCCACCTGAGCCTTGCACGGCTCACCCTGAATTTCGAGCTCGGAAAGAAGCTGGTCACGTTTGGCTTGAGGAATGCTTCGGATATCGTGGCTTTCGGCGAGCATCGCCTTCTGGACGAAGTCACAGGCAAGGACGGTCCGGCCGGAGTTTCAGTTACGGACGTCCAAAACACGTTCGCTCGCGCACGATCAATTCATCTCGCCAAGAACATGCTCGTCGGCGAGCTTGTTGCGCTCAAACAGGGCATCACACTTCCGGCAGTGCGCGGTTTCTCGATCGTGCCCGGTGACGATGCATTTGATCCGGTGACCGGCTGGGCCAATCGCGCATCGGGCAATGCACCGACGCCCACCGATCTCACGCCGGACTTGCGCCGTTTGTTCAAGCTTGCGGATTCCTGTGAATGTCGGCCTTGCGAATCCATCCACGGCGCCGGAGCTTATCTGACGGACGTGCTGGAGTTTCTCAAGCACCGGGCCATCGTGCCGGTCAAGGGATGCCTCGAAGGACATCACACAACAATCACCAACGCGAGGGATTTGCTTTTCGAGCGACTTCCCGGGCTCAAGTACATCGACCTGACCTGTGCCAACGCCGAGACGCCGCTTCCCTACATCGATCTGATCTGTGAGGCGTTGGAGGATGCTGTCGCCTGCTTAGAGGGCATGCCGGGCGTGCCCGTGGACGTACATTGGCATGGCAAGATTGCGGATGGCGACGCCATTTCTGCGGGGCTGCTGGGAAAACTCAAGGAAAAATCAATCCCGATCACGTCTCAGGCGCACTTTTCCAAGATGCCGTGCGGAGAAGATGGGCCATGCGAGACGTTCTTCCTTCGAGACACCCACGCCGTGCTGTGCTTCAGGCGTGGCTGCGGCTGCAACGACAACTGGTCCGTATGGCTTCTGCGTCAGACAACCTTGACGGAGGCAGAGCTGGCCGCGGAGCCGGAATACGTGCAGCCTGCGGCCTATGAGGCCACTCGCAGCGCGTACTCCGGCTACGCGCTGCCATTCGATCTTGGTGATGTGAGCATCGCTGCGCTGCTCGAACTCGTCGGCTCCAGCCGGCGCGATCTGCGCCGGGCCGCCGCATTCAGGCCCAAGCCCGACCTTGCGTCGGCCGCCGACATTCTTGCCATCGACCCGGTCGTTGCGGGCGTGATTGTTGGGAAACGCGACACCGAAGAACGCGACGAGTTCTGGAAGCATGCCGGCAAACCGCTCGTCGTCAACGACAAGGTCACCGTCGACAGTTTCCTTCGTCATTGCGAGTTGAGCTATGCCGAGCTCGAGCGTTTGACCCGAACTGCTTATCTGGGCGAGCACTGCGGCTTGCGTATCGAGCGCCACCACGACTGCGACTTGCAGAAACAGAACGTCGTCTGGGAACCGCGCTGCAAGTGCCACCGTGGAGACCAGCATGATGACGTGCTGCCGCGCACCTCGCGTTTTCTGCGACTATGGAAACAGCTTGGCTGGACCATCGAGCAGGTCGACCGCGCCATCAGTGCAGCACGATTGGGAAATGGCGAGCTTGACGATAAATTCCTTATCGCGCTCTCGGCCGCCTTCCGGCTGCGAAACCGTCTTGGGTTGTCGATCGATGACACCATCGTGTTGTTCGGAAGGATCCCGCTCACTGCCGAGCGCCCGGAGCAGCCTTCCATGTACTGGAGGCTGTTCCTTGATCCGCGAGTTAACGGATTCGGCGGCAAGGACGACCAGACGCTTCTGGAGAAGCTCTATCCGGAAGACGTCGAGAAGAAGGGTGACCGCCTGGATGACCCGCAAATCGAATCCATTCTTACGGTCTGCTTCGGTTTAAACAAGACGGAATACGAACTGATCCTGACCGAGGCGATCAAGCCTCGCGGGGAATTGGAGCTGAGCTTCGACAATCTCGCGCGCATCCGCAGCACGATTGTTCTGCGGCGTGCGCTACAGCTGCCATGGCACGACTATTTTTCGTTGCTGCGGCTCTTCAACCAGCAGGACGAGTTCGCGTCGCCGGCAGCGACTTTGCAACTCGTGGCGCTGCTCGGCGAGCCTGGTGAAGCCAGGCGGTTCACGCCCTCTCAATTGCGCTACTTCCTGCTCGGCGACGTCCAAAAGGGCGATCCCGCCAATATCGGGGAAATGCAGATCAAGAAGGATGCGTACTGCAAATTCCTCGTAAAGCTGCAGAAGGATCTGCGTGACGTCGCCACGCTGCCGATCGACGACAGCAAGCGTCAGGACGCGATCGGAGGTCGTCTGAAAAGCGGACTGCTTCCTTCCGCTATGGTTTGGGCCGGGATTGACCGGCTGGCCGTTGCGGTGGAATCGGATCGGGCAGCTGCGGTGGCCGGTGGCAAACAGACGACACTTCCAACGCAGGATCAGCTTGCGGATTCTCGCGCCAAAACGACGCAGTATCTGGATTTCGATAATTCGAACCCTCCGGCAGACGGCCAAAAATGGCTGGAGCAAGCTAAAAGCATCTGTCGGAGCGCATTCTCGCCACTGCTGGCGTGGGCTGGATGCTCGAGCGAAGCGATAGATAAGGCGATCGACAATCTGAGCCAGCGTTTGAGCGAGATCATGGGCGGCAAGGCGTCTCTGCTCGACCAACAAATCTCCATTGTCGATTATTTTCTCAGCCCGCTCGACCGAAAGGCGGCGGCGATTGAGCGCGCTGCCATCCTGGAGGCTGATACGGCGGCCTTCATCGCCAGCGACGCCGGGCGGAGCAGCATCCTTCTCGACACTCTGCACGTCGATAAAGCGACCGTGCGCGCAATTCTGATGTCGCTGCTCGAACTGGCACCGGAGAAAATGCCGAACACGCCGGACCAGGTGACCGATATCTTACATGGAACCAACGCAGACGGTCTGTCTCTGAGAGAGGCTTTGACGCGGCTATGGCGGGCTGGTCTGAAGTTGTGGAAAGCGGTCCAGTTTCTTCGCCGGCTGGACATGGAGGACGCGACGATCACGTGGCTTGCACAGCCGCAATCCACAGGGCAGCCCCCCCGTTCGGAAATTCTGGACTGGCTGACGATCGAGGCACTGCCGTCCACTAAGTCCGATCTGGGAGAGGTCGTCATCGAGTCCGGCGACCTTGCCAAAAAGATGGTCCAAGAATGGCGACGCCTCCTGACCGGTTTGGCATTTTTGCGCGACTATCCGCCGGTAACCATCGCCGACAGCGCCGACAAGAACATTTCATTCCGCGACGTACTCGACTCGGCGATTGCCGTGGCGACGTTTGTTGTCCGGGACGGCTCGTCGGTGCCGAAGGAGAAAGCTTTAGACCTGGCATCTGGCCTCTCGCGCCTGACAGGATGGCCGCTTGAACACTTGACGGCTCTTCTCGCAGCGCAGGCTAGCCAGGATGGCGCGACCTGGCCGCCTCCGACACTTTCCCCCGGCCGGACTGCGCTCATCGAGTCCAGCTACTACCGGCATCTCGATACGGCCGTGAAAACCCTGCGAAAAACCGGCCTCGCCCTCGACGAGGTTGCCGCGCTGCTCGACGCCAACCAGCCGAGCAAGCCGAGCCAGCAGCGCGCCGCCCAACTGCGCAAGCTGATCAAGAAACGGTTCGATGATTCCGCGTGGCAATCGGCGGTGAAAGCCGGACAGGATCGCATCCGTGCACGCAAACGCGATGCCTTGGTCGCCTATCTCGTCGGCTCTCGATTTGATTCCGCGGACGATATCTTTGCCTACTACCTGATTGACCCGGAGATGGGCGCGTGCATGCAGAGCAGCCGCATCGTGCAGGCGCACGGCGCCGTGCAGTTGTTTGTGCAGCGATGCCTGATGGGGCTCGAACAGGAGGTCAAGATCCCGCCGCGGCAGGCCTATGATTGGGATGCCTGGAAATGGATGAAGTATTTCCGCGTTTGGGAAGCGGCGCGCAAGATTTTCCTCTATCCGGAGGACTGGATTGAGCCCGAGCTGCGCGACGACAAGTCGCAGTTCTTCCGCGAGCTCGAAGACGAGATCAACCAGAACGACATGACGGCCGGGAACCTTGAGGACGCCGTTGTCAATTATCTGCAGAAGCTGCGGGAAGTCGCACGCCTCGCCGTGTGCGCTGCCTATTATGAATTCGACGAAAGAATACCGATCCTTCACGTGCTGGCGCGCACGCCGGGCGAGCCGCACAAGTATTTCTATCGGCGCTGGGTGGCCGAGCGCTACTGGACGCCTTGGGAAAGTGTCGATCTGGAGATCAGCGGCGACCATCAGCTGCTGTACGTGAACAATGGACGGCTCCATCTCGCATGGGCGACGTTCAAGCAACTAGAGGTTAAGCCGGATCTCGGTAAGAACCTGCCCGATCGCCCCGGCGCACCGTATCCAGCCCCGCCCAATCCACCGACACAGTGGGAAATCAAGCTGGCAACGAGCCAATATGCCGATGGACGCTGGCTCGGGAAGCAGGTTACTCCTCTCGGAATCCGCTATCCGCGTGATGCGATTGAGAAACTCGACGAAGGCTATCCGGTCAGCCGCTTCCGCCTCGCGTTCCACGACACCCCGTTTCCCGAGGTGCAGGTCTCGTTCGTTCCCCTTCTCAGCGATGATCCAGTCCCGATATTCGAGCAGATCATTGGCAGCTTTGTGCTCTCGTCATGCTCGGGTTACCCACAGCCCCAACGGTTCGTGGAGGACGAGCAGTATCGATCGTTCCCGCAGTTCCTGCGCAGCGACGTCACTACTCAAACCAGTACAGAGGTTGGAGTCGACCCCGAATCCGATCGGCTGATCATTGTCGAGGGTCCAGGCGCGAGCTCCTATGCGCAGGTTCTTGAGCGCACGCCGGGCAGCTTCGTTACGGCAGTTCCGCGTCAAGCGTCCAATATCGACCTCGCGCTCGGCATTCTCAGAACGATCCGGTCACCCGCCAATACGGCTGGCCGGACCTTCAGTATGGGCGGCGTGTTACCATTCTTCTATTCGGACCGCTCCGTTGCAGCCGTGTTTCGCCTGAAACTGCCGGAGGTGAAGAAGTCGCCAACGACGGCCGCGAAGTTCGCGAGAGCCTTTGCCCGACTTGCTGACTTCCTGGGTGAGCCGTTGCAGCGCGAGCGGCTGGGCCAGATTATCTCTAGGCCGGATCGCAATCAGCACAAAGGAGAAAAAGAGAAAGCGCTACAGGCACTCTGGGATGATCTGCATGAACCGGACCTTCCCGGCGGAACGCCGGTGCTTCAGGAGATCGTGGATCTGATCACTCTTCTGGATAACGCAGGTCAGTATCGCAAGAGGTATGAACCGGCTTCACGCTTCTATCACCCGCCGGGCTGCGATCTGGTGCAACTCGTCTTTGCCCGAGGGGTGGACCGGCTTTATGAGCGTTCCGTCCAGTGTGCGCCGGTGCGACAGTCCGGCGTTCCCGCGCCGGAGTTTAGCATCAAGGATTTCGAGGGGCCGCCGTGGCAAGATGCCGTTTCGTTCGATCTGTCAGATGCCTATTCGAGCTACAACTGGGAAACGTTCTTTCACATTCCGTTCCTGATCGCGGTACGGCTCGCTCAGCAGGGGAACTACGAGGATTCGCTTCGCTGGTTCCACTACATTTTTGATCCGGCCGGGGTGGCGAGCATCAGCAAGGATTGTGACCAGTCCGACCGACCTGGGGAGCCGCTCAGTGAGTCCTCGATCTACTGGATCACAAAACCATTCTATCAAACCAGCAATACGACCTATGAGTGGGAACGCATCGAGGCCTTGCTCGATCCAAACAAGTGGAGTCAGGCGACCGATCACGACCTGGCGGAACTTGCCAAATCGATTATGGATTGGCGTGATAAGCCTGGCGTACCGTTTGTCGTTGCTCGCCATCGCTGGGTCGCGTTTCAAAAGGCAGTTGTCTATCGTTACATCGAAACCCTGCTCGATTGGGGCGATGCCAAGTTTCGCCTGTTCCAGCGCGAGACAATCGTGGAGGCCACGCAACTTTACGTGCTCGCGAGCAAGCTTCTCGGCCCGCGGCCACGAGGCGACGTGCCGCGTGAGAAGTGGACGCCCGGCCCGCCGCCTCGAGACGAGGCACCGTTTGAGAAATGGACGCCCGAGAACTACGCCCAGCTCAGCCCTTGCATCAATTATTATGATCAGTGGCTCTACGTCTTCTTGAGTGAAGTGGAGCCGCTGTCGTCGGTCTCTTCGGCGGGCGAAGGCGCGCCACATCTCAATTTCTTTAGTGGCTATTTCTGCGTTCCCCAGAATGAAAAGCTGTTGAAGTTGTGGGATCGCGTTGAGGATCGCCTGTACAAGATACGACATTGTCAGGATATCGACGGTGTCGAGCGGGTACTGGCGCTGTTCTCTCCGCCAATAGACCCGGGAATGCTCGTGCGCGCTGCCGCTGCGGGCCTATCCGTGGAGCAACTCCTCACCAGTCTGAGCGGACCTCCGCCTCATTACAGATTTACCTTTTTGCATCAGAAGGCGACGGAATTCACCCAGGAGGTGCGCACACTCGGAAACGAGCTACTTCAGGTGATGGAGAAGCGCGACGCCGAGGCCCTGTCGACGCTACGTTCCAATCTTGAACTGAAGTTGTTGCGCGCTGCTTCGGATGTACGAAAATACCAGCTTGACGAGGCAACACGGCAGCTGGAAGCAATCGACAAGAATATCGATACGGTAACTGCACGTGCAGAGTGGTACCGCTCGCGACAGGTGGTCTCAGGCAAAGAGCAAAACGCCCTCGACCTGACTCAGGCGGCGCTCGTCTTCCGTGTTGCCTCCCAGGCACTCCAGGCTTTCGCAGGAGGAGCTCACCTCATTCCGCAGGTCACGTTTGGCGCATCCGGATTTGGCGGCTCGCCGCACGTGGTCATGCAATTCGGCGGGAATGAAATTGCCAGCTCGAGTTCGGCCTTTTCGGCTGCCGTGACCGCACTAAGCGATATCGCGCAGACTCAGGCAGGGGTTACGGCTACGTTGGCGGGTTACGAGCGTCGCAAGGACGATTGGGACTTCCAAGCAAGTCTGGCGGACCGGGAGCTCCAGCAGCTGGCAAAACAGCGGGCCGCTGCCGAGATTCGCGTGTCCATCGCCGAAAGGGAGCTGCGCAACCATGAACTTCAGATCGACAATGCGGAGAAAATCGACGAGGCATTGCGTGCCAAGTTCACCAATCGCGAACTGTACGACTGGATGATCCGGCAGGTGTCGGCCGTTTATTACCGGACCTACCAACTTGCGCTCGACTTTGCCATGAAGGCTGAGCAGTGCCTCCAGCGCGAATTGCCGGCGAGCCCGGCTGTCACGTATGTGCAGCCCGGGTATTGGGATAGCTTGCGCAAGGGCTTGCTGGCGGCCAACGGGTTGCTGCTCGATCTGAAGCGCATGGAAGCCGGGTATATCGAGCGGAACGCTCGCGGTCCGGAGCTGACTAAACATGCCTCCCTCGCTACGCTTGATCCAATGCAGCTTGCAAAACTACGAACCTCCGGCAAGTGCCAAATTGCCATTCCGGAAGAACTGTTCGACCTGGACCACCCCGGCCAGTATCGGAGGCGGATCAAGACGGTCGGCCTATCATTGCCTTGTCTCGCAGGTCCTTACACCACCATCAGCTGCCGTCTGAAGCTAGTTCGCAGTCAAATCCGAAATGTCGAAAGTAGGGAAGGAGACGACGCCGACCATCTTGTCGAGGATACGGTTCCGGTCACGCAGATCGCAACGAGTTCCGGTCAAAATGACTCTGGCTTGTTCGAACTCAACCTTCGTGACGAACGCTACTTGCCGTTCGAGGGTGCTGGCGCGATCAGCTGGTGGGAATTGGACCTGCCCGGCACCGATGATGATAAGGGGGAAGACATCCGACAGTTCGACTATGAGAGCATCAGCGACGCCGTCTTGCATCTGAGGTATACGGCCGTCAGCTGTGCTGACAAGACTCGGAAGGATGTGATTGGGAAACTCAGTGGGAAATTGAAGTCCATGACACTTGCGGCGAATCAAAGCGGCGTCTGGACAATGGTAAGCCTGCGCAATGATCTTCCGGATCTGTTCTACAAACTGTCGACCACCGGCAAGTGTGACCTCCAACTCCCGAGCAACATATTGCCACTCCTTCAACAGAAGCTGGGAGCGCCAACCGAGGTGCTGGTGGGAGTATCAGCTAAAGATGGGCTCGCGGGCCTGAAGGTCGGGTCGCAATCACTCGTCTCCCAAGGAAGCCTGGGTCGAATTCCGATAGGAAATGTGACGTTGGATTTGCTCACGAAGCTCGTCCCCTTCGATTGGACGGGCAGCACGGCTCCGTTGGATATCATGATCTTCGTCGGAACAAAGGGAAATAACGTCGGTCTGCGCTCAGCCTGACGAATCGGCTGAGTCAAACACTCAAGCGACGCGGCAATCAAATGGAAGGGACGTATGGCATTCTTCAGGGGAGAGATCTCGTCGGAACGCATTCGTTTCGCAGACGGCCCGCCGGCGCCGATCAAGCGAATCCTCGCGGGTCGCGTGGTAACGATGGACGCGAAGAGCTCGGTCCTGCCGTCGGGATATGTGTGCATCGACGGCAATACGATCGCTGCGGTGGTCGAAGACATAGCTAAGGCCCCCGCGGAGTTTGCGAGGCTCACACCAGTCCAGACACAAGGGACGATCTACCCAGGCCTGATCGAACTGCATAACCATCTGCCCTACAATTTCCTCCCGCTCTGGAACGTACCGCAGCGGTACCGAAACCGTAACGTCTGGCGAAACGACTTCGTGCACTATCTGCCTGAGGTCAGTTGGCCTTCAACGATCCTTGGAAAGAATCCGGACGTCGAATACCAGAAGGCGATCGTGCGCTATGTCGAGTGTAGATCGCTATTCGGAGGCGTGACGACCGCGCAAGGTATGTCGGGCAACGGCGACTACTACAAAGGGCTCATCAGAAACGTCGAGCAGCCACTAGACACAGGATGGCCCAAGAGCTCAGGTCAGACGCTCGACTATCGCCCCGAAGACGTGGTCGCAAAACTCCTGCCTGCACTGCAGCAACCCAGGCCGTTTTTCTACCACCTTAGCGAAGGCACGGACGAGGATGCGAGGCAACGCTTTCTCGATCTGGACTGCGGGGAGAAAGGTTGGGCGATAAACGAAAATCTCATCGCGATCCACTGTACAGCGCTAGATAGCGAGCATCTACAGCGCATGAACAACGCGGCGGGCATAGTGTGGTCGCCTCTCAGCAACATGCTCCTCTATGGGAAAACCGCGGACATAGAGACCGCGAAGAAGCTCGGCGTGAGGATATCGCTCGGTTCGGACTGGGGCCCGAGCGGAAGCAAGAACCTATTGGGAGAACTCAAGTTCGCGCGCATCGTCAGCGACCATCTGGGTGGCCTGTTCACGAACGAGGAGTTGGTTCGGATGGTCACCACGGTGCCGGCGAAGATGTTGCGTTGGGATGCTTACGTCGGCTCGATCGAACCCGGCAAACGGGCCGACCTTCTGGTGCTGGCGGACAACGTGCAGCACCCCTACTCGCAACTTATCGACGCCTTCGAAAATCAAGTGATCTGCGTAATGGTTGACGGCCGTCCGCGCCTCGGGCGGCAGGGTCTGCTGGACTTCGCCCCCGATGAGCAGGAGACGGTCCGTATCGGAGGCTGGCGGTACATTCTCGACCTGGCGGAGGATACCGGACAGACGCTGGGCGGCATGTCGCTCGCCACGGCATCGGCGAAACTTGCGTACGGACTCTGGCACTTGCCCGAACTCGCGCGCGACTTCCCAAAGCAGACATCCTTCATGATCGAACGCGCGCCCGACCGGGGCTTCGTTGAACGATCGAACTGGGGGTTGGAGCTTGAGTTCGAACCGGAGCTGCGAACCTTGGCGGCCGTCATGGAGAAGGCCGTGGAGATCGATCCGACACTCATGAAGAGGTCCGTGCTGCCGCCTCTGACCGAGATCGACGATCCGGATTTCCGCGCACGCATACGAGCGAACATAAATCTGCCCGCGCAATTCAGGGAATGCGTGTGATGAGGATCGTCATCGAGAGGCTCGACCCGGCGCCGAATGGAATTTCACCATCCCCGTCGGACGGAGCGAGCATGGTCAGACGGGGCTTATGGTGCCCTAATGCACTCAGTGCCATGGGCCAATTCACTGGCGGCATGGGCGGGCTGAAGCGCGGGCTGCGGCTGCTGTGGGCATGGCAAGTGCCGCGTTCACGAGCGCGCCAGCCCTCCGCAGTACTAGGTCACGCTGGCCGAGAGATAGATCGAAACCTGGCTGCGGCACACTTATGGTTTAGTGCGCCGCCTTCTGCTTCCGATCCTCCCTGGCCTGTGCTGGGCGCTTTGCTGCGAAATCCGCCTGAAGCTTCAAAAGATCTCCCCGGATCGCGTTGCGGTCGCTGAAGACGCCGACCAGATCCTGGTTTGCCCTACCGTGGGAGACGGCGTAAGCGCGGTCTGGCCGGCACTCGAATGAGCGCTGAAACAGGTGAGCGGCGTCCTGGCTGGCGCACCCAAACTATCCTAAAGGCCAGCCGGGCCAAGACTGAAGAGTTTGCGGGACTGTCGGCCCAGCATTCTTAGATGCTAATAAAGCCGAGGCCGTCGCAATTCCAGCATTTGGTCTCCTTGCGTCCTGCACATTTCTCGCAGACGCTGCCCTTGGGATCCTTGCCGCTTCCTTCGCAACTCGAACAAATCGAAACCTTAAGCCCCCTGCACGTGGGGCAAATTACCGTTTGATTGATTGGGTGCACCATCGAAAGCCTCCATCACACAACTTGATCTTAAACTTCACTAGAACAAACCTTGGGACGCGTTGGCCGTCACCTTCGGCAAGTGTTTCGGCTGCCAAGCCAAGAAGAGCAAGATTGCTGCCGTCAAAATATATCCTTCACCACCACGCCTCCGGCTATCCCTCTCGTGCGGGTGCATCAGGCAAATAGAGGGTTGAACGCTGTCCTGCTCGGCCATAGCCCGACCGGATCGGGGACGCATAACGAGTAGATAATAGTCTTGACAGAGGAATTGATGGTCTCGTGACAGCAGCTGAGGAAAGCTCAAAAGCCTCTGATCCGAAGATTCTTCAGTTGGAGTTGTTGGATGATGACATCTAGACGCTTCTTTGTGTCGTCACTTACGCCGGCCCCAGGTCGAACAACATACCGCTTCTCGTATCTGAATTTTTGCTCATCTTGCTTTTTCGTATCGTCCGTAGCCGCACCTTCCTGAGCTGGCTTCATCGTGCCCGGTGTTGGCTTGACCGGGACGCGTACAATCTCGGGCACGCGCCTTGGCGGCTGAATTCCGGCGTCGGCAAGAGCGATTTCAAGTGTATTGACTGTCTTACGGTCTACGGAGAAGCCGGTCTTGCCAGAGACCCTGGTAAAGGTGAATCCAGGCGTTATTCCCGCCGTGAGATCCAGATCAAATTCCAGCGTGTAACCAATTGCCTTGTCTTTATCTTTGAAGACTGCACCCTCGTCCGCTTTGAGCGAAAGCGTTCGGTCAACCCATTCACGAAGTCCAAGCGAATCCTCCAGCTGATTCTTCGGCGCAATCGGACATGCGTTCGCAAAGGCAAGCAGCTCATAGACCGGAAAATAAACATTCACGAGTGAGGTCTGGACCGACTTGCCAGTTACGCCCCCACCGATGTCCAATCCATAGGCGCCCGCATTGAATGGGCCGACGAGGCTGGCGCTAGGGACCACTGACCCGGTTTGGTCTACTTCAAGCGTAAGGGTAATGACCCCAGCCCAAGACCCTAGAGACGGGTTGTCCTGTAGTGCCGCACCAAGCTCACACTTCACGCGCTCAACGACGCGCTTGATTGAAATGCCGTCGTTCTGCTCTGTCGGCGGCACGATCGCGCAGGCACACAGTGCAGCGCAACTCAACGCTGCGACCAGATTTCGGAAGATCATCGAAGCCGCCCCCGCCCCATAGGCGCGAGAATTTCACAACTATTAATAGAACGTCAAGGGAGGTCAGGCTGGCGCCAGACAGTACAAACCAGGCGAACCCTGCCGTGGGGGGATGCGCCTATATGATCGAGGGCTTGGGAACTACGACGCCGCTACGTCAAATCCCACCGGGAAGGTGACTCCCACCCAGGGGAGTGAAACAGTTTTCTGGGCCGTGCTAGCGTGGGACCGCCCCGTTCTTCCGATGTGCGGGTGTCACCAATGCAAGGGGACCTCTCTCGATTGAGAGGTCCCGAGCAACCAATCGAACCTTGGTGAACGCTTGAGGGGCTGTTCCTTGACCGAAGGGCAAGGCTTCGCCTGCTGGGGCGAAGCCTTCTTACCTGATGAACCCGAACCTCGGAGCCACGCCGTCGGTAAGCTGTTTGATTGGACGCAACCCTTTACGGGGAGGCCGGGGTCAGGCGGTCGGCCTTTATGCGCTGCTTCATTTCTGACGCGGATGGATAACTTCGCACAATCGATCTGCGAAGTCGTCATCTGTGGGTCGGGGCGTCCCGTAGCCCACTCCTGCTGCAACAGAGTTGCGCTTTTGCCGATGCCATTCGGCAGTTGACCGGCTACCCCCGATGTCGTCTGGCTAACGTCAAGGACCGGTGCCCGTAGGGGGCTGGCTATGAACCTCCCTCCGCTGATCAGCTCGCAACAAGCGCAAGAGGTTGTTCATAGCGTTTTCAGCGTGACAGACGCGCGTGCCCGGTTTAGCCGGGCTCGTCTGTCGATGCCGGCCACAATCCCGACAGACCGCGCGTCAGCTCCGGTAATGTGCGTCGGATCGAACGGAATATGTGCCTGGAGTTAACCCAAACTTCTCGGCGATGCTCGCCATCACAGGCGCTTGCTGCAACCGTCGATCAGCATAGATGATAAAGCGACCGGTTTTGATTTCATGGACGATGCGTCCACGCGGGAAATCCTCATACTCGTGATAGGTAATCGCTTGAAGAATAGATTGTCCTGCCAGCGGGGCTGCACGTCGCTGTTGCCATTGACTCCATACCTCGTAATGCCCCCGGGGATGTGTCAGAAAATCGCCATAGGCTTCGGCTTCCGAAAGAGAGGTTGAATCGATCAGTATTGTCCACGAATGATCGGGCTTTGGAATGCCCCAAAAGATTCCTACCGAACCGGTCATAACGATCATCCTGTACTTGGTATTAGCGATGAGACAATGTCTGCTCGTTCGACCGCGCGTCACGAATGTTGTCGTAACTTCACGGCGCTCAGGTAGTTGGTCCGGTTCGAATTTATATTTTGCCTTCTGCTCGGGATTTCTTAGCGAACACGAAAGCTTCGAACATCTCGCAAGGTTGTCTTGCGGTGCAATTCGATATTCCCTTGTTCTGTCCGATCGGCATCGAGCCACTGCGATTGATGTAGGCGCCATCGACGCCTAGAGGGACGATTGAGTAATCTCCAGCCAGATTTCATCCTTCTTGGGACTGCCCCAAGTGAGCTGGAAAAATAGGATTACCTTACCAGCGCTGGTACGGACAAAAGCGCTGCAATTTCTTGAGTTGGCCTGAGGGTCAGCGGACGCTCCAGGTGCCCCAGCCGCGAAGTCACCGATTTCGTCCACCTTGAGAAGCTTGATGCCTAGCTGGCCAGCAACCGACTCGTTGACAACCTTTGTGAGGAGGTCTCGCGTGAAGGGGCTGTCGCACTGAGGCAAGTGGCTTGGCTTGATTCCACTTCCGCCTCGGATGAACGTAGAGCCAGTGAAGAGCAGAACCGCAAGAACGACGGCGATCAAGCCTCTAATTAGGCCTGTTTTTAGAGCGCCGGTGAGGTCGATTGAGTGTCCTGCCAGCCTCTTCGAGACGGTTTCCTTAATGGACAAAAAAACAGCGGTGAAATCCATGTACGCATCCAGCCTTTTAACGTTATTCAGGCTGACGACGCTCAAGTTGTGGGTCGCCCCGAACTAAGCCGAAAAATCAAAAGCAGCTCTCGGCACTAATTTATTCGGACCGGCCACGTTCTCTTCCGATGCAGTGGCTGAAAGCGTTGGGAATGATGCTGAAAACGTCGGGACAGACGGCCAGGCAACGATCGCGATGGTGATCATCGCCGCCTTCTCGAGGTATCATCCGGGTGGTGGTCAAAAAAGCCTAGCCGGTGGCTCCGCATCGATGCAGTTGCGCCACCGGACTTGGCCCCGGTGCCCGGCCCTGAACTGCATGAGGTTCTTTACGAAAGCGCCAACGGTGACAACTGGCGGCTGGTTCGCGATCCGCAATCCGACGGCGCGCTGGTCGAGCGCCAGCCCAACATCGGCTCGGCGGACGGACGTCTCTAACCGACCTAGGCCAATTCCTGCGAGCAGACAGTCGGGGTCCCGAACATCAAGCTCTACTCGCGTTAATCGGAACGCTGGTCGACGACTGACGAGCGTCCCGGAGCCCCATATCCAACCGCCTGGGCTGTCTCGGCTCGTCGCTGATCTCCGCCGGCGGCTAGGACGCGCCAGCGCCGGCGTCCGCTTCGACGGACGACCAGGAGCCGCCCACGGACTAGCGGCCGGGGGAACATTATCGCGACGACGTCTTTGACTCGTTGGACCATCGCGCGCCGTTTGAGTACGGCGCCTGTAGCGAATAACCAAAAGGCGTAACGCCCGCTGTTCAAAAACATGCGCTCGCGCGGAGAGCCAAAGGCGGTGGTCCCGTTCCGCGCGGCGAAGGATTCAGCTTGAAGAAGCCGGCGAAAACCCGCGAAGAACTGGAGTCCGCCATCCGCTTGGAGATGGAAGACATCAGCGATTGCCCGACGGACCTGGCCATCTCGGTCGTGCCGCACGAAGATTCATGGAAAGTCGAAATCATGAGGGACGGTCCGCAGCCGGACGCGGATCGTTGCGAGATGATCGAAGCCATTGCCGACAGGCTGCGCAGCCAGTTTGACCTGAAAGCTTAACCGCCGATCCCGGCCTCCATCGGCCGCCATCGACTCTCGTCATTCGATTCCCGTAACGTGTCCCGCTCGCGAGAGAGATCGTCGCACTTAATTCGGATGCCGGTCTATTCTCACGATCTCGATGGCCAGTTCGTCCGCGTCCGTTTTGGATGCTTCGTGCGGTCCGTTTCGCGAGTCGGGGTTGGCGTTCAGCCTGATCGGCCGCTCTCGCAGCCCCGAAACGTCGGCGTAGCCTCTTCATACCCGCGCAGCACGACCCTGCGCTCAGGCGGCTGCTGCTTCAGAAGTTCGATCAGTTCCGCAACCTTCATGGCTGCTTCCTCGGCATTTCAGAGCGCGCTCAGGTCCTCGGGCACGTCACCGAACTTCCGGATCACGGTGGCGTCACCGAATTCGCCGGTCGCGGGATCCCCGCTGCGGCTGAAGGCGACGGCGCCGACGATGCCGGGCTTCCGCGAAAGCGCCTCGGCACGCATCACGGCGGCGCTCGGATTGAAGCACTCGACCGCTTCGCCCGCGGCGATGCCGTCGTCGGCGGCGACGAAGGGCAGGGCGACGTAGTAGGTGACCTCGCTCATCTCAGTCGTACCAGTCCTTGCGATCGCGCGGGACGTCGAACCGGCCGCGCGAGTAGCCGGCAGACACCGAAGCCCGAAGATCCTCGACTTGCGCCTCGAGGAAGCCGTTCGCCACGAGCAGCGCCTTGACGGCCTGGCGGGCGTCGCCGCCGCAGGCCACGATCGCCTGGTCGGCAGCGGCCTCCAGGTCGTCGGGAGCGGGCGTCTCGGCTGCGGCTGACACTCCCTATGTTCCTGCTTTGTTCGTCGCGAGTCAAGCCGACCGCGACTTCAGCGGACGCAGGGCGAACGTTAACGATGAATCGCGGGCTAGACGGCCGGCGTGTCGGAACCAGAGCAGGTGAATCGTCTTGAATCCGAGCCGCCACAAGGGAGTTTTGCGTACCATGGCCCCGCGCGCCAACTGGAAAGGCTTCCTCCGTCTGTCCCTCGTCACCTGCCCGGTCGCGCTCTACCCGGCCACGTCCGAGTCCGAGAAGATCTCGTTCAACCAGCTCAACCGGAAGACCGGCCACCGCATCAAGTACACCAAGGTCGACGCCGACACCGGCGAGGAAGTCGACAGCGAGGACATAGTCAAGGGCTACAAGATCGACACCGACACCTTCATCGAGGTGTCAAAGGAGGAGCTCGAGAACGTCGCGCTGGAATCCACGCGCACGATCGAGATCGACGAATTCGTCGACCGCAGCGAGATCGATCCGCGCTACCTGATCCGCCCCTACTATCTCAGGCCCGACGGCAAGGTCGGGCACGACGCGTTCGCCGTAATCCGCGAGACCATCCGCGAGATGGACAAGGTGGCGATCGGGCGGGTCGTGCTGACCAACCGCGAGCACATCATCGCGCTCGAGCCGCTCGACAAGGGCTTGATGGGCACGCTGCTGCGCTACCCCTACGAGGTCCGGTCCGCCGACGAGTATTTCGACGAGATCCAGGACGTCAAAGTCACGAAGGACATGCTCGACCTCGCCAAGCACATCGTGAACCAGAAGTCGGGGCGGTTCGAGCCGGACAAGTTCGAGGACCAGTACGAGCAGGCGCTGATCGACCTGATCAACCAGAAGCGCGCCGGCAAGCCGATCACGCCGAAGGAGCGGCCCACCGGCAACGTCGTCGACCTGATGGAGGCGCTCCGGCGGTCTGTCGGCGGGGAAGCCGCTCCGGCGAAGGCGTCCAAGTCCGCCAAGAAGCCGAAGAAAGCCTCGAGCGGACAGCGTGAAATGCTGATGCCGATCGAAGGCAAGAAGCAGAAGGACGGGGCGGCGAAGAAGCCGATGCCAAAGCCGCAGCGGAAGTCGGCGTAGGGGGCAGGCAGATTAGTTCCAATTCGACTCGACAGCGGAACCAAACGGGCATCTACTTACATCCCGTATCGGTGACTTGCGAGAAGCGCCATGCAGCGGCGACGCTCGGTACCGCATTCATTCGAAGAACGCCTTGTGGCGGAAAAGGAGCGGCTGGAGCAACAGGCGGAGAAGCTGCCGCCCGGACCTGCCAAGGACCAATTGCTTCAAAAGATCGATCAAATCGAAACGGCCTCACGCATAGACAAGTGGCTGTCCTCGCCCGGCCTGCAGCAGCCGCGGTGATGTCCGATGAAGGATATCCAGTCGCATTTGGAGAAGCTCCGCGTACAGATCGCCGAGTGCGAACTGATCCGCGATCTGGCGACCGAGCCGAAGAAGCGCGAGCTGTTCACGCGGCTGGCTGAACACTTCAAAATTCTCGCTACGGAGCTGGAACGGGCGCTATCCGGTCAGCCCGACGGCCCTGTCGGTTCGTGAGAGGCAATCGACATCGAAAGGAACGACCATGGCAATCGTGTTCGTCACGGGCAGCGCGGATGGGCTCGGCCGCGCGGCCGCGCAGTGGCTTCTGGATGATGGCCATCGGGTGGTGCTGCACGCCCGATCGGCGGAGCGGGCCGAGGCGTTGGCCGAGCTTGCGTCGCGTTCTGCCGGAGTTGTGGTCGGCGATCTGCGCGCCGCCGCCGAAACCAAGAGCATTGCAGATCAGGTCAACGCGATCGGGCGCATGGATGCGGTCATCCACAACGCCGGCGTCTATACGGAGCGAAGCCGCGGCTCGACAGCCGAGGGCCATGCCGGCATCCTGGCGGTAAACACCCTTGCTCCGTACATGCTGACGGCGCTGATCGAGCGGCCCGGTCGGCTGGTCTATCTCAGCAGCGGCCTGCACCGGGGCGGGGAGGGTTCAGTGGATGATATCGACTGGACGAAGCGACCTTGGGACCCGGCCCGGGCCTACGCCGAAAGCAAGCTGCACGTCGTCGCGCTCGCCTTCGCTCTGGCTCGACGCTGGTCGCAGGTCTTGAGCAACGCCGTCGATCCCGGCTGGGCGCGCACGAAGATGGGTGGCCCCGGAGCCCCGGTGGACATTGACACGGGACAGCGGACGCAGACCTGGCTGGCCGTAAGCGATGAGCCCGGTGCCTTGGTCAGCGGTCGCTACTGGCATCACCTCCGGCAGGAGCAGTCGGCCAGTGAGGCCACCGATCCAGACTTCCAGGATCGCCTCGTCGCTAGTTTGCGCGAACTGACGGGCGTTGCGCTTCCGGAGGCTTAGGAACGGACAGCCCACTGATGGGGCGTAACGGCCTGCCGAGCTGTCCGCTTCCGGAGCTTGGCTGGACGCGATCTGCCTAGCGGCCTCGGTTCCAACTTGGTCTATCGATTGGTACTTCGCCCGCGCGGGAGCCAGTCGAAGGCGTCCATCACAGGTCTTCCCGGAGGCCCTTGAAGAAGGGATGTCGGACCTTTCCCTCCGCCGACTTAGCCCGGTACTCGATCTCGGCCAGGAGCTTCGGCTCGACCCAGATACCCTTATGCGTGATCCGTTTCGTGTACGGCTGCGTCTTGCGGATCAGCGGCTTCAGGCGCTTCTGCAGGTCGGCCGCGGAGGCCTTGTCGAAACCGTGGTCGACCTTGCCGGCGTAGACCAGGTCGTCGCCCTTGCGCCGGCCGACATAGATGCCGTCCCACTTGCTTCCGTCGAGCGCGAAGCCGGCGATGGTCAGCGTCTCCCGCTGCGCGCACGTCTTCTTCACCCAGTTATTGCCGCGACCGCTGGCGTAGGCGCTGTCGCGCACCTTCGACACGACGCCCTCAAGGCCGAGCTTGCAGGTGTGCGCGAACATCTCCCGACCTTCGATCTCGAAGCTCTCGCTGAACTGGACGTCGGTGCCCATGATGATTTGCTTGAGCTCGTTCTTGCGCTGGAAAAGCGGCAGCTTCCTGAGGTCGCGCCCGTTCAGGTACAGCAGGTCGAAGGCGATCAGGACTATGCTGGTTGACCGGCCCTTCAACTCGTTCTGCAGCACCGAAAAATCGGTGGAGCCGTCGGCGGCCGGCACGACGATCTCGCCGTCCACGATGGCTGAGCCGGCCTTAATGTGCCAGGCGTTGTTGGCGACCTTCTTGAAGCGATGGGTCCAGTCGTGTCCGCGGCGAGTGAAGATCTTGATTGCCTCATTGGCCAGGTGGACCTGGACGCGGTAGCCGTCGAACTTGATCTCGTGAATCCATCGTTCTCCGGACGGCACCTTCTCGATGGAGGTGGCCAACGCCGGTTCGATAAAGCCGGGAAAGGGCGTCTTGACGCCGATGGTCGCCGGTTTTCGACGCTGAAACGCCACTCGAGGGCTCCGTACGCAACTGGATGATTCAAACTGACACTGCTCGAATCGTTCCGGCGAGGAACCAGGGAATCCTTCGCGGCGTTGCGCCGGCGTCGATTCAAACAGGAGGAGCCGATGGCGGTACCGAAAAAGAAGACGGGGCGCGGGCGCAAGCAGGATCGGGCCCGCGTGGCCAGCGGGCAGGACTACGAGGTGAGGTACGAGGTGAAGAAGACGCGGAAGTCGGCGTCTGCGGTAAAGAAGGCCGTCAAGAAGGTCGGCAACGCCCGCAAGCGGGTGGAGAAGCGGCTCGGCCGCTGAGCGTCGGTGCCGGTCTACTCCGGTAGACACTCGGGGCAGGTATCTCCGATCGAGTCCAGGAAGTCGCGCACGGCGGCGACCGCGTCGTCCGGAGAGACGCCGGCCGGCGGATTCTGACGCGCGATAGCGAAGGCACGGGCGTGGGCATGAGGATCGGTGCGGTCCTGCATCCACCCGTGCTGCTCGCACTCGCAGATGGCGCCGGCCTCATGCAGCACGGAGATCGCCCAGCCGCGTAGCGTCCGGATCGCCGGCCGTCGTTCCTTCGTCATCAGCATCGAAATCGCTCCTGCCCGGGACGAATCCTTGCGGCCCGTTTGTCGTTCCGGGCTGCTAACACACAGCTGGGATTCGAATTTGCGCGGGCTGGCGGTTTTCCACCTGTTCCGTCGTCCCGTCCCCGGCCGCCTGGACTTCACGGATAGTCCGCTGCGGCCCTGACGGGCTGCTGCCATTTCCCAGCCGCCCGGATGATGCGGCTCTGGTCGGGAAGAGGTCGCCTGAGTAGGAGCGGGGTCGCGAATGCTATCCCTTGCTGGATCTGGAGAGCCTCTTCGCCGACCAGAGCGCAGTCCGCTGATAAGCGCGGAGTTCGCGTTGCGATCAGGCCGCCGCTGCGGACCCTATTGGTCTGCTTCGGTCGGAGGTTCGTCCGGACGGAGAGCGATCTCCGTGATCGGCGGTGCGGCGAGTTTCTCCGCCAAATCGATGACTTCCTGTCGCCGTTTGGCGTCGCCGATCTTCGCGAACGCGCGCAGCAATCTTAAGGCCTCGAAATCCGAGGCACTTTTAATGTTCCCCTTGTCCACCAATCCCCCAGGCGGTGCCGATGCGGCCGCCGAGCATTCGGTCGTACGCACTCCGGAAAGGCAAGCGATTTGGCGCCAATGGCGTCGACTTCCGTAATTCTACGGGCGGAGCAGCGATAAGCGACGCACCGAACTCGGCTCGTCCGACCCAGAATTTCTCGCGCCGAGACATCGGACGTGAGCATCGCTGGCCTCGATCCCGTCAGTTGGTTCTCGGCGGTGCTTCAGGAGGCCGGTACAAGGGGGGCGGCTTTGCCGTGCGTCCCCGAAAGGGACGAACTCGCGACCGCGCAGTTTCGGCCCAGCTCCTTCGCATTGTATAGCGCTATGTCGGCGTCCCGGATGAGTGCCACTTCATCGATCGTCGTCGCGGTCTTGGCCGCGACGCCGATGCTCACGGTCACATGGCCCCGGGACGCGCGGGGATGTTGAATCCCGAGTTGCCGCACCATCAGCCGCAACGCATTGGCCACCACCAGAGCCTGCTCCTCGGAGACGCCCGGCAGGACGACGGCGAACTCCTCGCCGCCGTACCTGGCCGACAGGCCGCTGGTGCCGGTCGTGCTGCTGTCGATCACTTGCGCGATGCGCTGCAGGCAGGCGTCGCCCGCCTGGTGACCGAGAGCGTCGTTGAAGCCCTTGAAATGGTCGATGTCGATCAGGAGCGCCGCTAGTACGGCGTGCTCGGCGTAGGCGGCGCGCATGAAAATGTCGAAGTGCCGGCGGTTGGCCAGCCGCGTCAGTCCGTCGGTGGTCGCGAGCCGCGAAAGGCGCAAATTGGCTTCCGACAACTCGTCCTCGAGCTCCTTGCGCTTGGTGATATCCCGCAACACGCCGACGATCTCGCGGCTGCCGTCAGGGGATTCGCCCGCCAGCTTGAAATTCGCTTCCAGCCAGACGAGCTTGCCATCCTTGCATTTTGTCCGGAACACCACCGAGCGCGACACGGCGGGATCCGTGAGCCCGACGCTGGCCCCCACCACTTTCTCACGGTCTTCTGCGTGCACGACGTCGAGGCAGGAACGGCCGACGAGCTCCTTCTCGGCATATCCGAGCGACGCCTTCACGGATTGCGAGACATATTGCAGGCGCCCCTGACGGTCGAGCAGGATGACGATGTCGGCGCTGTTCTCGGCCAGCAGGCGGTAGCGACGCGCCAGACGCATCCGGACGCCGAATTGGCTCGCCAGCAGCCAGGCCATGCCGGCGATGACCGTCATGAGAAGCGCCGCGACCACAAGATCCCGCTTCAGATCGGAACGCCAGCCGTGGAGCACCTCCGCTTCCGACCGCGCCACCGTGACGACCATCGAGTATTCCGGCGTGACTTCGTAGCCGAAGTATTTCGCGACGCCGTCGAACGGCGATACGATCCGGTAGAAGCCGACGGGGCTTGCCTTCAGACGCTTCTGAAAGAGGTCCGTGTCCGACACGTTCTTGCCTGTCCCGGACGGCCAACGGACCAGGATCGTGCCGGTCGCCGAGATGAGGCAGATGCTGCCCTGCGCGCCGATATCGAACGAGGAGTAGAATTTGGAGAACGATTCGTAGTCGATGGCGGCGACCAGCACGCCGGCGAATTCTCCCTTCGGATCGCTGATCCGTTTGGAGAGGAGTAGGGTCGGCCGGCCCGTCAGCCGCGATGTCATCGGTCCGCTGATGAGCAGCTTGGGATCCGCGTTGTCCCGATGACGCACGAAGTAGTCCCGGTCCGCGTTGTTGTGCGTTGGCAGTTGATCCAGCGACGAATACCGCCAGTTTCCCGCGGCATTCAGAACCCCCATCTCGCGCAGCTGCGGCAGGGAGCGCACGGTGTTGGCGAGATAGGTGTTGAACCTCGCGGGCAGCGGATTCTGGAACTTGAGCAGGTCCGCCATGCCCGTCATGGCGACGTCGGGCGCCTTGAAGGTGTGCGTCGCGTGCTGTGCGAGCGAATGCGCCAGATTCTGAATGTCGGCCTCGTTCCGGCTCAGGGTCGCGTCGCGCGAACTGATCGATTTCCAGGCTACCAGGCCAAGGACGCAGCCGACGGTCAGAGCCACGAAGGCGCTGATCAAAACCGTCGGGCGGCGCGGCGAGGCGGAAATCGGCATCTGGACACTCGGGTTCGGGGCGGGAAGACGATCGCCGTTTTGCCCTTCCCGAGTCCTAAACCGGCCATTCGCATTCGAGACAAACGCGGCACGTTCTTAACGCCGGCTTGCTGGGAGCAACATGCACCCGAAAGAGCCCCGTATTTCTGCGGCATGCGGGACGGCAGCGCAGTTGAAGGCCGTAGTTTCCCTGGCAAACAGGTTCAACGAATCGGAGGGCAGCATTGGACCCGTCTTTCTCAGCGGTGCACGTCCATTGCTTAAGGGTAACTCTCGGGAACCCAACCAAGCGTTCGAAAGAATCCATGATGAGCCTCTTCGTATAGCGGCGATGGCGCGAGAAGGAATGAGACCCAACAGATTCAGATGCCTTGCGGATGTGCGACCGGCGAGAGGGAATTAGGATGTAGAGGGGCCCGCCTAAATCCAGGTAAGGCGCGCTAGGAAGCGCGTAGTGATCGTCGCCGCCGTATGGCGGTGGGGGTATTTGAATATACCCTGATCGCAAGCGGTCCCACAGCTGTCTGGCTGCAAAAACAAGGCTAGAGGTAGAGCGTTGGACTGCATTGGGTTCTAGATCCTTGCGCCGTACTTGGAAAGAAGCCGCCGCTTGGCGGCTTCTTTCTAATCGGTTAGGCGATGATCCTGCCGGCTCGCCGCGCCTCTTCAGCGTAGGCTGATAGCGTCTTATCAGCGACGAAGTACCGATCTCTCTCCACCGGAAGACCGAGACGACCGCGGAGAGCGATAAGTTCGTTGAGATCGACGTAGCCAAGTTCCGGGCAGCCGAGACCAAGATCGGCAAGCCCGAAAAGACGATCGGGCTCATCCGGATCGGCCTCGGTGAGCAGCCAAGTTGCCGCGCCGTCGGGCGTGAACAGCTTAACGACGGGCCGGTGATCTTTTTCCGCTGAAAGCCCATTGACCAACAGAGCCACGCGGTCTTCGACAGTCAGCGGCGATTCATTCAGCATCGACGACCTCCGTTCGCTGACGACGCACTCTCGACCTTGCGGCTGAGGAAACCGGCGGCGTTGTGGCCACGGGTTCTCTGGCGGGCTCGGGCTGAGCATACTCGGCCATCGCGAGATGAAAGATGCGCTCGAAGTCGCAGTATCGGCTCCATAGCGCTTTCGCGAGCTCAGCAGATCCCGCCTGACGAATGGCATCAATCACGTCTTCGAGCGTGTTAGCGCGGAAGCGGACGCGATCGTCGCCGAGATCATCACCAGGAATGAGTTCGTTCGCGTAGACGCGAAGTGCAGCCTGGACTCGACGATTGAGGCGAGGGCCGATAGTGACGAACATTGCGCGGGGCGTGATGCCTTCGTCGACGGCAAGTTGAGCAAGCATGTGTTCGCGCCAGAGCTGTTCGAGCGCAAGCGAGCGGAGGATTGCACTGTCCGGGTCAACAAAGAGCTGGACCTGCCGCGAGGCCTCGTCATATCGCTCGCGATGACGCGCAGCTGGTCCGTCCATCGTCTCTGAATACTTGACTTCGACGAAGACCGTGCCCCGCACGTTGTCGGGCGTGACGACGTCGAGCGCGAGATCGAACGCGGTTCCGTCGTGTAAGAAGCGCGTCTCACGACGACCTGGCGAGGTCTCGAAGCGGATCCCATGAACCTGCTTGACGAAGTCCGGCAGTAACAGCTTGAACGTAGTCGTGGCGAGTGCAAGATCCATTGCCAAAGGCGCGAAGACATTGAAGCAGAGCGGCATTGATGAAAGCGCATTGCCGAACAAACGGTCTTCGTCGTAACAAGCGCCGTCCTCACGCATAATCAACTCGCGGCGCGTGAAGCAATGGACAGCGGGCGAGATAAAGTTGCGTCCAGCGCAGGCCGCTTCGGGTGAGAGCAGCGACTCAAGCGGCAAAACGACATCTCCATCGTCGGTCGGCCGAACGTGGAAGCCGGTGGGGATGCCATTGTCTTGCAGCCACAAGCGCTGAAGAAGCCGAGCGGCGCTGCGAAAGCGCGTGTCGATGATGCAGTCTACGCCATGAGCCTTGAGGAGGCTTTGCGGTACCAAGGGTATCCGCGGCAGTGTCAGCGCATTGAAAATGGACGACATAAGGAACTCCGATCGCACGGTATGTGCAACGGATATTCAGAGATGTGTCCGCGAACCGTACAGGTAGCGTGAGACTGGCAAGAGCTTGCTCAGCGGGAAGGCGCTATTTGCGCGCATGGGACACGCGGGCACAGGCCTTCCTGACCGAAATCCTTGGAAAGTTTCGAGTCAAACTCACGAAGCCGAAGACCGCCGCAATATCTAGCTCATGAACCACGCCTTCTACTTGCGGTAGGTGCACCTAAATCTTCTAAGCCTTTCGAGGCTCCGAGCGCTCGATACGAAGCTAGCCTTGTTAACGACGGCCGGCCTTCAACTCGGAAGTTTACCTTAGCGCATCCGGTCGGGACCCAGCTGCAAGTGTGGAGTTGGCGGGTCTGAGGACCGCAAGCATACTCATCGACAGCTTCTGGAGCGGTTTGAAGCGGCTGCTTGTCTCATCGGAGGCAGCCACTCCCCCTTCAAGTCCGGTGCTGGTGGGACGGCGACCAGCACCGCGATGCGCGTGGCGATGGGTGACTCAGATTCAAGACGAACGAAGGCGGGCAAGTTCCGACGCCGCCCGCGACCGTCAACAGCTCGGCCTTACCGTGCATTCCCGCGCCAGCGGAATCCGGATCGAGCATCTGATTTGAACAAAGTAGGACCAACGCTAATGAATGCGACAGAGGCCGCCCCGATGACTCGAGGCAACGACCGGGCAATCGCGGCCTACTGCGATGATGCGCAGGAGGCCGTGAAGGCGCTGAATGGCTCGTCGGTTTAGACCGACTCTGACGACCTAGTGGTCGGGGAAGCCTTTAGTACTAAATCGAGGTACCGAGTCATGGCGCGAGCGCCGGCATCATCATTGCCGTGGTTCGCGTAGAAATGCAGATGACGGATCGCCACGATGGCTCGACCCTGGGCCATCTTCCGCGTGGGAAAGACAATGAGTGGCGCGTGGAACGACCAGATCTGACGAAAGCTGGCCGAAAATGAATGGTCGGCAATCTCTAGCAACGCTTGGTGAAATGAGCGCTGCACTTTCGTGCAATCAGCGCCGACGGCGCAGCTGAAGCGAATAGCCGCGACAGCAGATTCCAGGCGATCCTCCTCTGCGGGGCCGGCGTTAAGCATGCTTAGCGCAGCACATTCCTGCCAGAACAAGGCGACGACCTGATCAGACGTCTTTCCCGAAAGCGAAGGCTCGCTATGGCCGGCGTGATGAGCGGCGCACATGTAGAGATGTTTGCGATAACGAGCGACCTTTTCTTGACGGGCGAGGCTGCCAATCGTGTGACAGAAGGCAAAAGGATTGAGTTGGATCGTCATGCATCGCACTCCGAGGTTTGAGAGTTATCAAGAATGAGGACAAGTGTTTCGCGGACGTCGAACTCGGGAACAGATGCCGCAAGGGACGCCTTTTGGGCCACCGCTAGCCGTTGAATGGCAAGGCTAGCGTCCTTCCCGGTACCACAAAGGCTAAGGTGGTAGCCCGGCAGTGCGTTGCGCTCGACCACGCGTCGGAGCGCAAACCGGAATTTGCGGAAGCCGCCTTCCGAGCGTGGTTCGCGAAGGCCCCCCGCTTTGAACCAGGCATAGCTGATTTTTATAGTCCAGGGTGACGTCACCGCTCTCGAGGCATGGACGCGCGCCCATTCGTTGATGCAGCGTTCGAGACCACGAAGCCGCAGCGATGCGGGGTCGATCCGCAGAATCTGCTTTTGTTGGACCTGATGAAGCATCCACGACGGGACGTGGATTGTTCGGGGCAGATCATCACCCTCAGGCCAGTCGAAGCGCTCGATCAAAGTGCCGGGGGGCAGGCTGACGGTAGACCCGAGCGGGATGTTGCCGATGAAATTTGCTCGCTCAAGGCGACGAAGTGATGCGGCCAGGAACGAACGTTGACGGCCCCCAGTATGGCGACCGAGAAAGCGCAACGCGTCGTTCGGTCGGAACGGAAGTTCAGTAGACAGTATTTCGCCGCGATTGAAAGACGCGGTCAACAGCGACACGAGGTAAATAAGAATGTCTGAGTCCGAGAGCGTCGGAATGTATGAAGCATCATCGGTGGTCACGAAGAAGTAAAAGAACTTATCGCCGACGCGGTCCTTGAACTCGACGCGACGTTGACCAGGCGCGAGAGCAAAAATCGGGTACTTCGCGAAAGGCACGAGCTGCCGCATATCCGTCATGGGATTCAGAAGCGGGGGCTTAACAACACGGCTCACGACGTAGCCTCCTTGGAAACGAGGTTGTGATAAACTGAAAAGAGATCACTGCGATCGACGGACGCTGGATTCGGTCGATAGTGAGCGATGAAGCCCTTGCCGCCGCGGCACTGCTGGGAGGTCCAGAAGCCCAGCGTCCGCAATCGCCGCCGAGCTTTCTTGACGGTGTTCGGTTTGCAGCCGACCGCGTTTGCGATTGTCTCACAGGACGCGAAACAATCATTCTTGTGACGCGCGAATTCGGTCATTGCGTGTGAGATAGAGACTTGCGTAGGCGACAGTTCACCGGCAGCGCCGGCGGCATTGACGGATTGGATGAAACGTTCGAGGTCGTCGGATGACCAAGCCACGATGTTGCCAGAGCTTGTAGTAGAGACGATGGCGGCAGCGGGGCGAGTTTTCCCGCTGCGCAACAGATAGGCGGCCTTCGCGAGGGCATCCGTCTTTTGCCAGGGGCGCTTGCCATCGCGCTTCGGGCGAGTCAGATCTGCTCCGGCGACAAAAAGCGACCAGGCTTGGTCGGCGATCGCATTCGCGGTTGAGGCGCCATTTGCGTAGGCTTGATAGATTTTTGCAGTGAGAAAACTATCTCGGCCGTCGATGACCTGGCCGCGGTTGTTGTAAATCCAGTGAGCGTCTGACCGAGAGATGGTACGAAGCCGGACAGGGGCCGCATGGCCTGTCTGCTGATCATGATCGGTAACGTGGTCGGCAATCCTGTAATAATCGGACAGCGCCTCGATCAAATGACCAATTTGGGCTTGCGTGACGCTCGGTAGGTTGGAGATCTTGGTGGTAAGAGGCGAATCCACGGGCCAAGCGTACGGATGGCCGGTACCTGGATGAATGCCGTAGCCGACGAAGTACGTACCATCACCAATGATGTCGACCTTGCCCACATGTCTAGAGGGGATGATGGCGCCGGCGCCGACGCGAAAGACGAGGATTGCGCGGGGGGCGAGGCCAATGCGCTTGAGCGGCGTCACGCCCAACCGTGCGCAGACGAGATCTTCGACTTCCGATGCTTTGCTCGGATCGGATTCGTCGATGTCGATGCCAACGCAGGACCAGCCGCACGCGATCCCAATGCCGTAATCCGGATGGCGTTCGATCCAGGCGGCGGCCTGTTTGATCGTGGGTTGCTCCGAACAGAATTTCGACCAGCCCCGCAGAGACGTACGTTTCTGTCCCGGCAGAATGGGAATACAGCGGTAACCATTGGAAAGGATAGGGGCGAGTAAGTCCCTGAGGAAGGACTCGCGGCGAACTCCAGTCAGGATGCTGGACGGCGACGAGTGCCCCGCAGATACGCGGGGCAGGTTACTAAGAGCGATATCTAAGGTCGGTTCGGTAAACTGCTGAGGCGACGACACGTGGATTCTCCGGCGATAAATCGCGGAGAACGTGATCGAAAAGACCGAAGCGAAAAACGTAGAAAGGCAATATCCTCGCGGTGCGAAGGCAGCGCACCTTTTCAAGCCTTTGGAGTTGTTGCTCTTTTGCGGCGCTTCACGTCGGCGTTTTTCTTGACGCCACCTCCGCGGTACTCCTCATTGCGACATAACCCCGCCATTTGAGCGTATGCGTTATCGCTAGGGCGGACGTCGGCACATGGCCATCGCTCTCGAAGCCAAGAGTCGATTTCCTTCTTGGTCCACTCTTTGTGATGGCCTGCGGCCGCTTTTGACCAAGCGAGCATGACTTCAAGGTACAAAGATATGGGGAAGTCGAGTTTGGCCGCGCCAGGCGTCAATTCACTCCCGGACTTGAGCGATTGGGCCGATTGTGTCGACGCGCTGCCGTTACCAGTGTCGTTCAGCGACAGTTTATTAACGATCGCCTCCTCGAGGACGATAAATCCTCCGTCGGCACCAGGCCAGCCGGAGCAGGCGCGAAACACAAACGAGGCGTCGTCCCAGCTCTCGGCGGGCACCGATTTGAGTTCGTTCCCAGTCCAGATCGACGCAACAGAATCGCCTCTGAGAAGCAGTTGACGTAACGGCTCGTCGGCTTGATCGAGATCCTTATTATCTAAGTCGGCGCCATACTTTCGAAATCGGAGGTCGCGGAGCACGCTACTAAGCGAAATTTGTCCGGCAGGTGGCGGTGATGTCGGCGCGTAGAAACCCTCATCTTCTTCGGCAATAGGCGGATGCAGCGGCGGAAGTGGTTTGGACGTTCTCAAGTTCGAACCTCGATTTAGTTGGCAACGACCCCTTTGAGCGGACTTACCTCGTAGCAGCACACTTGAGTAGCGGTATTGCACGAGGAGCGGCACCTGAAGAACGCCGGTCGCGGTACGCGGCGGACGGAAAGTGGGGTACTCCGCGGACGTTTTTGGAACTCTAGTCACTTTGCAGCCACTCGTCGTTCTTTGAAGGGCAGAGGAATCTGTATCCCTCCTCCAACCCCTCACTGGTTATTCTTGGGGCTACTTCGTCCACCGTTAATCGGCTTGGAATTCTGTCGCCGCCAAATAAGTTGCCACGTCGTGTGCGGCCGAGCGCTAGACGATAATACACCAAAGTGATACACAGGGCATCCTGATGGGTTGACTAAGCGTTTGTTTTTGCTGGGCTTGTGAGCGATGGAGGCCAATCCTTTCCTGGGCACCACCCCCAACCCAAGTGGTTGAAATCGCTCATTTGCAGGGAATTTGAGCCGCTGACCGGTACACAAAACCGAGGCACAGCGCTCATGGCGTACCGAATGGCCTAGATCGATCGTCGGGTCGACTCAGATCGCCGGCGAGCTTGAGGCGGCTGGCTTTGTCAGTCGCTTAGGCAAGCGCTACGCGCCGACAGCCGTTGCCCGGGTGCCAGGTGAGCTACGAACGACGTCCACTGCGCTCGCGGCCGAAGCCGTCGTCGCTAGGTGGGAAAAGGTCGGCAAAGCTGATGACCCCAAGGGCCTGAGAGGTCTCAGTGCTCGTTGACCGCGGCGCCGAGCTTGATCAGGCTCAGCGAGCGGTTCGCGGTCTCACGCAGGCGGCAGTAGCTCGCGCCGCCCCGGTACATGCCGGGGTCGACCTGGTCGAAGGCCGCGCAGAGGCGATCACGCGACGCGGCGAAAGTTTTCTGCGAGTCGTTGGCCGCCTTGATCACGTCGGCGAACCCGCCAGCCTGAACCTTCTTGAGCGCCTCACTGGTTTTTTGCGTCCAAACGGCGAGTTCGCGCGCCGCGCAGGCTTTCCATTTGGCGACATCGTCATTCGCGCCCTCTGCCGCTTTGATGCAGGGGTCGGCGACGAGCCCGACGCACGCGCTGCCGAAACCGCCGGTTTTCTCCGCGGTCTTCAGGCAGGCATCGATCACTGCAAGGTCGGCTGGCGCGGTGCCCTGGGCGAAAGCCATCGATGCGAGCGGGAGGCTAGCGGCGAGCATCGCGGCGGCAAGTTTAAGCTTCATTGGAGATCTCCGTTCGCGCATCGACCGGCCGGTGTGGCGGAAGGGCCGGACGGCGAGTGGGAAGGGGGAAACGAGGGGGGTATGCGGCTTCGGCTACGCCCTCTCCAATCAATGCCTTTGAATGCGCCTTGACCTGACTAACGAGATTTTCGACCAAAACGTGATACATGCAACTTTGGTCATCGAAGGCCCAGTGTCGGTTCACCTTAATGTGGAACAGGAGCTACGCTGACGACTAATGACGGCGGGACCGGTTAAGGCACGCACTGGCTATCGCGTCCCAACGCGCAAGAGCGCCGTGGGCGGCGTCCTGATCGTCACGCATGCGATGCACGGTCTGCCGGCTCAGTCGCCTTTGCTGTCCCTCATACCACCCTTTTCCCCGCCCGCTCCGCCACCGCCCTCTGCACAAAGTACATCGCTACCAGCGAGACGATCGCCGATGCGACGACGACGTAGCCGATCCGGTCGAAATGGATCAGCGAGCCATCCGGCGCCTGCGCGATGATCGCGCCGGCGAGCACCGAGCCGAGCCCGCCGGAGAGCTGCTGCAGCGAGGCGCTGACCGCGCTGAAGGAGCCGCGCTGGTCGGGATCGGGGATTGCCGACATCAGGGCCTGCGACGGGATCATGCGCGAGAAGATGCCGACGAACATCAGCACGTTGACGAGGATCGCGGTCGTAAGCGCGACGTGGCCGAGATGGGTGTAGATCAGCACCATGATGACGGACACCACGCTGCCGAAGACGAAGGTCGGATATTTGCCGAACGCATCGCTTGCCCTGCCGACCAGTGGCCCCGTGACGATGCTGAACAGGCCGGAGACGAGATAGATCGTCGGCAGGTGCGTGATGTCGATGCCGAGATTGTGCACGGTGAAGGCGCTGGAGAACGGCATCAGCATATAGCCGCCGGTCGCCAGCAGCGTCGTGACGGCGAAGGCCAGCGTATAGCGCGGCTGTCCGATCGTCGCGATCAGATGGTGGAACGGGTTCTTGTCCTGCTTCGATTTCAGATGCGCGTCGACCGGCTCCATGGCGAAGGCGATGATGGCGATCGCCGCGATCGACACGATCACGATCGCAATGAAGCAGACGTGCCAGCTCCAGTGATTGGCGAGAAACAGCCCGGCCGGAATACCCAGCACCTGGCTCGCGGCGAACGCCGTCTGGACGAAGCCCATCACGCGGCCGCGCAGGTGCAGCGGGAATAGATCGGTGATGATGGCGAGCACCACCGAGCCGATCACGCCCCCGAACAATCCGGTCACGATCCGGCCGAGCAGCAGCACGTGATAATTCTGCGCGGCGGCGCAGAGCATGGTGCCGAGCGTGAAGCCGACATAGAAGAACAGCAGCAGGCGCTTGCGGTCGAAACGATCGGCAAAGCCGGCGGCCAGCACGCCCGAAATGCCCGCGCTGAACGCGTAGGCCGACACCGCGACGCCGAATTGCCCGGCCGTGATGTCGAGCGCGGGCATCAGGATGGCGCCGAGCGGCGACATGATGATGAAGTCGAGGATGATCGTGAACTGCGTGAACGCGAGCAGCGCAATGAGGAGCGCCTGATAGCGCGAGAAGCCGCGCTGGCGTCCTGATGGATCGTCGATCGGCGCGGCGAGCATCTGTTCGGTCATGGATCTCGATTCGTGGGTCGCGGGGAGCGAAACTGGCAGATGGGGTGGGCCCGCACGATTTCCACGGCGCGCGCGCCAGAGGCTCTGCCGAAACGGGCAGTTCGTGCGCCGTTGTGGGTTCCATGCAACAGCCGGGCATTCGGCAAACCGTCCGCCTCTTCGCGAAACGAGTGCGCGGATTGAGAAGCCGGGACACCGGGCGGCCCCCATGAACATGGGAGGACGATAGGCCGCGCAGGCTTTCGTGCATCGCGCGTCTTCCCAAAGCCACGGGCCGCATGCTTTGAGAGCCGCCAAACGTCGATCGCGTTGGCGTGGCGGCGGCTTGGGGCTGGAAGTGAATTGGGGCTGGAAGTGACGGCGGTCTTCATTCTTCCTCTTCTTGCCGGTTGCGGGTTTGGAAGACGGGGTGGGGAACGAACATGACCATTTCATTGCGGGCGCCAGTCACCGCTTTTCTTGCAACGGCGCTCATTGCCGTGATCGCGGCCTGCGCCGGCGGGCCGGAAGCCCGGGCCCAGTTCGTGTGCGTGGATGGTGCCGCGTCTGAGCAAGGCGCCACGGCGGCCGGCTCAGCGAGCAATTTTGCCTGCGGGCCGTCCGCTTCCGCTGACGGCAACGGCAGCAACAACTCCGCGACCGGGACCGGCGCCAACGCCAGCGGCCACAGCAGCTCCAATATTGCGACCGGAAACAATGCCAACGCCAGCGGCAACAACAGCTTCAACAGCGCGACCGGAGCGGGAGCCATCGCCAGCGGTGATGGCAGCAAAAACATGGCGTCCGGAAACAACGCGCAAGCCAGCGGTGACAACAGCACCAATATCGCGGCCGGCGCCGGAGCCAATGCCAGTGGCAACAACAGCGGCAATCTTGCATCCGGGCTGACCGCCCTGGCCAACGGAGACAACAGCAGGAACGTCGCGACAGGGCGCAGTTCCAATGCCTCCGGCAACAACAGCAGAAATGTTGCGAACGGGTTTGTCGCCAAGGCCTACGGTGACGCCAGCGCCAACACCGCGACGGGGAGCAACGCCAACGCCTTCGGCAACGGCAGCGCCAACATCGCGACCGGCGTCAACTCCAACGCGACCGGCGACAACAGCTTCAATATCGCGACCGGCCTGAACACCAATGCGAGCGGGTCTGGAAGCAATAACGTCGCCACCGGCAACGCCGCCCTCGCATTTGGCGCCAACAGCTCCAACGCGGCGGCCGGCTATCTGGCGAATGCCAACGGCGCCAATTCGAGCAATATCGCGAACGGCACGCAATCCAATGCCAGCGGCACCGGCAGCTTCAACATTGCGGTCGGAAACGGCGCCAACGCGAGCGGAAACGGTGTTGCGAACACCGCGGTGGGCAACGGCTCCTACGCAACCGGCGCAAATTCCTCGGCCTTCGGCAATGGCGCCTCCGCAACCTTCGCCAACTCCACCGCGATCGGCAACGGCGCCACCGCGACCCGCGCCAACCAGCAGGTCTACGGCACCGCGAGCAATACCTACACGATGACAGGCGTCACCTCGGCTGCGAGCGCGGCCGCGCAGTCCGGACCCGTGCAACTCGTCACCACGGACGCGGCCGGCAATCTCGCCTCCACCTCGCTCAGTGCACTCGGGTTTGCGAGCCCCGCGGATATCGCAAGCATCAACAGCCAGCTCGCAGGCATCAATGCCCGCCTCAACGACCTCGACGGCAGGACCGGCAAGGCGATCAACGGCGTCGCGATGGCCTTTGCGATGTCAGGCTCGCCCTGGCTGATGCCGTCCGAGAAGATCGCGATGAGCATGAACTGGGGTACGTTTCAGAACACCAATGCGCTCTCCATGAGTGCGGCGCTGCGCGTCAGCGAGCATGTGCAGGCCAGCGGCGGCCTGACCTACGGCACCAACGGCGGCGGATTGGGCGGCCGCGTCGGAATGCGCGTCGGCTGGTGATGCCAGGCTTTGGCAATTCGATGCAATTGATCGCGCGAGCCGTGATGGCACTGGCGCTGCTGCTGTGCTGCGGAAGCGACGGGGCGATGGCGCAGCAGAAGACGCCTGCGCAGGCTGCGGCTGCCGCGCTGCCGTCGCTGCCCGTCACACTGGAGCAGGCTCTCTATCTGATCCGCTCGACGCTGCTCACGCTCAACGATGCCAACCGCACGGGCAATTACACGGTGCTGCGCGACCTTGCTGCGCCCGATTTCCAGGCGCGCAACACCGCCGCCGATCTCGCGCTGAATTTTCTCGATCTGCGGCGCCGCAACTTCGATCTCTACGGTGCGGCATTGCTGGCGCCGCAATTCAGCGACGCGCCCGCGCTCGATCAGCGCGGAATGCTGCGCTTGGCAGGTTACATCCCGACCCGGCCGCACCAGATCCAGTTCGATCTCACGTTTCAGACCGTGGCCGGGCAATGGCGTCTGATCGCCATCGCGATCTCTACGCCGGAAGCCGCATCCCCCCAGCCGCAAGCCCAGGTGACGCCCGTGAAGCCGGCTGTGCCTGCACAGAAGAAGACGCCGTGAGCGTTTCTGAGCACTATCTCATTGATAAGTCTTCGTTTGTCGCCGGATTGGCGGCCGCGCCCCACCCTGTTCTCGCTGCTCCTGGCAGCCCCGATTAAGCCGCCCTTAGCGAATGCTCCCCTAGTGTCCTGACCGTCCATTTCCCTGCTCCCGGCCGGATGCCGGTCAGTTTGCGGCAAGTCAGAGCGTTTTCGGATGGAGCAGCCTGCCCGGCAGTATGATCCTGGCGTGCCCGAGCCGTTGGTCACGGCGGCGGCCACGCGGACGCTCGTCATCGATCTCGAAGGCGGCCTGCTGCGGTCCGAGCTGCTGATGGAGGCGCTGTTCTCCAGCCCCGGCCGCATGCTCGCCCGCTTCGGCGCGGGCGGACGACCGGGCATGGCGGCACTCACGGATATCCTGGCGCGCGCCGAGATCGACTACGCCCATCTGCCCTATGATTCCGACGTGTTGAACCGGGCGCTCGCTGCGCGGGCGCGGGGCGCGAAGATCTATCTGGTGGCCGGCCGCTTCGCCCACCACGCCGCCGGCATTGCCGCGCATCTCGGCTTTGACGGTGTCGTTGCGCCGGCTGATCTGGCTGCAGGCGAAAGCCTGCCGTTCGACCGCGGCGCCATCGAGCGCATCGAAAACCGCGGCAGCCGCAACGCCAGCCTCAAGACCAGCCTCAGGACCTGGGCCAAGGCGCTGCGCGTCTATCAATACGCCAAGAACACGCTGGTGTTCGTACCTGTCATCACCGCGCATCAGCTGAATTTTGCCAGCTTTGGCTCCGCGCTGCTGGCGTTCCTGGCGTTCTCGGCCTGTGCGTCTGGCGCCTATCTGATGAATGATCTCCTCGATCTCGCAGCGGACCGGCAGCATCCGACCAAGCGCCATCGCGCGCTGGCGGCCGGAGATCTGCCGATCTCGTCCGCGCTATCAGCGATCCCTGCGTTGTGGCTGTTCGCGGTCGTGGCCGGCCTCTGCATCTCGCCTCTGTTTCTCGGCGTGCTCGGCGCCTATCTTGTCACCACCATCGCCTATTCGCTCGCGCTCAAGCGCAAGATGCTGGTCGACATCGTCACGCTCGCCGGTCTCTACACGCTTCGCATCGTCGCCGGCGCGGTCGGCGTCGGCGTGGTGCTATCGGAATGGCTGCTGATCTTCTCGCTCTTCGTGTTCACGTCGCTGGCGCTGATCAAGCGCTTCAGCGAGCTCAGCATGCGCGAGAGCGCCGGCCTTTCCGATCCTTCCAATCGCGACTATCGCGTCACCGATCTGCAAATCATCGCCGCGATGGCGGCGGCGAGCGCGATGAACGCGGTGACCGTGTTCTCGCTCTACGTCTCCTCGTCCGCGGTGACGCCGCTGTACAGCCGTCCCTGGATGCTGTGGCTGCTCAATCCGCTGCTGCTGTACTGGTTCGGCCGCGCCCTGATGATGGCGCATCGCCGCGAGATGCCCGATGACCCGATTCTGTACGCCTTCCGCGACGGCCCCAGCCGCATTGCGGTCGCGGCGATGATCTGCATCATGCTGGCGGCGATCTGAGCGAAGCCCGTGCTTGCGCGGCCCGCCGGCAATGGCTACATCGCGGGCAATCCGAACTCGCTATTTGCCGACGCACCGATTAGACCCGAGGTTTTGAAACGCCATGACCGTACGCCTGCATCGCGGCGACCTGCCCGACCTGTCCCGCTACACCGGAGCGGTGGCGATCGACACCGAGACCATGGGGCTGAACCCGCACCGCGACCGGCTCTGCGTGGTGCAGCTCTCGCCCGGCGACGGCAGCGCCGACGTGGTGCAGATCCCCAAGGGACACACCGACGCGCCGAACCTCAAGGCGCTGCTGGCCAATCCCGCCATCACCAAGATCTTCCACTTCGCGCGGTTCGACGTCGCGGTGCTGTACCAGACCTTCGGCGTCATGACCGGCCCGATTTATTGCACCAAGATTGCCTCGCGCCTGACCCGCACCTACACCGATCGCCACGGCTTGAAAGACCTCGTGCGCGAGGTGCTCAATGTCGATCTCTCCAAGCAGCAGCAATCCAGCGACTGGGGTTCCGACAGCCTGACCGAGCCGCAGCTCGCCTATGCCGCCTCGGACGTGCTGCACCTGCATGCCTTGCGCGAACGGCTCGACGCCATGCTGGTGCGGGAGGGCCGCACCGCGCTGGCCAAAGCCTGTTTCGACTTCCTGCCGACCCGCGCCCTGCTCGACCTCCAGGGCTGGGCGGAGGAGGACATTTTCGCGCATTCCTGAGCCCTCGCCCGCCGGTTAGACTTCGGGCTGCGCCCCGTTTCGGACACTTTCATGCGGCCTGTCCAAGCCTGATATGTACAAGGCTGCATATTGCGGCGGTCACGGGTACAATGGAGCGGCCTGCAACCCGGCCTGGCGAGCGGCACCTCAGGAGCTCAGGTGAATTCGGCCCACAATCCCACCTACGACGCCGCGCTTGCGGCGAAGTTTGCCAGCGCGGCGCGCCACAGCCGTCTGGTGCGGATTCTGCGCCTCGCGGTGCCGGCTGCAGTGCTGCTGTCGATGGCCGCGATCGTCGGCGTCTCGGTCTTCAATCCGTTCCGCATGCTGATGCCGAAGCTGCCGCTCGATTCCGGAAACCTGGTGGTGTCGGGCACCAAGATCACGATGGAATCGCCGCATCTGGCGGGCTACACGCCGGACCAGCGGCCCTACGAGCTCTGGGCCAAGACTGCGACACAGGACATCACCGATCCCGATCATGTCGATCTCTCCGACCTGCGCGCGAAAGTGCTGATGGAGGATCAATCCACCCTGTTCCTCGATGCCCGCACCGGCCGCTTCGACAACAAGCAGCAGCAGCTCGATCTGCACAAGGACATCTTCCTGCGCACCTCAACCGGCTACGAGGCCCGGTTGAACTCGGCCTTCGTGGACATGGGCAAGGGCACGGTCTCCTCGGACGAGCGCGTCGACGTCAAGCTGACCAACGGCACGCTGACCGCGGACCGCTTACGCATTACGGAAGGCGGCGACGTCATCCGCTTCGAGGGCAATGTGGTGATGCATCTGGACAAGCTGGATGACCCCGCCGCCGCTCAGCCTGCGCCGGCCGAGCCCGCGCCGGCGGCGCCGCCGGCCAAGTCAAAGAACAAATCTGCCAATTCAAAGTGATTTCATGATCAGGTCTTTTCCGCGCAACGACAACAAGCGCAGCGCCATCTTCAGTGCAGCTGCGCTCGCCGCCATTGTCGTGCTTGCTGCAACCGGCACCGCTTTTGCGCAGAGCACGATGCAGGGCGTGCCGAACGCGATGCAGGGTTTTTCGCAGAACCGTGATCAGCCGATTCAGATCGAGGCCGCCTCGCTCGAGATGCGCGACAAGAAGAAGGAGGCGACCTTCGCCGGCAATGTGAAGGTCGTCCAGGGCGACACCACCATGACCTCGAAAACCCTGGTGGTGTTCTACGAGTCGGGCGGCGACAAGCCCGCCACGCCGCAGCCAGCGGCCAAGGCGGCCAAGGGCGCGCCGATGCAGTCGGCGCAGCCGGGCCCCGGCGGCAGTTCCTCGATCAAACGGCTGGAGGCGCGCGGCAATGTCGTGGTCACCCAGAAGGACCAGGTGGTGACCGGCGAGACCGCCGTGTTCGACACCAGGACCAATCTCATCACCATGCTGGGCGGCGGCGGCCAGGTCGTCCTGACGCAGTGCAAGAACGTGCTGCGCGGCGACCGTTTGATGGTCGACATGACGACGGGCGTGTCGCGGGTGGAATCCGACAACGGCCGGGTTCAGGCCCTGCTGCCCCAGGGCGGCGGCAATGATTGCGGTTCGGGCAAGCCCGGCGGGGCGCCGCCTTTGCAATTGCCCGGCGCAACTAAACCGAAATGAATTCAACAGCTTGGTTCGGATGCGGCCGAACCGAGGTTGAAGCTTGGCCGGCGAGACTGTATCTAGCGCGCAGGGCTTTCGAAGCGGGGTCCGCCGCTTTTCGGGCGTGTTTCACTGGGCATGAGACATCCCTTCACTCATGCTGCACCGGCTAGTCGAACGACCGGTGCGGCAGATCGCGCGAATTCGCGCAGGATCGTCGCGAAAGGCTAAAAGGCGGGGATGGTCGATCTCTTCAGCATGTTCCGTCGGCGCCCCGCCAAGCGCGGCCGGCCAGGATTTGCGCGTCAGGACATCACCGCGCTCGGTGACGGGGTCGGCGGGCTTGTGACCAGCCCGATCCGGGACGCGCCGATGGCCCGCGACCAGGCGATCCATGCGCCCGATCAGTTCCCGGACGACTATCAAGGCGACTATCAAGCCGAGGCGCCGCGCCAGCCGGCAGTTCACCCCGTCAGGGCCGCCGCCAAGCCGAACGGCGGTGGGCCGCAGCTCCTGAAGCGGCCGGGCTTCCTGGCTGTGCATAGCGTGGAAAAGGCCTTCGGCAGCCGCCAGGTGGTGCGCGGTGTCAGCATCTATGTGCGCCGCGGCGAAGCGGTCGGCCTGCTCGGTCCGAACGGCGCAGGCAAGACCACCGTGTTCTACATGATCACCGGCCTGATCAAGGCCGATCGCGGCGCCATCGAGCTCGACGGCCACGACGTCACCAAGCTCCCGATGTATCAGCGCGCGCGACTTGGCATCGGCTATCTGCCGCAGGAAGCCTCGATCTTCCGCGGCCTCACCGTCGAGCAGAACATCCGCGCCGTGCTCGAAGTGGTGGAGCCCTCGCGCAAGAAGCGCGAGCAGCAGCTCGATTCGCTGCTCGACGAGTTCAACATCACGCGGCTGCGCAAATCACCGTCGATCGCGCTGTCCGGCGGCGAGCGGCGCCGCGTCGAGATCGCGCGCGCGCTGGCGACGCGTCCGAACTACATGCTGCTCGACGAGCCCTTCGCCGGCATCGACCCGATCGCGGTCGGCGACATCCAGGACCTCGTCCGCCATCTCACCAATCGCGGCATCGGCGTGCTCATCACCGACCACAATGTCCGTGAGACGCTCGGCCTCACCGATCGCGCCTACATCGTCTATGCCGGCGAAATCTTGACCGAGGGGAGCCCGGATGAGATCGTCGCCGATCCGGACGTGCGCCGCCTTTACCTTGGCGAGGAATTCCGCCTCTAGCCCGTTTTTGGGTTTCGTCAAGACGTGTACATCGGGCCCGGACTAGGATAAGCAAAAATCGGACCAATTTTTGGGAACGGTTCTTGCTTCATGGCGCTCACGCAGAGATTAGAGTTCCGGCAATCGCAGTCGCTGGTCATGACGCCGCAGTTGATGCAGGCGATCAAGCTGCTGCAATTGTCCAATCTTGATCTCACGACCTTCGTGGAAGAGGAGCTCGAGCGTAATCCCCTGCTGGAACGGGCCAATGACGAGGCCCCCGCGGGCGAGGGCCCGGCCGAGGCCGGCCAGTACAGCGATGGCGAGGAGTCCGGCGGCCAGGGTGATGGTCAGGGCGACGATGGCTTTGGCGGCAGCGGCGAGGCCTTCGAGCCCGGCCAGGAAGAATGGATGAGCAAGGATCTCGGCACCCGCGCCGAGATCGAGCAGACCCTGGATACGGGCCTGGACAACGTCTTCTCCGAGGAGCCGGCCGAGGCCGCAGCGCGCAACGCCCAGGATGCAGCGCCGACCACCTATACGGAATGGGGCGGCGGTGCCTCCGGCGACGAGGACTACAATCTCGAAGCCTTCGTCGCCGCGGAAACCACACTCGGCGACCATCTGGCCGAGCAGCTCTCGGTGGCCTTCACCGCACCTGCCCAGCGCATGATCGGCCAGTATTTGATCGACCTCGTCGACGAGGCCGGCTATCTGCCGGGCGATCTCGGCCAGGCCGCCGAGCGCCTTGGCGCGACGCAAGCCGACGTCGAGGGCGTCCTTGCCGTGCTGCAAAAATTCGATCCGCCCGGGGTCTGTGCGCGCAATTTGAGCGAATGCCTGGCGATCCAGCTCCGCGAACTCGACCGCTACGACCCCGCGATGCAGGCCCTGGTCGAGCATCTCGATCTCCTGGCCAAGCGCGACATCGTGGCCCTGCGCAAGATCTGCGGCGTCGACGACGAGGACATCGCCGACATGATCGGCGAGATCCGCCGCCTCAATCCCAAGCCCGGCATGAAGTTCGGCTCGGCGCGTCTGCAGACCATGGTGCCCGACGTCTATGTCCGCCCGGGTCCCGACGGCGGCTGGCATGTCGAGCTCAACAGCGACACCTTGCCGCGCGTGCTGGTCAACCAGACCTACTATTCCGAGCTGTCGAAGAAGATCGGCAAGGACGGCGACAAGTCCTATTTCACCGACGCGCTCCAGAACGCGACCTGGCTGGTGCGCGCGCTCGACCAGCGCGCCCGCACCATCCTGAAAGTTGCAACCGAGATCGTGCGCCAGCAGGACGGCTTCTTCACCCATGGCGTCGCGCATTTGCGGCCGCTGAATCTAAAGGCCGTCGCCGACGCCATCCAGATGCATGAATCCACGGTGTCGCGCGTCACCGCCAACAAGTACATGGCGACAAATCGCGGCACATTTGAGCTGAAATATTTCTTCACCGCCTCGATCGCCTCGGCCGACGGCGGCGAGGCGCACTCCGCCGAAGCCGTGCGCCACCACATCAAGCAGCTGATCGATTCGGAGGAGCCCGCGGCGATCCTGTCGGACGACACCATCGTGGAACGCTTGCGCGCCTCGGGCATTGATATTGCCCGCCGCACGGTCGCGAAGTACCGCGAAGCCATGCGCATTCCTTCCTCGGTGCAACGTCGCCGCGACAAGCAGAGCGCTCTTGGTAACGTCCTCTCTACCGCCTTGTCCGATCGTTCCCGCAACACCGAACCGGCCTGATTGCGCTGGCGCGAAATCGCGCTACTCTCGACCTCCCGTCGAGACGGATCCAAGCACGCGCATGATCCGGAAAAGTGTCCAGCGGTTTTGCTTCCCGACAAGCGTCAAAGGCGTTTGCGGCGAGATCATGCGCAGGCAATATTCCAGAGGTGCGATGACGTGGCATCGCACCGCGAGCACGTGAACCAAGCGAGGCATCACATGACTCTCAGAATCTCGGGAAAGAGCATCAGCGTCGGCGAGGCCCTGCGCGGCCGCGTTTCCGACCGCACCGACGAGGTGCTGCGCAAATATTTCGACGGCAATTATTCCGGCCACATCACGCTCAGCAAGGACGGCTTCGGCTTCCGCACCGATTGCGCCCTGCACCTGGATTCCGGAATCACGCTGGAGGCCGATTCGAACGCGCCGGATGCCTATGCCAGCGCCGACCAGGCGCTGCTGATGATCGAGAAGCGGCTGCGCCGCTACAAGAACCGGCTCAAGGACCGCTCCGCCCGCAAGGCCCATGTCGCCTCCGAAGCGATGGCTGCGCTCGATGCCACCAGCTACGTGCTCGAGGCCCCGGAGGGCGAGGACGAGGTCACCGGCTACAGCCCCGTCATCATCGCCGAGGCCACCACCTCGCTGAAGCCGCTGTCGGTCAGTGAGGCCGTCATGGAACTCGACCTGAGCGGGGCTCCCTGCCTGGTCTTTCAGCATGGCTCCAGCGGCCGGGTGAACATCATTTACCGCCGGGCCGACGGCAATGTGGGCTGGATCGACCCGCCCGGAGCCAAAACGGATGCCGGCGCGGATGGCAAGGGGAACAGCAGGGCCGGGGGATAGGCAAAAAACCGGCCCCGTACCATCCGCAGGCCTTAACAATGACCGGGGCAAAGCCGCACGCGGGAGTTGGCACCGGGATTGCGTTGGAGTAGAAGCGCCCCACATCAGGACTTAACGGGATTTGGGCTAAGTCCTCCTCCTGCTTGACCTTCTTGACGCCGGCCCGGCGTGGTTTCTCTCCAAGCCGGCCAATTCGGAACCTGACGGTTTAATTCACCTCGGAAACCCTCCATGCCGATTACCGATCTGGTCGCACCCGAGGCGATTCTCCCGGCATTGAAGGTCAACAGCAAGAAGCAGGCCCTGCAGGAGCTCGCGGCCAGGGCCGCCGAGCTGACCGGGCAGAACGAACGCTCCGTGTTCGAAGTGCTGCTGCAGCGGGAGAAGCTCGGCACCACGGCGGTCGGCTATGGCGTTGCCATTCCGCACGGCAAGCTGCCCAAGCTCGAAAAGATTTTTGGCCTGTTCGCACGCCTCGACCGCCCGATCGATTTCGAGGCGATGGACGGCCAGCCGGTCGATCTCGTCTTCCTGCTGCTCGCCCCCGAAGGCGCCGGCGCCGATCATCTCAAGGCGCTCGCCCGCATCGCCCGCCTGCTGCGCGACCAGGACATCGCCAAGAAGCTGCGCGCTTCGCGCGATGCCCAGGCGATCTATTCCGTGCTGGCGCTGCCGCCGGCAACGGCGGCCTGACGTCGCTTTCCCCTGCTCTGTGTTGGCCTTCCAGATCGCACGGCGTTGGCAGCGTCGTGGCATGCGCACCGTTGGATAGCCAAGGTAGACGGTATCAAAATCTTCCCGTTTGAGACGCACGGCACATCGGGCGGCGTCAAGGTCCGCTAAGAGTCGCTCGAGACCAATGGGACTGAGCAGACGTGATACGGAATGGAAGCGCGCCGTTGCGTCGTGGCGCGGCGGCGGGAGAACGGCCCGATGCGAGCAGCGGCTTGCGCCTGGCGCTGCTCGGTACGGTGGCAAGCGGTGCATTGTGGCTGACGCAGCCCGGGCCGGCGCTGGCCGGGCCAAGCGGCTGCACGACGGTCGGTGGCACCGCCACCTGCAGCGGCGATCAATCGGCCGGCATCGGCGCCGCCGATTTCGACCAGGCCGCGGTCGGCACGCTCAACCTCAATGCCCTGACGACCGACATCGCGCCGGCCTCGGGCGTCGCCGCCATTTCCTACAGTCGCGGCAGTGGCAGCATTACGATCAACAGTGATCTCTCGCTGCGGACGATCAGGGTGACAGGCATCACCGACGCAGTCTCCGCCTCGACCGACGGCGACGTGACGATCAATCACGCAGGCAACATCAGCTCGGCCGGCGGCGCCGGCATCTACGTCACCACGACCGGCGGTTTCTTCGGTACCACCGACATAAGGATCACCAGTAGCGGCACGATCGACGCGTATAGCGACGGCATTCACGCGCGATACCAAGGGCCTGGAGGAAGCAACGGCAACATCGTTGTCGCGCACACGGGTGACATCACGTCCAGGACGACCTACGGGGTATTCGCCGAAACACGCGCTGCCACGGTAAGTGTCACGACACTCGGAAACATCAACGCCGCTGCCAGCGGAATTCTGGCCGCCGCCGACTTCGGGGTTACCGTCAGCAGCACGGGAAACATCACAGGTGCAGTGGGATCGCTGCATATTCCGTCTTCGGCGACATCGCTGTCTCGCAACGCGGCGACATGGCCGTGACACTCGACGGAATCTTCATCGACAACTCGAGCGCCTCCGCGACGGTCGTGAATAACGGCAACATCTCGGCTGGACGCAACGCACTGTTCATAGCGGCGGGGGACAGCATCAGCATCACCAGCCGCGGCGACCTCACTGGCCGCGATACGGGCATCGCCGCGACCGGAATGGGTGTCGGGGTAAACAGCGTCGGCAACATCGCCGCGAGCCACGGCTCCGGCATGTACATCGTCGGGCAAGCTGCAGTCGGGGTCACCAGCCGGGGAAACATCAGCGCGACCGACTATGGCATCTTCGCGCTCATGTCGAACGTGCCCGGATACTTCGCGACGGTGGACAGCACCGGCGACATTGTCTCGACCGCAGGCGAAGGAATTCGCGTTCAATCGCACGGCGGCTTCGCCTCCCTCATCAGCCGCGGGACTGTCAGCGCATTTGCCGATGGCATTCACGCCTATGCACCCGGCGATGTCACGGTGACCAGCATCGGCACTGTCTCGTCGGCCTCAGGCAACGCCATCAACGCGAGCGGGGGCGGTAATCTCCAGGTCACGGTCAGCGGAGGCGTCTTGTCCGGCGCGCTGACGGGCATCCGGCTGGACGGCGGCGCAACCAACACCGTCACCATCGGCGCGACGGCGAAGGTCGCCGGCGGGCTCAATGCCGTGCTGGCAACCACCGGCAACGACACCGTGAACAATTCCGGCATCGTCATCGGCAATGTCGCGCTCGGCGGCGGCAGCAATGCCTTCAACAATCTCGCCGGCAGCGTGTTTGACAGCGGTGCGACGGTGGACCTTGGCGCCGGCAATCTGCTGAGCAACGCCGGCACGTTGGCGCCGCTTGGCGTCGGCACGGTCGGCACCACGACGCTGACCGGCGATTTCGTCCAGGGCGCGAGCGGCCGGTTCGTCGTGGACGTCGCCGGTCACGCCGCCGACCGGCTCGACGTCACGGGCACGGCGAGCCTCGGCGGCAAGGTGGTCGTGGATCCGACCGCGCGCCTTGCGACGACGACGACCTACACGATCGCGAGCGCGGGCAATTTGAACGGCAGTTTCACGGGTGTGGATTTCCTGACCGCAAACAGCTTCGCGCGCAATGCGCGGCTGAGCTACGCCGGCAACGACGTGCTGCTGACGCTCGATCCCGGGCTGCTGTCGTATACGCTGCCCGCCAATGCCAGCGTCAATGTGCGGAACGTGGCGGCGGGGATGGACGCTCCGCTGATATCAGGCGCGGCGCTGCCGGGGGGCTTCAACCCGCTGTTTGCGTTGGCCGGCACGCCCTTGATGGGCGCCCTGACGCAAGCCTCGGGCGAGACTGCGACCGGCGCGCAGCAGACGACCTTCAACGCCATGAACCAGTTCATAGGCACGCTGACCGATCCCTTCCTGGCCGGGCGCAGCAATCCTCCGCCGGCGGCTGGCGCGACGGGATACACAGCCGACGATGGTGACGTGCTGGCTTATGCCGGCGGCCGCAAGCTTAACCGCGACCGGCGCGACGCCTACGCCGCGATCTCTGGCAAGGCGCCGCCTGCGCTGACCTTCGAGTCCCGCTGGAGCGTTTGGGCTGCGGGCTTCGGTGGCTCGCAGACCACCGACGGCAACGCGGCGTTCGGCTCCGGCAGCGCCACCAGCCGCATCGCCGGCGCGGTCGCGGGTGCGGACTATTGGCTCTCGCCGAATACCGTGGCCGGCTTTGCGATCGCCGGCGGCGGCACCAGCTTCTCGGTCACGAATGGCGGCACCGGCCGCTCCGACCTGTTCCAGGCCGGCGCCTTCGTGCGGCACAATGCCGGCGCCGCCTATGTCACGGCCGCTCTGGCCTATGGCTGGCAGGACGTCACCACCGATCGCACCGTCACCATCGCCGGTGCGGATCATCTCCAGGCCCGTTTCAAGGCCAACGCCTATTCCGCTCGGATCGAAGGCGGCTATCGCTTCGTGGCGCCGTGGATCGGCGGTGTCGGCATCTCGCCCTATGCGGCGGCCCAGTTCACGAGGTTCGACCTGCCGGCCTATACCGAGCGGGCGGTCACCGGCAATGACACGTTCGCTCTCAGCTACGCTTCGGACGCCGCCACCGCCGGCCGCAGCGAATTCGGCCTGCGCAGCGACAAGTCCTTCGCCATGGCCGACGGCATCGCCACGCTGCGCGTTCGCCTCGCCTGGGCACACAATTTCAATCCCGACCGTTCGATCGGCGCGACCTTCCAGGCGCTGCCCGGTCCGAGCTTCGTGGTCAACGGCGCAGCGCAAGCCGCCGATGCCGCGCTCGTCACCGCGTCGGCGGAGAAGACTTGGCTGAACGGCTGGTCCGCGGCAGCGACATTCGAGGGCGAGTTCTCGAGCGTCACGCGCAGCTATGCCGGAAAGGGCGTCGTGCGATATGGGTGGTGAAGCCTGCGCCGGGCAGGCCGGGGTGGTCAGCTCATGACCAGCCTGCGCACCGCGTCAGATTCCGAGGGACACGAAAGCGCAATCTGGAAGGCGCCCAGCCCTGGCGTCGAGAAGCTTGCCAGAACCGTGATCCGCGGCTCGATCACCGTCAACGTGGTCGCCTCGATGGGCGTCTTCCACCCTGCGCTGCTGCCTGCAGAGTGGAGCTATCTGCAACAGGCTGTCGCGCTCCTGATGTGGGTCATCCTGATCTACGCCAGTGCCTTCGTGCGTCCTTGCCTGCGCGTGCAGCCCAATCCTGACCTCATCGCGCTGGTGGCATTCTACGCCCTTGCCGCCATGTCGGTTCTCTGGACCAGCCTCGCCGCTGCAGCGATCATGAAGAGTGCGGCTCTCGTGATAACGACTTTCGGCGCGTACTGCCTCATTATCCGTATCGACGTGGACGAGATCGTCGGATCGACGGCACTCGGGTTCTTCATTCTGGTCGCCGCCTCGGCCTTGTGTGCCATCTTCGTGCCCGAGATCGGCGTCGACCAGAGCTGGATGCACAACGGCCAGTGGCAAGGAATCTACGAATCGAAGCAGACGCTCGGCTTCATCAGTGCATATCTGATGTTCTTTGCCTGCTATCAGAAGATGACGGGGCAGGGATGGATCGCTTTTCTCGCAACGTTTCTCCTGGCATCGACGTGCGTCATCGCCTCGGAATCCCGTGGTGCCGGCGCCGTCGCCGTCGCCGCTTGTGGACTGCTGGTGACCTCGATGTGGTCGATCCGCTGCATGAGAATCTATGCGGTGCTGCCATTCATCATGTGCATCCTGGCCGCCCTGCTGTTCCTGTATTTCTATCTGACGGGGTACGATTCCTTTCATCTCGGCGGTGAATCGACCATCGACTTGACCGAGCGGACCTTCATTTGGCAGTACGCCATCAGCCATTTCAACGACGCGCCCCTGCTGGGCTTTGGCATCAACGGATTCTGGACGCGCCCTTCGATTTACGACTATTTCAACCAGAACCATGGCTGGGTGCTCGACAATTATCATAGCGGTTACATCGCGGTGCTGATCGAAACGGGGTTTCTGGGATATTTGCTGTTCGTCGCGAGCGTCTATCTGTTTTCGGAAAAGGTCCTGTACTTGATCGCCACCCGGTCGATCGATCGCTCCCATTGCGCTCTCATCATCGGATTTGTCGTCCTGAGCTTTCAATCGAACTTCACGGAGACGATGTTCCTCCGCTCGACGATGTTCACGTCGGTGCTTCTCGTCGCGTTCTTCTTCGCGGTGTGCAGGCCGGTGCCGCAGCAATCCCTGCTGCCATGATGGAGAAAGCAGCATGAATGCCATCTGCGCCCGCTGGTCGGTGACCTTCGGCCTCACCTTGGCGATAGCCATGCTCGCGATCTGCTCTCGGGCTGACGCAGCCAAACAGGGCATCGCGCGCGCCCCAGGAGAGTTGGGGCGCGGCATCAACATCCTCGGCTACGACGGCATCTGGGAGGGAGGCCGGAACGCGCCATTTCGTCTGGACAACCTCACGGCCATCCGAAAGGCCGGGTTCTCGCACGTTCGGATCAATTTCTTCGGCTTCAAGTTCATGGGCGAATGGAATCTGCTGGATGAAATCGTCTTGAGGCGGCTTGATGCCGTGATCGAGGAGGTGCTCGCCCGGAAGCTCATCCCCATTCTCGACGAGCACGATACGGATACCTGCCAGCGCGACGTGTCCGCATGCGCCGAGAAGCTGAAGGCATTCTGGACGCAAATCGCCGAGCGCTATGCCGGAAAATATCCGAAGCTTGTCTTCGAGGTCCTCAATGAGCCCGGCGGGCAGATGACGTCGGCCAGTTGGAACGCCCTTCTGAACGAGTGTCTCGGCATCATCCGCACCAGCAACCCCGGGCGGACGGTCATTGCTGCCGTTCTCAACGTCGATGACATGCCGGTCGAGGAGCTGGCCCTGCCATCAGGTGACAGAAACCTCATCGTCACGTTCCACTATTACGCGCCGATACGTTTCACGCATCAGGGTGCGCCGTGGTCCCCAACGTTTTCGCGGCTCGGGCCACTCGATTGGGGCAGTCCGGAGGACGAACGGAAGGCTCTCGCCGACTTCGAAAAGATTCGTAGCTGGTCCGAAAAGGAAAAGCGCCCGATCTATCTCGGCGAGTTCGGCGTGTACGAGCGCGCTCCGGCCGAGGCCCGGACGCGATATCTGTCGTTCGTGGCGCGAAGTGCGGATCGGCTTGGCTGGGCATGGGCCTATTGGCAGTTCGACCATGATTTCGCGGCCTTCGACAGCGCGCGTCAAACCTGGAAGCCGGACATCCTGCCGGCGCTGATTCCGGCGGTGCGTTGAAGCGCGTGTTCGGGATTCGAGAGTTGAGCCCGCTGCGGCCTCGAGCACCGTCATCGCGTCAAAATGGAAACGGGCACGCCTTCGCAAGAAGGCATGCCCGCTGGAAACTCTATTCGTGCGACGTGCGCTCAGTGCACGCTGACGGCTTGCAGCTCGTTGCTCCAAGCGTTGGCGATCGCAGCTTCCCGGCTGTCGGTCAACATGATCGGCGTGCCGTCGGCGGCGTGGAGCGCGAAGAGCTTTAAGCCCGGCGCGATTTTCGGCGCCTCGGGAAACAGGCCCGGCACGTCCTCGGAGCGGATCTGCTTCACATAGGCGATATGGCCTTCGCCAAGGGTTGCCAGCGTCTCGGGCGAGACATTCTTGGCTTCGTATTCGAACGCAACGTGACCTTCACTCATGGTCTCGACTCCTCTGGAACACTAAGCGGTCGAGTCCGCTACTCGTTCCATTATTCGTGCTCATTGATAGCGATTGTCTTAACGATCCTCTCCGGTTCGGGCCGGGCCAGATCGATCGACAACAACCCGTTCTTCAGATCCGCACCCAGCACCAGCATCCCCTCCGCCAGCACGAAGGTGCGCTGGAAGTGGCGCGCGGCGATGCCGCGATGGATGTATTGCCGGGTCTTGTCGTCCTGCTGCCGCCCGCGGATCACGAGCTGGTTTTCCTCAATGGTTACATCGAGTTGGTCGCGCGTAAATCCGGCGACCGCCAGCGTGATACGTAAGCGCTCGGGCTGGCCGTCCGCGCCGCCACACCTCTCGATATTGTAGGGAGGATAGCCGTCGGCGCCTTTGACGACGCGATCGAGCACGCGCTCAATCTCGTCGAAGCCCAGAAGGAACGGACTGGATAACGTGGGAACACGAGACATAGTTTACAAAGTCCTCGCAGAAGCGACTTTGGTGCATCAGGGCCCTGAGAGGCGCCCCTTGATCAGCAATATGGGCATGTTCCCGTGTTGGTTCAAGCAGGTAGCCGGGAAGCTGTGGATTGGCCATTTCCTGTCGTCATGCCCGGGACAAGCCCGCGCATGACGACATCAGGCGGGCCATTTATCTCAACAAAAACAGACCCCCTTGTACTGTGCATGGGGTTGTTTTCGCGTTTTGTGTTGTCCGGCCTTTCGGAACCGATCAGGCCTCCAGCCGCGTCCGCCCGTCGCCGCTGAACAAATGCAGCTTCGCCCGCAGCGCCGCGACGCGGATTTTCGCGCCGATGGCGGGAGCCTCGGTTCCGGGAATGCGGACGATGATCTCGCCGGGCGGCAGCTCGCCCGGCGTGGCGGCGACACGCTGCTCTTCCTGCTCGCGCGAGCCGTAGACGAAGGTTTCGGCGCCGACGCGCTCGATCGCCTCCACCGTCAGCGGCAAAGCGACGCCGCCGCCCGGGGTCTGGTCGGTGATGACGAAGTCTTCCGGGCGGATGCCGAGAATGCCGGCGTCGGCCGCCGCGCTGCCCGCAAGCTGCGACCTGATCTCCTCCGGGCGCGTCGACATCAAATTCATCGGCGGCGCGCCGATGAAGGAGGCGACGAAGGTGGTTGCCGGCTTCTCGTAGATCGCAAGCGGATTGCCGACCTGCTCGACCTGGCCGCCGTTCATCACAACAAGGACGTCGGCGAGCGTCATGGCTTCGAGCTGGTCGTGGGTGACGTAGATCGACGTCGTGTTGAGCCGGCGCTGCAATTTGCGGATCTCGACGCGCATCGCGATGCGGAGTTTCGCATCGAGGTTCGACAGCGGCTCGTCGAACAGAAACACCTTCGGCTGGCGCACGATGGCGCGGCCCATGGCGACGCGCTGACGCTGGCCGCCGGAGAGCTGACGCGGCTTGCGCTCCAGCATCGGCGTGAGCTCGAGCACGCGTGCGGCTTCGTCGACGCGGGACTTGATCTCGGCTTCCTTCATGCCACGGTTGCGCAGGCCGTAGGCCATGTTGTTGTAGACGCTCATATGCGGATAGAGCGCGTAGTTCTGGAACACCATCGCGATGTCGCGATCGGCGGGCTCGACCTGGTTGACCACACGTCCGCCGATATCGATCTCGCCGCCGGTGACGGTCTCGAGGCCCGCGACCATGCGCAGCAATGTCGACTTGCCGCAGCCGGAGGGGCCGACCAGCACGCAGAACTGTCCGTCGCCGACATCGACGTTGACGCCCTTGATGGCCTCGAAGCCGCCGAGATAGGTCTTGCGGACGTTGCGCAGGGTGACGTTAGCCATGAAAACTCACTTCTTACTTTTCCGTCTCGACGAGGCCGCGCACGAACAGTTTCTGCATGACGACGACGACGAACACCGGCGGCAGCATGGCCAGCATGGCGGTCGCCATCACGATCGGCCATTCGGTCAGCGCGTCGGTGGTGGTGATCATCTTGCGGATGCCGACCTGGATGGTCTGCATGTCGTCGCGGGTGGTGATGAGCAGCGGCCAGAGATATTGATTCCAGCCGAGGATGAACAGGATCACGAACAGCGCCGCCATGTTGGTGCGCGACAGCGGCAGCAGCGTGTCCCAGAAGAAGCGCAAGGGGCCCGCGCCGTCGATGCGCGAGGCCTCGAGCAATTCGTCCGGCACCGTCATGAAGAACTGTCGGAACAGCAGCGTTGCGGTGGCCGAGGCGATCAGCGGCAGCGCGAGGCCCGCATAGCTGTCGAGCATGTGCAGATCGGCGACGATCTTGTAGGTCGGATAGATGCGGACCTCGACCGGCAGCATCAGGGTGATGAAGATGATCCAGAAGATCGGCATCCGGAACGGAAAGCGGAAATACACGATCGCATAGGCCGAGATGATCGAGATGGCAATCTTGCCGACCGCGATCAGCAGCGCCATCACCAGCGAGTTCAGCATCATGTTGCCGACAGGCTCGCGGGTCGAGCCGCTCGTGCCGACGAAGATGGTTTGATAATAGGTCTCGAAGAAATGACCGCCCGGCAGCAGCGACATCTGCCCGTTCGCGATCAGCGCATTGTCCTGGGTCGAGGCGACGAACGCGATGTAGACCGGGAAGGCGACGATCGCGATTCCGATCCAGAGAATGATGTGCGCGACGTAGCGCCGAAAGCCCTCTTCCTCGACCATCAGTAGGTCACCTTGCGTTCGACGAAGCGGAACTGGATTCCCGTCAGCACGATGACCATCACCATCAGGATCACCGATTGCGCGGCGGAGCTGCCGAGATTGCCGCCGAGCAGGCCGTCGGAATAGACCTTGTAGACCAGCGTCTCGGTCGACTTGCCGGGACCGCCGCGGGTCATGGTGTCGATGATGCCGAACGTGTCGAAGAAGGCGTAGACGACGTTGACGACCAGCAGGAAGAAGATGGTCGGCGACAGCAGCGGGAAGGTCACGGTCCAGAACCGGCGCATCGGGCGTGCGCCGTCGATCGCGGCGGCTTCGAGCACGCTTCGCGGGATGCTCTGCAGGCCGGCGAGGAAGAACAGGAAATTATAGGAGATCTGCTTCCAGGCGGCGGCGAGGATGATCAGGGTTGCCGCCTGGTCACCGTCGAGCAGCGGATTCCAGTCGACCCCGATCGCGCGCAAATAGCGCGCGATGATGCCCAGCGAGGGATGCAGCATGAAGATCCAGAGCACGCCGACGACCGGCGGCGCCACCGCATAGGGCCAGATCAAGAGCGTGCGGTACAGCATCGAGCCGCGCAGGGGCTTGTCCGCCATGACGGCGAGCAGCAGCGCAAAGGACAACGACGAGACCGCGATGGCGAACGAGAAGAAGAAGGTGCGGAGGATCGCCTCGAAATAGGCGGGCTCCCTGAACAGGTCGAGATAGTTGTCGAACCAGACGAAGCTCGTCGACAGACCGAAGGCGTCCTGGAGCAGGAAGGACTGGATCACCGCCTGCAGGGCCGGCCAGTAGAAGAATAGCAGGACGATCGCGAGCTGCGGCGCAACCAGCGCGTAAGGCAATAGCCTGGATTGGAAAATGGCTTGCTTCTGCATGGTGTCCGCCGAAGCGGCAGGCCGGCGGACCGGCCTGCCGCTCATCGCCTCACTTGACGGCGGTCTTTTCGAACTGCCGCAGCATCGTGTTGCCGCGCTCGACGGCGGCATCCAGCGCCTGCTTGGCGGTCTTCTTGCCGGCCAGCGCCTGCTCGATCTCTTCCGACCAGACGTCACGCAGCTGAACCATGTTGCCGAGGCGCAGACCGCGCGAGTTCTCGGTCGGCTCCTTGTTGGTCAGCTCCAGCAGCGGGGTCTCGAGATAGGGCTGGTCCTTGTAGAAGCCCTCGGCCTTGGCTTTCTCATAGGCCGCCTTGGTGATCGGCAGATAGCCCGAGGCCTTGTGGATGTAGACCTGGCGATCGGTGTCGGAGAGGAAGGTCAGGAATTTTGCGACGCCCTTGTATTCGTCGGCCGGCTTGCCGCCCATGACCCAGAGCGAAGCGCCGCCGATGATCGAGTTTTGCGGCGCGCCCTTTGCCTCCGGATAATACGGCATCGGCACCGCGGTGAAGTTGAACTTGGCCTGGGCCTTGACGTTGCCGAAGAAGGCCGACGAGGTCAGGTAGATCGGGCATTCGCCCGAGGTGAAGCGGCCTTCGCCGGTGTTGGTACGGCCGGCATAGTCGTAGACCTTGGTCTTCTGGAGCTCGACCAGGTTTTCGAGATGCTTGACCTGGAGCGGCCCGTTGAACTCGAGCTTGGTGTCGAAGCCGTCGAGGCCGTTGGCCTTGCTGGCGAGCGGGACGTTGTGCCAGGCGGAGAGCTGCTCGAGATTGACCCAGGTGACCCAGGAGCCGGAGAAGCCGCAGGTGTCATGACCGGCAGCCTTCAGCTTCTTGGCGGCCTCGAACGTCTCGGGCCAGGTCTTCGGGATCGCGACATTGGCCTTCTTCAGCTCGTCGAGATTGACCCACATCACGGTGGACGACGAGTTGAAGGGGAACGACAGCATCTCGCCCTTCGAGGTCGAGTAGTAGCCGGTGATGGCGGGCAGGTAGATCTTGGGATCGAACTTCTCGCCGGCCTCGGCCATCAGCTTGTAGACGGGCTTCACCGCGCCGGTCGCAGCCATCATGGTGGCGGTGCCGACCTCGAACACCTGCATGATGTGCGGCGCGTTGCCGGCACGAAACGCCGCGATGCCCGCGTTCATGGTGTCGGCGTAATTGCCCTTGTAGGTCGGAACGACCTTGAAGTCGCTCTGCGACGCGTTGAAGTCGTTGGCTAGCTTGACGATGACGTCGTTGTTGGCGCCGGTCATCGCGTGCCACCACTGGATTTCCGTCACGGCCAGCGCCGGCGACGCCGTCATGCCAACCGTGAGTGCAAATGCGGCAGCCACCCCAAAGTGTCGAAGAGCCATCAAGTAAACCTCCCTTGGCCGTCAAAAGAAGCGCTTGCGCTAGCAGCGCCATATGACGTTCACATGACTGTGTAAGCGGCCGAAACGAAAGCGGCAAGCGCTGGAAAAGGGAAGACGGCAAATAGGCGAAGACGGAGCGGGCAGCCGCATTGGTTCGCGGTGCACTATCGTGCCCGCGCCGCACTGCGGCATCATTCATTGGACGGAGGTGGTAGCCTCTACCGCTTGCGCTCGGGGCCGCAGACGGTGCCCTTCTCGACCATCGCGTCGATCTCGGCCTTGGAGTAGCCAAACTCGCCCAGCACCTCCTGGGAGTGCTGGCTGAATTTCGGCGGCAGCCGGCGCAGGCTCGGCTTGCTGCGGTCGAGCCGGATCGGCGAGGCGACGCCCTTGTACCAGTCCTTCTCGATAATATCGCCGCGCGCGATCGTGTGCGGGTTGGTCAACGCCTGGTCGATCTTCTGCACGGGCCCGGCGGGCAGGCCCGCGGCGAGCAGGCGATTGCACAGCGGCTCGGCCTCGTGCTGGCTGAACACGGCAGCAAGCTCGGCGCGCAGCGCCTCGCGATTGGCGATGCGGTCCTTGTTGCGGGCAAAGCGCGGATCGGTGCCGAGCTCGGGCTTGCCGATCTCCTTGGCGAGCTTGCGGAAGGTGCCGTCATTGCCGACACCGATGAAGATGTCGTCGGTCTTGGTCGGGAAGATCGCGTAAGGCACGAGGTTGGGATGCTCGTTGCCGGTGAGGCTCGGCGGCTTGCCATGCATGAAATAATTCGCGGTGTGCGGATGCATGATGGCAAGGCCGGTCTCGTACAGCGTCGTCTCCAGGAATTGGCCCTTGCCGGAACGCTGCCGCTCCGACAGCGCCATCAGGATGCCGATCGCCGCATAAAGTCCGGTGGTGATGTCGACCAAGGGCACGCCGATCCGCATCGGTCCGCTCTCGGGCGAGCCGGTCGCGGCAATCATGCCGGTCATGGCCTGGATGATGGCGTCATAGCCGGGATTGCCGCCGCGCGGGCCGTCGGCGCCGAAGCCGCAGATCCGGCAATGCACGAGGCGCGGGAATTTCTTGCTGAGCACGTCGTTGCCGATGCCCCATTTCTCCAGCGTGCCCGGCTTGAAATTCTCGATCAGGACGTCGGCGGTCTCCAGCATCTTGAGCAGCACGATGCGGCCGCCCTCGGAGGCGAGGTCGAGGCCGATCGAGCGCTTGTTGCGGTTGATTCCGACGAAATAGGCCGCGTCCTCCTCGTGGAAGGGAGGGCCCCATTCGCGCACCTCGTCGCCCGCGGGCGGCTCGACCTTGATCACGTCGGCGCCGTGGTCGGCGAGGATCTGGGTGCAGTAGGGACCGCCGAGCACGCGCGTGAGATCGATGACGCGCAATCCGCTCATTGCGCCCAATGCGGCTTCAGAACTGGCGGCTTCAGAACTCATGCCTTCGCTTCCCCTGTGTCGATATTTGGCCACAGGCCTAGCGAGGTTCGCACAAGCCAGCAATGGCCTGTTGCGTAGGGGCGTATGCACTGCCGGCCGCATGCCGCGGCATGGCAAATCAGGATTGGCAGATCAGCGGAAGCGGCCGGCCCGAGGGGGATCCCGGGCCAGCCAATCAGCACTTTCGATCAGACGACCGTCAGGCGAACATCGACATTGCCGCGCGTGGCATTGGAGTACGGGCACACCTGGTGCGCCTTCTCGACCAGCGCCTCGGCTTCCGCGCGGGCGAGGCCCGGCAGTGAGACGGCAAGATCGATGTCGAGACCGAAGCCGCCCTCGGAGCGCGGGCCGATGCCGACGGTCGAGGTCACGGAGGCATCGGCCGGAACCTTCGGCCCACCCTGCGACGAGACGAACTTCATCGCGCCGATGAAGCAGGCCGCATAGCCGGCCGCGAACAGCTGCTCGGGATTGTTGCCGGCGCCGCCGCCGCCCCCGAGCTCCTTCGGCGTGGTGAGCTTGACGTCGAGCGCGCCGTCGAGGGTTGCAGCATGGCCATCACGGCCGCCGGTGGCCTTGGCGCTGGTCTTGTAGAGGACGTTCACGGACATTGTCGTCTCCTCGTGTCTTCCGGTTGGGGTGCGCTCTGTATCGCAAACAATTAGATTGTGCGCAATTGAAATTAGCAGGGCTCACATTTAATTGTTCGCAATTGAATGTGCCGCCCGCCGGCCCCAGAATGGGAGGAAATCCCGTGAGATTCTCCATGCCCCGGAAGCTATCGACCCTCGATCCGCAACGCCTCGACAACCAGATCTGCTTCGCGGTCTACTCGGCCGCGCACGCCTTCAACCGCGTCTACAAGCCGCTGCTGGACCGGCTCGGCCTGACCTATCCGCAATATCTGGTGATGCTGGTGCTGTGGGAGCGCGACGACGTGCCGGTCAAGGACATCGGCGAGCGGCTGTTCCTGGATTCGGGCACGCTGACGCCGCTGCTCAAGCGGCTCGAGGCCGCCCATCTCGTGCGGCGCACCCGCTCGAGCGAGGACGAGCGTCAGGTCCTGATCGCGCTGACGGCGCAGGGGCATGCACTGAAGGAAAAGGCCCGCAGCGTGCCGCAGTCGATCCTGGCGGCCTCGGACTGCTCGGTGTCGGAACTGGTGTCGATGAAGGACGAGATCGTCGCGCTGCGGGATCGGCTGAACGCGGTGATCGGGGAGTAGGGGGTGTATCCCTTACGACAGCCGCTTCTTCGTGAAAGCGCGACCGGAGTGAGACTTCAGATACGCCTCGAACGCGAGCGCTTTATGCTTGTCGGGGAAGGCGCAGTACCAGATCAGCTTCCAGGGTTTGAACTTGGCGGTATGGCTGGATCTGCCGGCATTGTGCTCCGGAATCCGTCGCTTCAAATCCTCGGTAGCGCCAACGTATTCCTGCTCGGGAAATTCAATGCTGCGGAGGATGTAGACGTACCACATCGACGCTATCGCCCGGGTAGCCGTTAGGTGGGGGTCTCACCAGTCCGTCTTCGCCCTTTGGGCTACGCCGGACACCACGCTTCACCCTTCAAGCTCCGCGCGGCTGCGCCACGCGTAGCCCGAAGGGCGAAGCGTGGTGGAGCCAGGCGGGATCGAACCGCCGACCTCTTGCATGCCATGCAAGCGCTCTCCCAGCTGAGCTATGGCCCCTTAGTCCTTGTGGGGATCCTGGTGGATCACCCGTACCGGCGAGCCCTGGTGACTCGCGCGGTGCACCCTTTTTCACAGATCAGGGCTGATCTCAAGTCTCTTCATCACCTCCGACATCACCAATGATGTCGGTCACGTCCTCATCGCCCTCTTCTTCGTCGGCAATGAAGGTCGAATCATCGTCATCGTCGTCATCGAGGGTCTCATCGACCTCGATATCGTCCTCGGATTCGGGCACGGCGGCCTTGACCTTGCCGGTGTTCTCCTCGGCGTCGGCCTCCTCGAGCGAGACCTCCTCGACCTCTGCCGGCTCCGGCGTGGCGTCGGCCGTCGCTGCGTGCCGTGCCTCGGCGCCGCGGGGCATGCGCGCGGGCGCGACCGGGGCGATCGGCACGACTTCACCGGTATAGGGCGAGATCACCGGATTCTTGTTGAGGTCATAGAACTTCTTGCCCGTGGTTGGGCAAATACGTTTGGTTCCGAGTTCGGACTTGGCCACGGCAGGAATCCTGGGAATGTCTGAAAAGCGGTGTTTCACTTGGCTAGTTGGCGGCCCGCTGTCAATAGCGCATTACGGGAGAACGACATGCCCGTGACGAGGCGCTGACCATGTGGTACCTGCGCCCAGCGCCCTCGAGGGCGCATCCAAGGACACAATCGTGACCCATTCCGACCAAACGAGGCCGCTCCAGGCTCGCGCCAGCGGGCCGCTGACCGGGAAAGTACGGGTGCCCGGGGACAAGTCGATCTCCCACCGTGCCCTCATCCTGGGCGCGCTCGCGGTCGGCGAGACCAGGATTTCAGGTCTGCTGGAGGGCGAAGACGTCCTCAACACCGCCAAATCGATGCAGGCGCTGGGCGCCACCGTGGAGCGGACCGGCGATTTTGCCTGGAAAGTGCAGGGCGTCGGCGTCGCGGGCTTCGCCCAGCCCAAGGAAGCGCTGGATTTCGGGAACTCCGGCACCGGCTGCCGGCTGGTGATGGGCGCCGTCGCCGGCTGCCCGATCTCGGCGGTTTTCGACGGGGACGCCTCGTTGCGCAGCCGCCCCATGCGCCGAATCCTCGATCCCCTGGAAAAGATGGGCGCCAAGGTCATCTCCGGCAGTGAGGGCGGCCGCCTGCCCCTGACACTCCAGGGTGCCCGCGATCCGCTGCCGATCACCTACAAGACCCCGGTCGCCTCGGCCCAGATCAAATCGGCAGTGCTGCTGGCGGGCCTTGCCGCGCCTGGCATCACGACCGTCATCGAGACCGAGGCCAGCCGCGACCACACCGAATTGATGCTGAAGCATTTTGGTGCCGACATCACCTCGGCACAGGAGGGCGTGCACGGCCGCCGTATCACGCTCAAGGGCCAGCCCGAGCTGCACGGTGCCAATGTCGTGGTGCCGGCCGATCCCTCTTCGGCGGCTTTCCCGGTGGTCGCGGCGCTGATCGTCGAGGGCTCCGATGTCGTCCTGTCGGATGTCATGACCAATCCGCTGCGCACCGGCCTGTTCACCACGCTGCGCGAAATGGGCGCATCGATCGAGGAGAGCGAAGTCCGCGGCGACGCCGGCGAGCCGATGGCGAAACTGCGCGTGCGGGCCTCGAAGCTGCGCGGCGTCGTGGTGCCGCCGGAGCGCGCGCCCTCGATGATCGATGAATATCTCGTGCTCGCGGTGGCAGCCTCTTTCGCCGAGGGCACCACGATCATGCGCGGCCTGCAGGAGCTGCGCGTCAAGGAATCGGATCGCCTGGAGGCCACCGCTGCCATGCTCCGCGTCAACGGCGTGAAGGTCGAGGTCTCCGGCGACGATCTGATCGTCGAGGGTCGCGGTCACGTCCCCGGCGGCGGCACTGTCGCGACCCACATGGACCATCGCATCGCGATGTCCGCATTGGTGATGGGCTGCGCCTCGGACCAGCCGGTGACCGTGGACGACACCGCTTTCATCGCCACCAGTTTCCCGGACTTCATTCCGATGATGCGTTCGCTAGGGGCCGAGTTTTCATGATCATCGCCATCGACGGACCCGCGGCCTCGGGCAAAGGGACGCTCGGCAAGCGTCTCGCGCACCATTACGGCTACCGTCACCTCGATACCGGCGTGATCTACCGTGCGGTGGCCTATGCCCTGATGCAGTCCGGTCACGATCTCCGGGACGAGGAGGCTGCGGTCGCTGCGGCGCTGGAACTCGATCCCGAAAAGTTCGGCAATCCGGCCCTGAAGACCCAGAAGGCCGGCGAGGGCGCCTCCATCGTCTCGGCGATCCCCAGGGTGCGCGAGGCCCTGGTCAATTTTCAGCGGCAATTCGCCGCCGATCCGCCCGGAGCGGTGCTGGACGGCCGGGACATTGGAACCGTGATCTGCCCGCATGCGGACGTGAAGATTTTCGTCGTCGCCGATCCAAAAGTCCGAGCGCGCCGCCGGACCATGGAGGCCAAGGCGAGGGGCGAGGAGGCCGACGAGGCCGCCGTGCTCGCCGACATCATCCAGCGCGACGAACGCGACAAGAACCGGCCTATTGCGCCCCTGAAACCGGCCGCCGATGCTTACTTGCTAGATAACTCCCAACTGGATATAGAAGGCGGCGTCCGGGCCGCCATCGACATTATCGAGGCCGTCCGAGCGGGCCGGTCGCGGGGTTAAGCCGCCGCCGTCATTGGAGGAAGTGCCCGCTCCCGCTCTTTGAGGTCGATACCTCGGTCCCCTGTTTGGGGCCGACGCGATCCAGGCTCCGGACACAAGATTTCCACGTATCGAACGCGCGGGCCTCAGCCGGCCCGCTTCCGCTGTTCCGCCTATCAGGCCGGAGCAGCGAGCGGTCGCTCGAAGGTCTTGCGGACCTTCCGACACTGCGCGTGCGATGCGCCCATGAACCCAACGGCCGGCACGACATCCGCAACTGGAGAACAAATGGCTTCGACTTCTGCTGATACCTATAGCCCGTCGCGCGACGATTTCGCCGCGATGCTCGACGAGTCCTTCGCAGGTGGCAACCTGCAGGAGAGCTCCGTCGTCAAGGGCAAGGTTGTTGCAATTGAAAAGGACATGGCCGTCATCGACGTCGGCCTGAAGACCGAGGGCCGCGTCGCCCTGCGCGAGTTTTCCGGCCCCGGCCGTGACAGCGAACTGAAGGTCGGCGACGAGGTTGAAGTGTTCCTCGATCGCATCGAGAACGCGCTCGGCGAAGCCGTGCTGTCGCGCGACAAGGCGCGCCGCGAAGAGAGCTGGGGCAAGCTCGAGAAGGCGTTCCAGAACAACGAGAAGGTCAACGGCGTCATCTTCAATCAGGTCAAGGGTGGCTTCACCGTCGACCTCGACGGTGCCGTGGCCTTCCTGCCGCGCTCGCAGGTCGACATCCGTCCGATCCGCGACGTTGCGCCGCTGATGAACAATTCGCAGCCGTTCCAGATCCTCAAGATGGATCGCCGTCGCGGCAACATCGTCGTGTCCCGCCGCACGGTTCTCGAAGAGACCCGCGCCGAGCAGCGTCAGGAGCTGGTGCAGAACCTCGAAGAGGGTCAGGTCATCGACGGCGTGGTTAAGAACATCACCGATTACGGTGCGTTCGTTGATCTCGGCGGCATCGACGGCCTGCTGCACGTCACCGACATCGCGTGGCGCCGCGTCAACCACCCGACCGAGGTGCTCTCGATCGGCCAGACCGTGAAGGTCAAGATCATCAAGATCAACCACGAGACGCACCGCATCTCGCTGGGCATGAAGCAGCTCCTGGACGATCCGTGGCAGGGCATCGAAGCCAAGTACCCGCTGGGTGCCCGCTTCACCGGCCGCGTCACCAACATCACCGACTACGGTGCGTTCGTCGAGCTCGAGCCGGGCATCGAAGGCCTGATCCACGTCTCCGAGATGTCGTGGACCAAGAAGAACATGCACCCCGGCAAGATCGTTTCGACCTCGCAGGAAGTCGAAGTGCAGGTGCTGGAAGTCGATTCCGTCAAGCGCCGCATCTCGCTCGGCCTCAAGCAGACCATGCGCAACCCCTGGGAGGTCTTCGTGGAAGGTCACCCGACCGGTTCGACGGTCGAGGGCGAGGTCAAGAACAAGACCGAGTTCGGTCTGTTCCTGGGTCTCGAGGGCGACGTCGACGGCATGGTCCATCTCTCCGACCTCGACTGGAAGCTTCCGGGCGAGCAGGTGATCGACAACTACAAGAAGGGCGACATGGTGAAGGCCGTGGTGCTCGATGTGGACGTCGAGAAGGAGCGCATCTCGCTCGGCATCAAGCAGCTCGAAGGCGACCCCTTCGCCGAGCCGGGCGATGTCAAGAAGGGCGCGGTCGTGACCTGCGAAGTGCTCGAAGTGAAGGAAAGCGGCATCGAGGTGAAGATCACCGGTACCGACTTCTCGACCTTCATCAAGCGCTCCGAGCTCGCCCGTGACCGCAACGACCAGCGCGCCGAACGCTTTGCCGTCGGTGAGAAGGTCGATGCCCGCGTGATCCAGTTCGACAAGAAGGCCCGCAAGGTCCAGGTGTCGATCAAGGCGCTCGAAGTCGCAGAAGAAAAGGAAGCCATCGCGCAGTACGGCTCCTCCGATTCGGGAGCAACGCTCGGCGACATCCTCGGCACCGCGCTCAAGAACCGCGACAGCAAGTAAGCGAACCTTTCGGTTCGCCAGACATCGAAGCCCCGGCGCGAGCCGGGGCTTTTTTGTTGCCGCCTCCACAAGCTCCGCTGTCGCTCCGGAAAACTCCGCTGTCGTCCCGGACAAGCGCAGCTCCTGACAACGCGCAGCGTTGTCGGAAGCGGAGCGACGATCCGGGACCCATACCCACAGGGAGTGGTTTGACGAAGACCCGGAGTTGCGAGCTTTGCGCGACGATTTCTCCCTGTGGTTATGGGTCCCTGCGTTCGCACTAGGGCATGCACATATCTGGTGCGGCGGATTGACTCGGGTTCGCCCTGGGGGTTCCAGAATCGGAGATCT